>CACXXD010000149.1 GCA_902771445.1 uncultured Prevotellaceae bacterium
GGACTGGCCGACACGTACTCGAAGTCGCTCAGCCAGCCCTTGTCTATGAACTCCTGTATGCTCCACGACTGCAGCAGCGTATCAAACAGATCCGTGAACGGCGCATTGTTCAGCCGGCACGGCGTGGCCGTCTGTCCGAGGAACCTGGCCTTCGGCCACTTGTCCCACAGTATCCTGTAGGTCCGGGCAAGCGTATGGTGGGCCTCGTCTATGATGATAAGGGAAAAGTGAAGAGTGAACAATTTGCTTCCGCTCTCCGTTCCATCTCCGTTCCATCTCCGTTCGAGAGGGGGGGGAAAGCTGTTCTCTCCTTGCCAGTGTCTGTATGCTTGCCACCTGCACCTGTTTCGTCTCGTCAATCTCCCTGCCGCTGACAATCAGTCAATGCTCTATGCCGAAGCTGTCCAGTGTCCTCGATATCTGCTCGATCAGCTCCCTCCGATGCGCCACGACAAGAATTCGTGCGGTAGCAAATTTTTCACTATTCACTCTTCCCTTTTCCCTCCTGATGGCAGCGGCCATCAGCCACGTCTTTCCCGTCCCTGTCGGCATCTGCACCATCACGTTCCTATTTCGTTTCCATGCTTTTTCCAGCCTCTCCAGCATGTCAACTTGATAGTCTCTCAGCTCCACTGATTGATTCGTTTTTTCAGTCATTTCTTCGCTGTTCTCAGAAAATAATTGTATCTTTGTCCCCGAAACAACAAAGTACGTATAGAATTATGATTACATCAGTATCACCAGACAAAGCTGAGATCAGCACCGTTGATGCATTGTGGGTTCTTATTCAGAGTCAGACCAAGGCCGTCCGCAAGGCTCTTACCGAGCGTTTGATTGCAGAGCAAAACAAGACTAAGACTCAGCAGAAAATGGTAAAGGAAAGCCTTGAGCGAGCCTTCGACGAGCTCCAGTCTGGCAATGTCCATCACGATGCCCGTAACCTTTTCTCTAAATAGGCATGAAAGTTTCATTCGACTACCTAAACGAGTTTGAACGTGGGGCAAAGGCTCTGCGAAAGAAATATCCGTCTTTCGAGAACGACTACCAAACCTTTCTTGATGGACTTGAAGCTAATCCTTTTAGTGGTGAACCGATAGGTCAGCATACCTACAAATACAGAATGGCTATCGCATCGAAAGGCAAGGGTAAAAGTGGAGGAGCACGGGTGCTGACCTATAATATTCAGCAGCAAAGCGATGATGAAGTCTTGATAACACTGATGACCATATACGACAAATCGGACATCTCCAATGTCTCCGATGCCTATATCCGCAGTCTTGTTCAACAGATAGAGGCTTCGCAGAAATAATGAACAAGCGGTAGGCATGCACAGTGGCAACCAAAACTGCTATTTGGCTGATTTCAACAGCTCGACAAGTGTCATTCCTTTGTTGGCTTCCATCTTTTGCTGTGCCTGCTCCACATATTCGCTCTTGAAAACCTGTCGGTTCAGCACCTGATTCACCGTGTACTGAATGCGACCGATATGAACAGAGCGCAAAGAGTCGTCAGCCGCAGGATAAAGGCTCAACAGATAGAATCCCAGACAATCGGGCACGATGAACTCACGCGTCATCATTGAGCGCTGCCGTTCGGTGTAACCATATTTTACATAAAGAGGATAGTCGGCACCTAAATATTTATCGAGCGAAATGCCCAACAGCCCGTCGCCCACCACGATACTCTGGTCGAGCGAGCCAATCTGCGTATAGACAACGGGAGGTGTAGTGCCTGGCAACAAATCGGAAAGGCGGGTGAATGCATCAGTCAGTTGCTTGTCAATATCGTTCATGTCGCGATACTGTTCGCCAACTTCGGCAATCAGTTTCTGCAAGGTGGAATCCTGAAAGAAAGAATAGAAACGCACATTGATATGAGCATCGTCGACCTTACCCAGCTGCAACACATCTTCGATCAGTCTTCGGGTCTGCTTTGGATAGCGAGTCTGCATCTGCTGCAATGCCGAGAAATCGCCTGTGGTCAGGAAGAAGGCCTCTGCACGGTCGTAGCGCTCAACAAACGACTCAGAATCGGCCGTCAGGTCGGAGCGCAGATGCCATTCGCACCCGATGCAGGCCAGCATCACAGCAATCAATATGATATATATTTTTTGCACAATTAACGTTAGTTCAGTTAAATTACCCTGCAAAATTACTAAAAATTCCTTTAAAAACAAAATTTTAACCTAAAATATTTAAAATATATATTCAATTCGTTATTTTTGCAGAAAAATGAACGACTATGAAACGTATTATTTCTTTATTTGCACTTTTAGGCGGCATTGTGGCCAATGCCCAGACTTCATTCAACGTAACAGTGAGCAACAGCATCAAGTCAGACCGCACCGACCAACCCGTCGTGATTGCACTGCAGAAGTATGGCGAAGTGCAGTCGGCCCTCGTGAAACAGGCCGACGGCAGCGAGGTGCCTTGTCAGCTGGACGACCTGGACCAGGACGAACGATTCGACGAGCTTTGCTTTCTCGTCAATCTGAAAGGCAAGGAGTCGAAGACCTACACCATCACCTTATATAAAGAAGGTAGTCCACGGACCTACGAGCCTCGCGTCTACACGGAGATGCTGATGCGCAACGACAAGGTGAAGGAAAAGAACAAGCACAACAACTACATAGAGAGCATCACGGCCCGGGGCGACTGTGCCAACTCGTACAACCTGCAGCACCACCACGGCGTGAGCTTCGAAAGCGAGCTGAACGGCATCCGCATCTACTTTGACAAGCGGCAGACGCTCGACCTGTACGGCAAGTTTACGAAACGACTGGAGCTGCGCGAGACCCAGTTCTACACCTCGGCCACCCAGAAGAAGGAGGGCTACGGCGACGATGTGCTGTGGGTGGGCAACACCTTCGGCCTGGGTGCCTTCAGGGGATGGAACGGAACAGCATCGACGATGATAGAGCCAGTCAAGTCGCGCACCCAGCGCATCATCAGCTACGGCCCCCTGCGCACGATTGTCGAACTGGTAGACAAGGGATGGAAAGCCGATGCACAGAAGGCGCCCGTCAACATGACCATCCGCTACACGCAGTATGCCGGGCATCGTGATACCGACGTCGACGTGTTCTTCAACCACGACGTGGCCGACTACCAATTCTCCACCGGCATCATCAACGTGAAGGGGTCTGAGGAGTTTTCCGACAAGAAAGGTCTGCGTGCCTGCTGGGGAACCGACTGGCCATCGACCGACACCGTGAAGTGGAACCGCGAGACCGTGGGACTGGCCATCTGTCTGCAACAGCAGAACATCGTCAAGGAGGTTCCCGGCGAGAAAGGCACGCAGGGCGGCGACTATGCCTTCGTGGTGAGCACGTCGTCCGACAGGCTAAGCTACAAGGTGGCCTACTGTTCGGCCAACGAGACTTTCGGTTTCCACTCTGCCAAGGAATGGTTTGAGTGGACCAAGAACTGGAAAAAGGAAACGGAGCACCCCGTCACCGTTAGATTCTGAAGTAGGGTGTTCAATTTGATGTATCCAAAAGTATGTGAGATTCATATTAAGTTATATTTTGGGGATGATTACTTGCATTTTTCATTTCCCCATGAACTCACTGGGGGTGATGCCAACGATTTTCTTGAAAAGACGAGTGAAGTGGTGCGGAAACTCAAAGCCCAGCAACCGAGAGGTCTCACTGATATTGTGGCCTTGCATCAGCATGCCCTTGCCTATATTGATGACATAGGTGTGAATATCACTGCATTCCGCAAAATTGGTAGACATTCATGCCTTTTGTGTGCCTGACATATCAAACAATCCATGTAACTTTGCAACCAAAACAAAAATAATCACTAAACAAGCCATTTCAACATGAAACAGTTTTTACTCTTAGTGGCAGCCATGCTGTTTGCCTGCTGCTCAGCCGACAATGAGACGAAGGCCGAAACAACTCCGGCCCCCGCGGCCCCCGCCAATGCCTCCAACGGCAAGACCCTCGTAGCCTACTACAGCTATACGGGCGACAGCCGTCGCATCATGAACGAACTGACCCAGCAGCTCCAGGCCGACGTGGTGGAGATCACGCCTGTGGACAAGACGCAAAGATACGAGGCCAACAACTATGCCGTGGGCAATCAGCTGCTGAACGACATCAAGGCTGGCAACTATCCTGCCATCGACCCCGTCGGCCACGACGCAGCCGACTACGACAACATCATCGTCGTGACTCCCCTCTGGCACAGTCAGATGGCGGCCATCATGCAGACCTACCTGCACGACAACAGCGAGAAGATGGCTGGCAAGAACATGGCACTCATCGTGTCGAGCCATTCGAGCGGCATCAGCGGTGTGGTGAACGATGCCAAACACCTGCTGCCCAACGTGACGTGGATGGGCGACGCGCTCTGGATTAACAACTCGAACCGCAGCCGGACGGCATCGCTCATAGAGAACTGGCTCAAGACACTGAACTTCAAGCAAAGCAATATGGAATCGAACACTGTAAACATGACCATCGACGGTGTGACGCATGCCGTTGCGCTGGCAGACAATGCGGCCACTCAGGCACTGGTAGCCAAGTTGAACGAAGGCCCCGTCAGCGTGTCGCTCAACACCAACGGCGATTTCGAGATATGGGGGCCACTGGGCTTCTCGCTGCCCACCAGCAATGAGTGGGTGGACGGTCAGCCCGGCGACGTGCTCCTCTACAGCGGCAGTAACATCTGCATCTTCTACGGCACCAACTCGTACAACTACACCCGTCTGGGCAAGCTCAGCGGTCTCTCTGCCGGCGAGCTGAAGTCCTTCCTGAAGGGTGGACAGAGCAACATAGCCGTCACGCTTTCGCTGCCGTCTGGGGCAACAAAGGTCAACCGCATCAGCAGTCCAGAGAGCGACAATCGCTATTACTCACTGAGCGGTCAGCCCGTGGAGCATCCCACACGCGGCATATATATTAAGAAAGGTAAGAAGGTTGTGATGTAAATCGCCACTGTGTTTTGTCAAAATAATTCATAGAAAAAAGCACCTTCGGAAAGTGGCATTCTAGAACGAGGACGCGCCTGCCGTCGCACCATGCCCGTGACACCGTTTTGAGATTGATACTGAATCAAAGTGGGTTTACAGCCAAATCAAACTGAGTTCTTACTTCCGTTACGTTCTGTTCCAAGTCATAACTCAGTTTGATATGCCTGCAAACCCACTTTGATTCAGTATCAATCACGGCATGAAGGCCGCTGAATGCCGCTCAGAGTTGTTCGAAAGGCGAATATTCAGGCTGACAAAACTGTTCATTTTGCGAAACTAAATTTCGCAACGCACTGTAAATCAGCGGTATGCGCAAGGCCCTCCAATACTCGCATATTTGCAAGCGACTTTCAGTTTGGTGAATTCCATGCGATTCTCAGTGGGGTCGTTGTCAAGAAAATTCATATTTTCAAGGTTCAGCAATACTCTCTTTAGCTCACCTTTTTTTTCGTTGTAATGGCCTAAAGCTGGATGTTCTCAATGCGCAACTTCAGCATACCGGCAGGGACACGCACTTCGACAATGTCGCCTACTTTCTTATGCAACAGTGCCTGGGCGATAGGCGACTTGATGGAGATCTTTCCTTCACGCAGATTGGCCTCGTGAGGACTGGCGATGGTGTAGGTCATACGACTCTGGTTGTTCAGGTTGGTCATTTCAACCCGACTGAGCAACTGCACGCTGTCGCTGTTCAGGCGCGACATGTCAATGACACGTGCGTTGGCCAACACGCGCTGCTTGAAACGGATGCGTCCCAATAGTCGGCCTTGCTCGCGCTTGGCGGCATGATACTCGAAATTCTCACTGAGGTCGCCTTTATCACGCGCCTCGGCTATGGCCTCTCTCACCTGAGGCAGTTCGACACTCTCCAGCTGATGGAGTTCGGCCACGAGCTTGTCGTAGCCTTCCTGTGACATATATTCCATGACCTGTTGGTTGAATTAAAATAATGCATACTTAACTTGCCCTATAGGCTTATGATTGAGAAGATTGATGTATTGCAACACGGTGAAGGCAGCCACCTT
>CACXXD010000150.1 GCA_902771445.1 uncultured Prevotellaceae bacterium
AGATTAGTATTGAATCAAAGTGGGTTTGCAGCCATATCAAACTGAGTTCTTACTTTAATCATCGTGTAACTAATGCTAAAACTCAGTTTGATATGGCTGCAAACCCACTTTGATTCAATATCAATCACAAAACTGCCGCTAAGACATGACGTGAGCACTGCGGTTCCCCGCTTCTAGAATGCAACTTTCAGAAGGTGCTTTTTTCTATGAATTTTTTTGACAAAACCACGGTGGTTCAGAGCACGGGGCAGAGATGGGGTCTGTGGCTTTAAATCGTCCCTGTTTATTTTTTTTATCATTACTTAGCCATTACAAAAGCTATTCGAACAAGTGCTCAAAAATTCAAATCGTTGCCATTGCAGTCCCTCATTGTTGAGAATTCCCGCAATCTACAACATCGTCCGTTTCTGTCCCATTTGATTTTGAAATACAGCTCTATTCACTTCCTATCAGAATCGTTCTTTGCTAAAATCATATAAAATTTAGCACTTTTTGATATCAAGTGGAGGTGAATTGCAGAATTTAATGTATTTTTGCCAGCGTGTTCTTAGGAACACAACACTTTATTTGCTCAATTTTCCTGCCAAACCGCGAACTCGAAAGGGATTTTAAAGAGCATAATATATCCTATTGGAGTATGCGCATCAAGCGCAGACTTCTCCATAAGGATATATAGGCTTTCACGGGCCTGGCAGGAAATATGGCAGGTCTGCGCTTTCTTTCTGTCCGATTGTTAGTGCTATCTGTTGGAGAATATAAATTTAGTATTAACATAAAACAATTGAGTGAATGAAAAAAACAAAACAATTTTCAATTTTCAATTTACTCTAATTGTTAAATCATTATTAAAGTTGTAGGAATCATAGATTTTTTATGTACTTTTGCAAAATGATATCTAACTATTAAAACAAATTACAATTATGAAACGCATCAAGATTCTTTTAGCAACAGCATTGCTAAGCATGGGACTGACAGCTACGGCTCAACCCGGAGACAAAGAGAACTACCACAAGGTGAACGTTGAGTACTCGCTGATGAACGTCAAAATGGACGGGGGCGACACGAAGCAGAACTGGAATGGCTTTGGCGTGGGCTATAGCTACAACATCAAGATGGGTGACATGCCCCTGCACCTTGAGCTGGGCGCAAAGCTGGACTATCACTTCTACAACGGCAACACCATCATCGATGCCACCAGAACCGCCAAGTACAATGTGTTCTCGGCCACGCTGCCCATCATGAACCTTGGTGTTGACATCGATCTTGGCAAGAACGTCATGCTGGTACCCTACGCTGGCATCGCCTATAAAATCTACATCGGCGGCAAGGAGAAAGGCGACACCGACAACCGTGACATCTTCGACAAGGACGTGATGACGACCGACGAGCTGTGGAGCCGCAGCGTTGGCACGTGGCAGATTGGTGTTGATGCGTTTTACAAGAGATACTTCATTGGTGCCTATTACGGCGGCGACCTGGAAAAGACCTGCCCGCAGGCAAATACCTACAAGACACTGAATTTCAGAATAGGCTATTGCTTCTAACGATATGATAGACTACAAGAACGCATTCGAGACAATGGTGCGCCTCACTGCGCAGTATCTGACCGACAACCATCTGAAGACGATGGTGCTGGGTCTCTCTGGCGGCATAGACTCAACTGTGACGGCAGCCATCTGCCATGAGGTGACGCGACTCGACCCGGAGAAGGGCTTCAAGTTCATCGGGGTGAGCCTGCCCTGCTCAACAAACAGCAACGAAGAGAACGACTCGGCACTGATGGCCATGAAAGGCTTCTGCGACGAGTGGTGGGTGGAGAACCTGCAAAAGGAATATCTGCTGATGAGGGCCACTTGCGAGCAGCGATACGCGTCGACACAGCTGTCGCAAGGCAATATCAAGGCAAGGTTGCGCATGATCTATCTCTACAACATTGCTTCGGTGACGGGCGGCTTGGTGATGGACACCGACAACCTGACGGAACACAACCTGGGCTTCTGGACCATCCACGGCGACGTGGCCGACTTCAACCCCATTGGCGGACTGTGGAAGCACGAGGTCTACGAGATGTGCAAATATCTGTTTACAGAGGTTTTTACCGACAAAGACAGTGCAGCCTACAAGGCCCTGAAGGCAGCCTACGACATCACACCCACCGACGGCAACGGCGTGGCAGCCGGAGGCGACATGGCACAGATTGCACCAGGACACACCTACGAGGAAGTGGACGACATTCTGAACAGCTACTTGCAGTCGAAAGACGATGCCGACAAGTTGCAGCAAGAGCTGAATCGCATGAATGCGGCATACGGTGCTGAGACGGTAGAGCGTGTGCTGAAACGTCATCGCGGTTCGGAATTCAAGCGCAAGCGCATGCCGTTGCTCATCGAGCGCAGCCTCTACGAGAAATAAGCCGATTACATCATTTCCCGTCTGCCTATCACGAATCTAAGAATCGGTCAACAGACCGCTGCCATTCTTAGATTCGTGATTTCTTTTTAAAGAAAAAAACTCAACATTGTAATCCACACAATTAAACTTTTCTGCATCTTAACCGTCATAAAAACAGAAAGGAATTTTTAGTGTAAATAAGATAACCAATTCTTCACCCAGAATGAAACGTATTCTACTCTTGATGACCGTCATGCTGACGGCAGTGCTTTCCATTCAAGCACAAAACACAATCACAGGACAGGTGATTGACGGCAACGAAAAAGAACCCGTGATACAGGCTACTGTGGCTCTGCTGAAGACCGACAGCACGCTGGTGGGCAACGCAATGACCAATGCCAACGGACAGTTCTCGATGACTGCGCCCAGCAAGGGCAGATTCATCGTGCGCGTCACATACGTGGGCTACAAGACCCTGTTCAAGAACATCACCATGACCGACAAGCCACTGCCACTGGGAACACTGGCCATCACTCCCGATGCAGTGATGCTGAAGGGGGCCGAAGTGGTGAAGAATCTGGCAAAGGTGACGACCAAGGACGATACCATCATATATAATGCAGGAGCCTATCGCACACCCGAAGGATCGGTGGTGGAAGAACTGGTGAAGAAGCTGCCGGGTGCCGAAGTGAGCGACGACGGAACCATCAAGATCAACGGCAAGGAAGTGAAGAAAATCATGGTCGACGGCAAGGAGTTCATGACGGGCGACACCAAGACGGCCATCAAGAACCTGCCCACCTCAATCGTAGAGCGCATCAAGACCTACGACCAGAAGAGCGACCTGAGCCGCGTGACCGGTATCGACGACGGTGAGGAACAGACCGTGCTCGACTTCGGTCTGAAGCGTGGCATGAACCGAGGCATGTTTGCCAATGTCGATGCCGGCATGGGTACACACCACCGCTACAGCGGACGCGCTATGGGTGCCATGATGAAAGACGAGTGGCGCGGAATGGCCTTTTTCAATGCCAACAACACCAACGACATGGGCTTCGGCGGTGGTGGCGGCGGCGGGCGCTTCGGTGGCGGCGGGCGCAGCGGTCTGCAAGCCTCAAAGATGGGAGCCGTGAACTTCAACTATGAGAAGAAGGACAAGCTGAAGTGGGACGGCTCCATACGCTGGAACCACCGAGACGGCGACGCTTGGTCGCGCAGCTCATCGGAAAACTTCGTCAGCAAGACTGGCTCTTTCTCCGAATCGGTTGGACAGACCTATACTCGCTCCAACTCGTGGAACGCACAGATGCGACTGGAATGGCAGCCCGACACGCTCTGGAACATCAACTTCCGTCCTACTTGGAGCTATTCTTCCAATGACACTCGCACAATCAGCTCATCGGCAACGTTCAACCAAGACCCCTACAACTACATGCAGTCTACCGACAACATTGCCGATATGGTGAGCCGCATGCTGGGCATCGACACCCTCTACGTGGTGAACAACCGAGCACGCAACGGCCTCTCCTACTCTGACTCCAAGCAACTGGGCGGCACACTGCAAGTGAACCGCAAGCTGGGCGGCGGCGGGCGCAACATCACACTGCGCCTGAGTGCCAACTACTCCAACGGCGACTCTGAGGCCACATCTTCCAATCTGGTCAACCTGTATCGCTATCTGACCCTCAATCCCGATTCGGCTCGCTACGAGACCAACCGCTATAATCTGACACCTTCGAAGAACTACGACTACAGCGCACGCCTCACCTACAGTGAGCCCATCTTCCAAGCCGTGTTCCTGCAGTTCAGCTATAACTTCCAGTACCGCTATACGAAGAACGACCGTTCTACCTACGACTTCAGCTGGGCCAACAACACCTATCAGAGCTACAAGGACTGGACCGGCATCTATCCACAATATCGCAACTGGGACGACTATCTCTCGGCTCCGCTTGCCCACGATCCACTGGACAGCTACTATCGCAAGGACCTGAGCCGTTTCTCGCAATACCGCAACTACATCCATACGGGCGAAATCATGCTGCGTGTCGTTCGCAAGGCCTACAACTTCAACGTAGGTGTGCAGGTCATTCCGCAGTCATCGGAGTTCACCTACCGCTACCTGACCACCGACACCGTGACCAAGCGCAACGTGGTGAACTGGAGCCCGACGGCCAACTTCCGTTGGAAGATGTCTGAGCGCGGCAACATGCGCTTCGAGTATCGCGGCAGCACCAGCCAGCCCTCGATGAGCCAACTGCTGCCCATCACCGACAACAGCGACCCGCTCAACATCACCAGCGGTAACCCGGGACTGAAGCCTTCGTTCACACAGCGCTTCAACTGGCGCTACAACGACTTCTTTGAGCGCTACCAGCGTTTCGTGTTTGCCAACCTGAACTTCTCGACCACCAAGAATGCCGTGGCCAACATGGTGAAGTACGACCCCGTGACGGGCGGACGCACCTCGCGCCCTGAGAACATCAACGGCAACTGGAACATCGGCGGCAACTTCACTTTCAACACCGCGCTCGACACCCTCGGGCGATTCAACCTGAACAATGCCATCGATGCCAGCTACAGCAAACAGGCCGGCTACATCGACCTGGAGCGCAACGGCAACATCAGCACCATGAGCACCGAGCAGACCAGTCTGGCCGACCGTCTGGGTGCCAGCTACCGCAACGACTGGCTGGAGTTCGAGCTGAACGGACGCGTGCAGTACAATTATGTCTACAATGCCTTGCAGCCCAACTCAAACCTGACTACGTGGGCATTCAACTATGGCTTCAACACCACCATTCAGGCTCCTTGGGGCATGCAGTTCACCACAAGCCTGAACATGTCGAGCCGTCGTGGTTACAGCGATGCCGCTGCCAACACCAACGAGCTCATCTGGAATGCACAGATCTCACAGAGTTTCCTGAAGGGCAGTCCCCTGTCAGTCCGACTGGAGTTCTACGACATCCTGCGCCAGCAGTCCAACTTCTCGCGCACCATCAGTGCCATGTCGCGCACCGACAACTGGTACAACTCCATCAACAGCTACGTCATGCTGCGTGCCACCTATCGTCTGAACCTCTTCGGCACCAAAGAGATGCGTCAGGCCATGCGCCAAGGCCCCGGTGGTCCCGACGGCGGCAACGGAGGCCGTGGCGGCAATCGCGGAGGCGGCAACCGTGGAGGCGGTGGACGTGGCGGTTTCGGCGGCGGTGGCTTTGGCGGTCGATTCTGACAATCCATAAAAGACACATAAGAGGAAGTATCGCGGATGTCCCAGTGGCATCCGCGATACTTTTCATGCTGTACGGATGAAATCTAATATAAAGAAATTGGCTTAGGCTATTTGAAACGATAGGTATAGGCGCTTAGACCGCCCTAATCTCAAAGATTTTTGCTACCTTTGCACCCATGAAACCCAAGAGACATATTCAAAGGCGTGAATTCTATTAAGTTTTACAATCGCTTTAGGAGCGACGAGGATTGTTACCGATATCTCTCCGAGATTAAGTGGGAT
>CACXXD010000151.1 GCA_902771445.1 uncultured Prevotellaceae bacterium
GCGACATCATGCGCCTTCACTTCCTCGACCATGTCATCGTGGTCGATGGCCAGTATTATTCCTATCACGAGCAAGGCAGAATCTGAAGCCGTAGGGGGGTAAGCATAACCCCTTCCTCTTATAAGCAAAAGTTCGGACACAGCATCCGTTTACTATTTGGCGCCAGTTTTTATCCCATTTTACTTGTTGGTATGAATAATTTTTGTACCTTTGCAAAAGTAATGACGGTTACGGTAATAACGAATACCAATTTAAGATATGAAGTTCTACGATAGGGAAAACGAACGACAGGTGCTTGGCGAGGTTTTGCAGCAGAGCCGACGCGAAGCAAGGATGACGATTCATGTCGGGTCATTGTCTCTTGAAGATATGTAAGGGCAAATTTTTTTCGGATTCAGCATTTGTCTGAATTCAGAGACTGCATGTTTTGTAAAAATAATTCATAAAAAAAAGGCACTTCTGAAAGTGGCATTCTAGAACGAGGTGACACCAGCCATCGCACCATGCCATCGCCATCGTTCTGAGATTGATATTGAATCAAAGTGGGTTTGCAGCTATATCAAACTGAGTTTTAGCATCCATTACATTCTGTTCTAAGTCATAACTCTGTTTGATGTGGCTGCAAACCCACTTTGATTCAATACTAATCACAGCACGAAGGCTGAAGAACGTTATTCAGTGTTGGTCGAAAGGCGAACAATCGGTGGGTAAGAACTGTTCTTTTTACGAAACTGAATTTTGCAACATACTGTAAATCAAGGATATGCGCAACATCTTTCAATACTCGCATATTTGCAAGCGACTTTAAGTTTGGTGAATTCCATGCGATTCTCAGAGGGGTGTTTGTCAAGAAAATACATAATTCAAGTGCGGAATTAGAGTGTCTAATTTGATGTAATCAAAAGTATATGAGATTCATGTTACAAGACCCCACCCCTGCCCCTCCCCTTGAGGGGCAGGGGTGGGGTCTGTAATATTTTTTTTCAATGCACTACAAATTGGACACCATAGTTCTAAAATGTTTGTTTCTACTCAAACTTCTGTATTAACATTCGTTTTTTAATATTTATTAAATTACCACTTCAATTTTGCATATACAATTCATTATCGGTGGCATTTTGTATAAAACTTTTCAGTTTGTATTTTCAGGATAAGGTGTCGATTAGGCTAAAGTGAGCGAAAAAACAAATCTAATTCAATGATAGCAAATTACGAAAAAACGTGAAAGTAGAACTTCAATTCTAAGTGTCATTTTTTTTTGCATTTTGTACAAAATCTTTCATATTTGCGTTCTAAAAACGTAGAAAATAAATGTATCTCTTTTTTTCGTTAAATTCAATGATTTTTGGTTGAAATGATGTTAGATTACTACAAAAAAATCCATTTTTGTTCTCAATTTGCATAAATAGTAGGGTAATTAACGTTATTTAACTGTGTTAACGAGCCATGAAATGAAAAAAAATATACCTTTGTGAAAAATTTTACTAAATTCAACAATATCATGATTAAAAGGACATTATTAACTGTATGCATTTTTTGCATCACATTAGGGACGGCCACGGCTCAAACTAACAGGCTATTGGTCATGCCGGGTATCCCTGAATTTTTGCCTCACTGGCAGCTCTCTATTCAAGGAGGTGCTGGCTATGACATTGGCGAGGCAAAGTTTGGCGACCTTCTTTCTCCGGCTGTGCAGGTTGCAGGTACCTATCAGTTCTCCGAAATCTTTGGTGCGCGTTTGGCCGTGAACGGTGCATGGGCTCGAAATCGCTATGTGTTCCCTGACATGGGATACAAGTGGAATTTCATTCAGCCTACACTCGAGTTGAAAGTTGACCTGGCCTCGCTCTTCTTCGGATGGGTCTATGACCAGCCTGTGTCGCCTTTCATCACTCTGGGTGGTGGTGTGGCTTACAGCTTCAACAACAAGGATGCTGAAAAAGCCTACGACCAGCAGGGTGTGCCTTTCCAGAAACTGTGGCGCGACAATCGCTTCAATCCTGTTGTGCGTGGCGGTGTCGGTGCCGACTTCCGCATCAGCGACCGTGTTGCCATCGAAGCCGAGGTCAATGCCAACATGCTGCCCGACCACTTCAACTCGAAGCTGGGCAAGAACGACAACCGCGACTGGCACTTCACCGCACTTGTGGGTGTGAAAATCAACCTGTCGCCCAGCTATCGCTTCTCTGATCCTATCTATCGCGAGATTCCTGCACCTGTGAAGAAAGAACCTATGGTGCGCGACACCGTGGCTATGGCTGTCAACATCCAGTTCCTTATCAACAACAGTCAGCTGCGCAGCAGCGAGTTCCCCAAGTTGCATCAGTTGGTTGAGTACATGAAGACTCACCCGAGAGCACATGTCGAGATGACTGGCTATGCCGACCGTCTGACCGGTACGCCTACCATCAATCAGCGCCTGTCTGTAGAGCGTGCAGCCCGTGTGGCCGACTATCTCGTATCGCAGGGCATCAACCGCGACCGCATCTACAAGCAGGCCAAGGGCGACCGTGAGCAGCCGTTCCCCATCAACGAGGACAACCGCGTCACCGTGTGCTATGTCGTCGATATGCTTTATTAACCCGAAATAATAACCATAAAAATAAAAGAACGATATGAAAACAATTAGTAGATTTTTCCTATTGGCTGGCTTCGCATTCAGCATGGGACTTTGCTCGTGCACTGACTATCAAGACGAAGTCGACGGTCTGGATAAACGTGTGACCGTCCTTGAGAATCTGGTGAACAGAACCAACCAGAACATAAAGGGAGTGAGCCAGTTGCTCGCTGCCGCCGAAGAGGGCTGGGTGATTACTGGCATCGTAGAGGTGCCTGCAAAGGACGATCCCGATGGAGTGGGCTATCGCACCATCACGCTGGGCAAGATCGATCCTGCAACGGGCAAGCTTTCTACAAAGCCAGAGGACAAGAAGGTCATCACTATCACCAATGGTAAGAAGGGTGACGACGCAACAGAGCCGAATCTCGAAGTGAGAAAAGGCGAGGATGGCGTCTACTACTGGTTCATCGACGGCAAGCCTCTGATTGGTCCCGACGGCAAGCAGGTGCCTGCCAACGGTAAGGATGGTAAGGACGGCAAGTCGACGGCTCCGCTTCTTAACATTCAGGATGGCTTCTGGGTCATCTCTTACGACAGCGGTGAAACATGGGAACCCCTGCTCGACAAGGATGGCAATAAGATCAGTGCTACGGGTGAAAACGGTAAGGATGCCAAGACCCTGATCGAGGATGCTACCATCAAGGTTGACACCGAGGGCAACCGCTATGTGATTTTCACTTTCTATGACGGTACGACGGTAACGCTTCCGCTGAAGTAAGCAAATAGTTGTTTTCTCACATAAACATTTTTGACTATGACGCGAAAAGCTATTTTATTCACATTGTCCCTTCTCATGGGGATGGCCATGTTTTCCTGCAAGGAATATATCGACGATATTCAGGGAATAGGCAAGCGTGTCGTGGCCTTGGAAGACAGTTCGCTGAAATTCAATGATTTCAACAAGGCTATGGAGACATTGCGCTATCTGGCCAAAGAGCATGGCTTCATCTCTTCAATCGAAGAGGGAGACGGCACGTACACCTTGCATCTGAAGGGTACTTTCAATGGTGTCGACAGCGTACTGACCGACTCGGTCATCGTGCTGAAGAGCGGTGTGGCCGGCGAGGATGGCGCCCCGTTGTCAGACTTCCTGACTGTCAGAAAAGAGGGCGACACCTATTACTGGGTGTTCAACGGCAACTGGCTGCTTGATGCTGACGGCAACAAAATCCCAACGGCTGGCCAGGATGGCAAGCCCGGTAAGGATGCCGACCCAACAGAAGGTGAGATCATCATGCCGCAGATGCGCATCAACCAGTATGGCTTCTGGGAAATCTCTAATGACGGTGGTAATACTTGGACAACGACAGCTGTCAATGCCAACGGTAAGGATGGTAAGACCGATCCACTCATCCTGGGCATTACAGAGGAGGAAGAAGACATTATTATTACTATCTTCTACAACGGAAAGGTTACCAACCTCACGATTCCTAAGCTGAAGAAATAAAGCCACTGGAATCTGTCATTACAGAACGTCCCCGTTTCGGTTGCGAAGCGGGGACGTTTTTTGCTTTTTTACAAAAGTCATTACTCTAAAGAAAAATTAAATTCTTCAGGCTACTTATATATAAGTCACAATTTTTATGTATATTTGCGAGATAAAAAATTTTCAAGACAATGACACAACAAGAAAAAGCCCAGATAGAAGGGCGCATCGTCGACGTGCTGAAGACCGTCTATGACCCGGAGATTCCTGTGGACATCTATGAACTTGGCATGATTTACAAAATTGATGTACAGGAAGATGGCGCAGTGGATATTGACATGACTTTCACCGCTCCCAACTGTCCCGCCGCCGACTTCATCCTGGAGGATGTGCGCACGAAGGTTGAGGGTGTGGAAGGCGTGAAGAGTGCCAACATCAACCTCGTGTTCGAGCCGGCATGGGATCAGAGCATGATGAGCGAAGAAGCGAGAATCGAATTAGGCTTTTAGGCCTAATTCGAAGTTTAGAGTGCAAAGTTTAGAGTGTAGAGTTTGCTACCGCTGCCTGGTGTTATGCCAAGAAAAGAGAGCGTTTTACGCCATAAGTCCGAATTGTTTGCTGACCGAATTGTCAGATTGTATCGATATGTGTCAGAACAGAAGGAGTCGGTCATGTCAAAGCAGATCTATAGGTGTGGAACAAGTATCGGGGCGAATATAGCAGAAAGCACGAATGCACAAAGTGAAGCAGACTTTATCAATAAACTAAGCATAGCACTGAAGGAGGCCAATGAAACAGAATACTGGCTTGATCGATTATACAATTCTGGCTATATCAATCAAAAAGGTTACGAGTCAATGAAACATGACTGTACCAAGATTATCAAGATGCCGGTGTGTTCAATTAAAACCATAAAGAAAAGAATAGAAATACAAGAGCGGTAGCAAACTCTACACTCTAAACTTTCAACTCTACACTAATATGAAATCAGTATATTTCCTTAGCGACGCTCACCTCGGTTCTCTGGCTGTTCCTCATCGCCGCATGCAGGAACGCCGTTTGGTGCGTTTTCTCGATTCCATCAAGACGAAGGCGGCTGCCGTCTATCTGCTGGGCGACATGTTCGACTTCTGGTATGAATATCGCTACGTGGTGCCTAAGGGCTTTACGCGCTTCTTGGGCAAAATCTCCGAATTGACCGATATGGGGGTCGAGGTGCACTACTTCACGGGCAACCACGACATCTGGGCCTATTCCTATCTGGCCGAAGAGTGTGGCGTGGTGTTGCACAAGAAGCCGGAGACAACCGAGATATACGGGAAAATCTTCTATCTGGCGCATGGCGACGGCATGGGCGACCCGGACAAGAACTTCAAGCTCATCAAGAGCATCTTCCACAACAAGGTCTGTCAGGTGCTGTTCTCCGCCCTGCATCCCCGATGGGGCATGTGGTTCGGACTGAACTGGGCCAAGCACTCGCGCCTGAAACGGCCAGGTGGGGAAGAGCCTCCCTATATGGGCGAGAACAGGGAGCATCTGGTGCTCTACACAAAGCAGTATATACAGTCGCACCCGAACATCGACTATTTCATCTATGGGCATAGGCATATTGAGGTTGACCTACAGCTCACCAAGAAGTCGCGCATGATGATTCTCGGCGACTGGATCACGCATTTCAGCTATGTGGTGTGGGACGGGCAGCATCTGTTCATGTCGCAGTACATTGAGGGTGAAAGTCAAATGTGATAATTGCACTTTGTATGAGAAAGATTTTAGTCAGAGTATCGAAGATTCTGGTCGGTTTCATCGCCGTGATGATTGTCCTGCTGCTCTCGGTGGCGGCTGGTGCAGAACAAACTGTTGCAGTTTTCTGTTAGTGTGCTTTCTGATAAACTGGAAACGAAGGTAGAGGCCGACAGTATCAGTCTGAGTTTCCTCAAGCAGCACTTGTCGCTCTGGGGTGTCAGCATCGAAGACAAGGAGCATCGCAAGATGTTCGAGATGGACGAACTGACACTGAGTGCAAAGCTCTTGCCTTTGCTCAGGAATGAGGTTCGGCTGGAGTTGGTGAAGGTGTCTGGTCTGCGGGCTGCCCTCTACAAGCCATCGCCCGAAGAGCCTGCCAATTATCAGTTTGTGCTCGATGCGTTCAAATCGGACAAAAGAGCAAAGAAGTCCGATGAAACCAAGAAAAAAAAGAAGCTGACGTTCGATGTAAGCCTTGTCAAACTGGAACGTGTTGATGTGAAATACAATGACAGCGAGGGCAGTCTGGAGCTGCTGGAGTATAAAAAGACCTTGCTGGGCAAACAGGCTGGCAGACTGACGGGACTGAAGGCCAAGTGGGTCGCCAAGACGAAGAAAGGGCCGCAGGACTGTG
>CACXXD010000152.1 GCA_902771445.1 uncultured Prevotellaceae bacterium
CAAGCGTGCCCAGCTTTTTCTGCCATATAGAGGAACAAGCGCTTCACTTTCTGAGACGTGCAGGCCTCCAATAGAGTCTGAACCAACTTGGGACGTAATGTTGTCAAACCCTCCATGATATAATAGATATCGAGCAAAGAAGAAGATGCATCCGGCAAGTTCAAACACTCCAATATGGCACGCTCTGGAGATGACACAAGCAATTCATGCTGATTGATAGTCATAGTTTCTACACCCAACAGTTCATCGCCCAGAAAAGAAGTGGTCATATATTTTATGGTCATATCCCACTCCTCTTTTAGTAACCACAAAGGTAACTTATTGCTTTTGTCTGTAAACAAATAAGCCTTAGGCTTCCCCATTGACAGGTAATGGGAGTATCCTCGAAGTTCCAATGCCGTATATGCACCTACATTGCAACTCTTGCTAAGTTGCGTGTTGTATGACGATATAGCAGCACTTTCGATATACGATCAAGCCATCCACTTTTCATATAAGCATACTGACCACGAGCATCCAATCCATGACTTGAAAGCCACGAACCGAACAAGACCGATTCATTGGGCGCCGTCTCTAATATTTGCTGTATTTTTGTAGCCATCTTCGTTTATTTTATGAATACTAGCATAAATTTGTTGCAAATATACCCTTTTTATTTTACCAAGCCAAATATTTTCCTCAAATAATGATGATTTTTATAGAAATTTATTCTCAAATTCGTATTTTTAGCGAATTTAGAGGTAAAAAACATGCAAAAACTACAAATAAAGATACAATTGCCATCAAAAGAAAAAAGGGCGATCGTACGGATTAATTATAGGACTCGGTTTAGTTTATCACCATACTACATATCTATAACCTAAACTAAACCTTATTTCTTGCGGGCCAACATGATCTGCTCGCCAATGATCTTCAGGTCCTGGCTCAATGCCCTTGGCATCGTTTTGCCAAATGAATTCTTTCCCATAATTGTATCTTATCGAGTGTTAATATACTCAAAAATGTTTAATATAACAAACATTATTTGAAAAAAACTACAATGAAATGAAGAATGAAGAGTGAAGAATGAAGAATTTGCTACCGCTTTTGCGAAAATGGCGTTGCAAAGAAATAGTTTTTTCAGATTTGACTGTGTTTTTATAAGAAATTGTGTACCTTTGCAATAATTTAAGGATTGCGGAGTTATATAAATGACTACATTTCATCGAAAAAACATAGCAAGAATGAGAAAATATATTGTTTCGCTGGTGATGCTGCTTATGTGCATGACCGTGGCGGTGGCGCAATCGTCGATGACGGACGATCAGGTGATAAGATTCGTTGTGAAGGAACAGAAGGCTGGCTCGTCGCAACAGGAGATAGCGATGAAGCTTGACAAGACGCTGGGCGGCGACGAGAATGGGCGCGGCAGGCGGAACAACGGTGACGCAAAGAAGAGGGAGAACACGACTTCGCAGAAGATCAAGGATATGAAGAAAAAGCGTATGCTTGACGTGGATGATGATGAGGAGGTTGTCTCGAAGGAGAAGGAGGATGCGCTGGATGCGCAGGAAATGAGGGGGGAGCTGGACATGTTTATGCCAGACTCGTTTGACCTGTATGACCGCAAGGTGATCAAGGACTATCTGAAGGCGAAGGATGAATATGAGAAGAAGAGCAAGAAGAAGATTTTCGGGCACAGCTTGTTTCAGAACGAGGAGCTGACTTTTGAGCCGGCAATGAATATCGCCACACCTGAGAACTATGTGCTGGGTGCGGGCGACGTGGTGTTTGTGGATGTGTATGGTGCTTCGCAAAAGAGTCTGGAGGAAACGGTGTCGCCCGATGGCTTTATCGTGGTGGAGGATTTCGGCCCGATAGAGGTGGCGGGACTGACGGTGGAGCAGGCTAATGCGCGTGTGCGCTCGCAATTGGGTGCGAGGTACAGCAGTTCGAAGATTCGGTTGTCGGTGGGTCAGACTCGGACGATTACGGTGAACGTGATGGGCGAGGTGAAGACCCCCGGCTCTTACACGCTGTCGGCCTTTGCGACTGTGTTTCATGCGCTCTACATGGCGGGCGGCCCGAACGAGATAGGAACGCTGCGCGACATCAAGGTGTACAGGAACAGCAGGCTGATTGCCTCAGTGGACGTGTACGACTATATTCTGAACGGAAAGCTGAAGGGCAACATTCGTCTGGCCGACAATGACGTGATTGCTGTGGGTACGTATGGCTGTCTGGTGAACATTTCGGGCAAGGTGAAACGTCCGATGTACTACGAGATGAAGCGTGAGGAGAGCATGAAGACGTTGATAGACTACGCGGGCGACTTTGCTGCCGATGCCTACAGGAAGTCGGTGCGTGTGATCCGCAAGGAGAACTCTCGCTATGCGGTGTTCAATGTGGGTGAGTTTGACATGGCATCGTTTCGTGTGGCCGACGGTGACTCTGTGACCGTGGACTCCATTCTGCCTCGCTATTCGAATATGGTGGAGATCAAGGGTGCGGTGTTTCGCCCGGGGATGTATCAGTTGGGCGAAAACGTGAACAGCGTGAAGACCCTGCTGGAGCATGCGGAGGGTGTGACGGAAGATGCGTTTACGGCCCATGCGGTGATGCACCGTATGAGGAAAGACCGCACGCTGGAGGTGGTGCCGGTGGATATTGATGGAATCATGAACGGCACGGTGAGCGACATAGCGCTGCAGAACGAAGATGTGCTGTTTGTGCCGACGCGACAAGACGTGCAGGAGGAGCAGACGATCACGATTCACGGCGAGGTGCAGTATCCGGGTGTGTACAAATATGCAGCCAATGAGACCCTTGAGGACTTTGTGTTGCAGGCAGGCGGTCTGAAGGAGTCGGCCTCGATGGTGAATGTGTTCGTTTCGCGACGCATCGTGAACAAGAAGGCTTTGAAGTCGGACACGATCATAGGCCAGTCGTTCAGTTTTGCCCTGAAAGACGGTTTTGTGATTGAGGGCGAGTCGGGCTTCCATCTGGAGCCGTTCGACGAGGTGTTTGTGCGCAAGAGCCCGGGCTACAGCAAGCAGAAGAACGTGACGGTGGAGGGTGAGGTACATTTCTCCGGTTCCTATACCATTACCAACCAGAACGAGCGGCTGAGCGACCTGATAAAGAAAGCCGGAGGCGTGACAGACATTGCATACGTGGCAGGTGCCCGACTGGAACGCAAGCTGAACGAGGCGGAGCGCATGAGATATGAGGAGTCTGTGAAGATGCAGCGGCAGCAGAACGAGTCGGCCATGATGGAGCAGGCATTGAAAAGTGGACGTTCGGTTGCGGAGATACAGGCAGGCATGACGGCAGCACAGGAAAGGCTACAGATACCAGAGTCCTATCCGGTAGGCATAGAGCTGGACAAGGCCCTTGCCGAGCCGGGCGGAGCCTACGACCTGCGACTTCGCGAGGGTGACCGACTGATTGTTCCTGTCTATACGAACACGGTGAAGATCAATGGCGAGGTGATGTATCCGAACACGGTGAGCTATCTGCCCGGCAAGTCGGTGAAGTACTACATCAACCAGGCCGGCGGCTATAGCAGCAAGGCGAAGAAGCGCAAGACGTATATCATCTATATGAACGGCGACGTTGCCAAGGTGAGCAGCCGGACAAAGGTGATGCCGGGCTGTGAGATCGTGGTGCCGCAAAAAGCCATCAGCCGGATGACGACGGCAGAGACCATCACCGTGGGTACGGGTATCGCCTCGATCGCCACGATGATTGCAACACTGGCAAACATTCTTAAATGATTGAAGATTGAAGATTGAAAATTGGAGATATGGAGGAAAATAAGAATGTGAAGCAGATAGACTTCACCAAGATTGCAAAGACGCTGTGGCCACACAGGAAGACTTACTACCGGGTGTTGCCAGCCACGCTGATCATAACGTATCTGATTGTCTTCTGCGTGCCGCGCTACTATACTTGCTCTGTGAGCCTGGCACCCGAATCGTCAGGCACGTCGATTTCCGGCTCGCTGGGCTCGCTGGCCTCTTCGTTCGGCCTGGGCGGCTCCTTGGGCAAGCTGGACTCGCAGGATGCGCTTTATGCGGAGATATATCCCGACATCTTGAAATCGAACGACTTCATTGCCGAGCTGATGACGGTTCAGGTGGAGACCAAGGACGGCGAGGTGAAGGCCAACTACTATACTTACCTGCGCGACAAGCAAGATGCTGCGTGGTGGAACGTGGCCATCTCGAAACTTCAGCAGATGCTGCTGCCGACCCCAAAAGACACTTACAACGGAGAGACGAAGATTTCGGTCTTCAACTTGACCAAGCTGCAAGACGGCATCTTCAATTCGGTGAAAGGGAAGGTGAAATGTAGTGTGGACAAGAAGACCGACGTGGTGTCGATCACGGTGAAAGACCAGGACCCACTTGTTTGTGCCACCATAGCCAAGGCGACGTGCGAGAAGCTGCAGGCCTTCATCACCGACTATCGGACGAACAAGGCCCGCATAGACTATGAGTACTATCAGAAGCTGTGCGAAGAAAGCAAGGTGGCCTACGACAAGGCCCGTCATGACTACGCTGCCTACTCCGATGCCAATCAGGATGTGGTCTTGGCCAGATATAAGTCGAAGGAGGCTGACCTGGAGAACGAGATGCAGCTGAAGTATAACATCTATACAGCGATGAACACGCAGATGCAGGCGGCGGCAGCCAAGCTACAGGAGGCTACCCCTGCCTTTACGATCATTCAGAGTGCATCGGTCCCCATCAAGCCAGCGGGCCCCAAGCGAACGTTTATCGCTTTAGCCATGACGATGCTAGTGTTCTTTGGATTGAGCATACGGATATTGGCAAAGAGCAAGTAAGCGGATGATACTTGCCTTCATATTCCTGTTGATGTTCCTCTGCTTTTGCCTTTCAGCAATAGAGGAATGGTTGCCCAGACAGTACTATTCCTATATTGTGTGGGGAATCATCTTCTTTATGGTGATTGTCTCAGCCACGCGTCCCGGAACGAATGTCAGCGACTACACGGTCTATGAAAGCATCTTCTTCAACTACGATTCGACAAAGAACCAGCTTTCGGTAGAGGCAACGTTCCTTTGGCTGTGTGAGCTTTTCTATAACATGGGCGGCACCATCCGATGGGTCATCTGGGTCTATGCCTTCCTGTCGATACCCCTGAAGATCTATTCATTGTCGAAGCTGGTGCCTTCTGAAATATTCTTCCTTGCCATCCCCATCTATCTTGCCAACTTCTTTCAGTTGCACGATTGCGAACAGATGCGTATAGCAGCAGGCCTTGCATTGACCATGTATTGCTTTCTGCTCAAGATGGAAGGGAAGAAGTGGTGGCAATGGTTGCCCTTTCTGCTCATAGGCACGTCGTTTCACCACACGGCCCTGGCGCTCATCGTTCCGTTGCTCTTCACTCCAGAAGGGCCGATGGGTATGAAATGGAAGGTGGGCTTGGTTGTGTTCATTCTGCTGGGCGTGGTCTTCTGGGTGGTGGGCGTCAATCCCATAACGACCATCCCCATTCCGTATATCGAGGCGAAGATGGCCCTTTACGAGATGGCCATATCCAATGGTGAGCATCCCGACATCCTGGTGATTCACCCCATTGTGCTGCTGCGCATCATCACGTTCCTCTACGTGCTTTATTTCTACGACACCATCCACGAGCATCTGAAGTGCTTCAACTACGTGTTGCTTTGCGAGGCGCTGGGTCTCTTCTGCTGGTTCGGCTTGTCGCAGACCTCCGTCTTCGCGGTCAGAATGTCAGAACTCTTCGAAGTGACAGAGATCATCATGTTTGCTTCGGTCATCTATACCGTCAAGCCTTACTGGCTGGGCAAGATCTATCCCTGCTTGTTTTCACTCTACCTCTTCCTCTACGGATGCTGGGTCAATCAATTCGGATTCCTGTAATGCCAGAAAGCCATAGTTCAACAGAGAGACGGACAGGTCTCTTGATCAAAAACGTTCTTGCTTCGTTCGTTGTCAAAGGATGGAGCGCCTTGGTCGTGTTGTTGATGGTTCCGCTCACGCTGAAGTGTCTGGGCAACTATCAGAATGGCGTATGGCTGACCATCAGCAGTCTGCTTGTATGGATAGACCAGATGGACATCGGACTTGGCAACGGACTCCGCAACCGACTGGCAGCCCACAAAGCACATGGCGAGGACGAAGAGGCCCGAAGCTGCGTCAGCTCTACGATGGCCATGCTGGTCTGCATCATCGTCCCGGTCTATATAGTGCTGTCGGCCCTGATATGGCTATGCAATGTCTATGCCTTCCTGAATGTCGATCCCGAACAGATCCCGACGTTGCGCGTTGCATTGCTATGCGCCGTAACGCTGGTGAGCATCACTTTCGTATTGAAGTTCATCGGAAATGTGTATATGGGCATGCAGTTGCCAGCCGTCAGCAATCTGATCCTGTCGCTCGGACAGACGTTGGCCCTGGCAGGCACATGGCTTCTCTACGTCAACGACTGCGCATCCTTCCTGCTGGTGGTAGTGGTGAACACGCTGGCCCCTGTGCTGGCTTACGCTGTCTTCTATCCCTACACCTTCTATTCCGTATTCCCCGACCTGCGCCCCACGTTGCGAAGTGTCAACTTCCGCACGGCATTGCAGCTGGGCAATACAGGCATCAAGTTCTTCTGGTTGCAAGTTGCGTCGATCGTGCAGTTTATGACTGCCAATATTCTCATATCCAACTTCTTCACCCCTGAGATGGTGACGCCTTATCAGATTGCCTATCGCTACATGAGCATCGTCATCGTCTTTTTCACCGTGGTGTGCATGCCATTCTGGAATGCCACGACCGATGCCTACGAGCGCAACGACATGCCGTGGATTGCGAATGCCAGCAAGCGAATGAATGTCCTCATGCTGCTGGTGTTGCTGGCATTGGTGCTCATGACCGTTGTCTCTCCGTGGGTCTACGACCTCTGGATAGGCGACGACTGTCACGTCCCGTTCGGAATGACTTGCATGATGGCCTTCTACGTCTATCTGCTCATCCTCAGTACGCGCTATTCCTATTTCCTGAATGGGATAGGTGCTCTTCGCCTTCAGTTGTACATGACGGT
>CACXXD010000153.1 GCA_902771445.1 uncultured Prevotellaceae bacterium
GTGTGCCGCCAGTCCGTAGCTGTTGTAATTCTGTTGAATCTTCTTCAGAGTTTCAGCATCCGAGGTCAGATCCTTATTGAACTCTTCGTGCGAATCGTATGCACCAGGCTTATACACCGCATAAATCTGACTGCCGTCCACACCTTGCCAGATACCGAAAGGAGGCAAACCGTCATAGGCTGCAGCCCCCCACCCCAACTTGGCCGTGTGGAACCCCTTTATTCCTGCGTGTTTGGCCAGCGAAGGCAATGCGTAAGAGAAGCCGAAACAGTCGGGCAACATGATGTCGTATCCGCCTCGAACGCCCAACTCATGCTGATAGAACTTGTTTGCATAGAGCATACTGTGCAGAATGCTCTCTGCCGATGACATCATTACGTCAGTGGCATCAACCGACATGCCGCTCACATGCCACTGGCCTCGGGAAACATACTGCTTCATCTTCTCGAACTCAGCAGGATAGTATTCCTTCATCCACATGTACTTGATAGCCCCTTCGTAATTGAGATTGAAGTTAGGGTACTTATCCATCAAGGCCATGTTCTGTGTAAGGGTATTCTTGATATACTCATTGATGGTAGTCTTCACGTCCCAGTTCCACTGGGTGTCCAGATGAGTATTGGAAATCAGGAACAATGTTTCCTTGTCAGCCTGCCCATAAGCCAGGGTGCAGATAGCAAAGAGAAGTATCAGGATTTTCTTCATATACCTAAATTCCGCAGCACTTTAGTTTGATTTTTTTATAAGTTCCTGAGCAACAAAAAGTTGCCCAGGATTTTGTCATGTCAGATTTTTCACTTACCTATCTGAGAGAATCACTCCTTTTGGAGGAATATTTCACGTGAGAGAGCTTTTTTCCCGTTACGTCGGCCCCGTTATCGACAAAGTGCTGGGTCTGCGGTGTACGTCCTGCGGCTATCAGTACAGCGAGATTGCGGGTTCGCTGTCAAGCGTCTACTTCTGCGGCGGCGACTGCGTTGAGGACGTGACGAGCCACCTGATGCCCCATCTCTCGCTTCATCCCACTCTTCGCACATGCAGCTCAGACACCATCTTGAGGGGGATTTCGGAACTGGCCACAGTTAACACGACCTACACCTCTGACACGGGCAAGAGCTATGACTTCAATACCGCCACGAAGCTGAACAGCCTGCTGGTGAAGGTTCTCAAGAATACTGGCCAGTTTGTGGCCGGGGAGTCATACGACCTGGATTTCGACCACCAGTTCATCGAGACGGAGAAGTACGATGCGAAGATGACCTACAAGAAGTTCACGGGCTACAGCCCCGGCGTGGCAGTCATCGGCGACCTCATCGTGGGCATAGAGAACCGCGACGGCCGCTCGGCCATTGGGACGCTTTGCCTGCAAAGAACGCCAACGTGCGCTTTCACCAGCAGGACACGCTGGAACGAATCTACTCAAACCTTGAAACGGAAGGAGAGTACACTTACCGCTGCATCCTGACCAACGACTATACCTCAACCAACCGCGAGATTGTGGAGTTCTACAACCTCAGGGGCGGCAAGGAACGCATCTTCGACGACATGAACAACGGATTCGGATGGGCAAGGCTGCCAAAGTCATTCATGGCAGAGAACACCGTGTTCCTGCAGCTCTTTAACAAAAATACAGATTTAATTACAAATTGTTTTTTTTGTTAACAGGTTGGGGCGCGTCAGATTTGTCAAAAAAATTCATAAAAAAAAGGCCCTTCTGAAAGTGGCATTCTGGAACGAGGACACACCAGCCATTACGACATGCCGGAGCCATCGTTTTGTGACTGATATTGAATCAAAGTGGGTTTACAGCCATATCAAACTGAGTTCTAACTTCCGTTACGTTCTGATTTAATTCATATCTCAGTTTGATATGGCTGCCAACCCACCATGATTCAATACTAATCTCAACGCGAAGGCCTAAGAATGGCTTTCAGAATTGTTCGAAAGGAGAATTTACAGAGGACAGAAACAGTTCTTTTTACGAAGTAAAATTTCGCAATACGCTGTAAATCAACGAGATAAACAACCACCCTCAATACTCGCATATTTGCAAGCGACTTGCAGTTTGGTGAATTCCACGCGATTCTCAGAGGGGGTGTTGTAAAAATAATTCATATTTTTCCTGCCCGATTTTTTGATTCGAGCGGTAGCGGTAGAAACAATGATTTCATCCCTACTGATTTCGATTGCACAGCATGAAAATTTTTCTCACGAAAAATTTTGTCGAAAAGAAATTACTATTACCATTCGGATGATTCGTGGATCCTAAGTAATCATCAAGATTTTAGATTTGCACTTGATTTATGGCTCAGGGATGGTCTTGAACTGGTAGCCCTGGGATATGAGCCACTCGATGCTCTCGGGTAGGGCAGTGTGTAGCTTGTCGATGGACTTGAGGGAGTCGTGGAAGGTGATGATGCTGCCGTTGCGTGCATAGCGCTTGACGTTGTTGACGACATCCTGCGCGGTGATCCACTTGGAGTAGTCGCGTGTGACGAGATCCCACATGACCATCTTATAGCGCTTGCGTGTGAGGAGTGCATACTGTGCTGGACGAATCCATCCGTGAGGTGGCCGGAAGAGCGGGCTGTGTATATAGGCATTGGCTTTCTCTACGTTGTAGCTGTATTGTCGGAGGGTGTGTCGAAAGCCGCTGATGTGGTTGTGGGTGTGGTTGCCGACCTGATGGCCCTCGTCGCGGATCTGCCTGAAGAGTTCGGGATACTTTCTGACGTTGTCGCCGACCATGAAGAAGGTGGCCTTGATGTTGTAGTGACGTAGGGTGCGGAGAATGAAAGGCGTGGACTGGGGAATGGGCCCGTCGTCGAACGTGAGATAGACAGCGTGTTCGCGGCGGTCCATTCGCCAGTATGCCTTGGGATAAATCCAGCGCAGATAGATGGAGGGTTGCTCGATGATCATGCGTGGTTAGTACCTTCCGCCTCGGTTGCTGTAGAGTTGTGCCATCTTCTCCAGTTGCGCGGCATAGTCGTCGGCGAGCTTCTCGTCGATGTTTGCAGCGATGTCGGTGAGGTGGTTCATGATGTAGAGATGGTAGATGCAGTCGTTCTGTGCTGCGGCGAAGCGCGAGGGCTGCAGGGAGAGATAGAAGCTGAGGTATTGTGCGGACTTCTTCCAGAGCTGTTCTGTGATGTCGCGTGCCTTGTCGTTCTGGTGGACGGCCAGATAGGCTCTGACGATGTCGAAGGAGCCGCTGGTGTAGTCGTGCGGCACGTTGTGGGAGGGCAGCTCCCTGTCGATGCGTGCCAGCACCTCGGCAGCCCTGGCATTGTCGCCCTCTTCGGCCAGATGGAGTGCCAGCTGAGCCATGAGCCGTCGGTGAGTGAAGCACATGCGCATGACCGTCTCGTCGAGGTAGATGCCCGGTGAGCTGACGCCTCCGAACTTGAATCGGTGCATCACGTTGTCGTAAGTCTTGTCGGTGTCGAAGTTCTTCATGCCCGGGAGCACATGTCCGTTGATGTTGGTGGTGAAGGGCGTGATGCGGTTGGCGAGCCCCTCCTGAATGAAGTTGTCGCCAAGGTTCATGTAGTTCTCCTGTCCGACGGTGGTTGCGACGTAGATGGGTCGTAGCCAGTTGGCATTGGCGATCATCTCGAGCATCATGAGGTCGCCCTTGTAGAGCGCGCCTTTGCCCTTGAGCGAGATGACCATGCGGTCGGGTATGGAGTCGCCCTGGATCATCATGCCGCTGCGCCGGACGGCCTGTTTGTCGATGGTCATGTAGAGCGTGTCGGTAGGTATGACATGGAAGTCGCTGTTGGTGGACCGAACCCAGTACTTGAGAATGTTCTTCAGTTCGAAAGGCTGTTCGCCAAACTGCTGACGAGCCTGCTCGGGGCTCTCCTTGTAGAAGGCGACGACCTCGCTCTTGATGCGCGGGTCGATCTGCACGTACTCATTCGTTCCGGCGCAGTACTCGAGTCGCTTCCATGTGATGGGCAGGGACGGAGAGTCGTAGGCCGGTCGCACCATCTGGTCGATGTACCAGTCGGTCTGGAGGTAGCTGAGGTTGCAGACGCGAGCATCAGTGCGCACCCCCTCAGTATCCTGATTGTACCAGAGCGGGAAAGTGTCGTTGTCGCCGTTGGTGAAGATGATGGGGTTGCCCTGCTGCTGCAAGGACATGAGGTAGTTCTGTCCGAAGTCTCGGCAGGTGTAGCGGCGCGAGCGGTCGTGGTCGTCCCAAGTCTGAGAGGCCATCTGGAGAGGGACGATAAGACAAATAAGACTAATAAGACCAATGGCGGGCAGGCTCTCCCTCTTCATGATGCGGCAGACTGTCTGGATGACGGCCGCAACACCCATGCCACACCAGATGGCGAAGGCATAGAAAGAGCCAGCATAGGCATAGTCGCGCTCACGCGGCTGCATGGGCGTCTGGTTGAGATAGATGACGATGGCGAGGCCCGTCATGAAGAAGAGGAAGAAGACGACCCAGAACTGCTTGACGCCCTTCTGTCCGCAGCGCATGCTCTGCCAGAACAAGCCGAGCAGACCGAGCAGGAGCGGGAGGCAGTAGAAGACGTTGTGCCCCTTGTTCAGCTTGAGGTCGTCGGGCAAGAGATCCTGATTGCCCAGCCGCGCATTGTCGATGAAAGAGAAGCCCGTGAGCCAGTTGCCGTGCTCAGGCTCCCCGTGTCCCTGAATGTCGTTCTGCCGTCCGGCAAAGTTCCAGAGGAAGTATCGCCAGTACATCCAGTTGCACTGATAGGAGATGAAGAAGGACAGATTTTCCAACTGGTTGGGCACCCTGACCATCACGTTCTCGCCGCAGCGGTCGTAGGGAACATCGCTGCCGTCGATCCTGCCGCCCATCCAGCTCTCGTAGTAGCTGGCATGTGAGGAGCTCCAGATGCGCGGGAACACCATGTTCTGTGCATAGACATATTCGTCCTTAGTGCGGACGACGAAGTAGGCATCCTTCTCGTCGGCAGAAGCCTTCTCCTTGCGCTGCCACACAGGCTTGCCCGTGCTCATGCGCGGCTTGCAGTAGCCGTCTTCCTTGTCGAGCGCCACCTGAGAGGTGTAAGCCTGCCCGTAGAGCAACGGTCGCTGTCCGTACTGGTCGCGCCCCAGATAGTCGCCCAGCGTGAAGATGTCCTCAGGCGAGTTCTGGTCCATAGGCGGGTTGGCCGACGAGCGAATGACGATGACCGCGTAGGTAGAATAGCCAATCATGAGCATGAGCATGCAGAGCACCACCGTGTTCTTGAAGCGCGGCGACACAATGGGCCGTTTCAGATAGGTGCGGTTCAGCACGAACCAGATGAGCGCGAGCACCACGCCCCCGATGACGGCAGCCGACCATCCATAGCCGTAGAACGGAATGCCCAGCATGCCGATGGCCATCAGCGTGGCGATGTTCTGTCGCTTCCAGTTCAGAGGAACGTGTGCCTCGGCAGGCGTCACAGAAGTCTGTGTCTCGTAGACAGCCCAGATGACGATGGCCACGAGCAAAACGAGATAGATGTAGACCCCCGTGTTGAAAGGCATGCCCAGCGAGTTGACGAAGAACAGCTCGAACCATCCGCCCACGGTGATGATGCCCGGCACGACACCGTAGAGCACGACAGCCACAAGCGCAAAAGAGATGAGGAGAGCGACGCACGACCCCTTGAGATTGGCATCGGGGAAACGCTTGTAGTAGTAGACCAGCACGATGGCAGGCAGACACAGCAGGTTGAGCAGGTGGACACCGATGCTGAGCCCCGTCATATACATGATGAGCACCAGCCAGCGGTCGGAATGAGGCTCGTCGGCATGATCTTCCCATTTAAGAATGAGCCAGAACACGACGGCGGTGAAAGCCGACGAGTAGGCATACACCTCACCCTCGACAGCCGAGAACCAGAAAGTGTCGCTGAAGGTGTAGATGAGCGCGCCCACCACACCGCTGGCCTCAATTGCGATGAGCTTGCCAGTGGTCAGCTCTTCCCAGCGGTCGATGAGCAATCGGCGCGTCAGGTGAGTGATGCTCCAGAAAAGGAACAGTATGCACGTGGCAGAGAGCAGTGCGCTCATGGTGTTGACCCAATAAGCCACCTGCGTGGCATCGCTTGCAAACTGAGAAAAGAGATTGGCCGTCAGCATGAAGAAAGGTGCGCCAGGCGGGTGGCCCACTTCGAGCCTGTAGCCAGTTGTGATAAACTCAGGACAGTCCCAGAACGAGGCTGTCGGTTCAATGGTGGAGCAATAGACGAAAGCAGCAACAAG
>CACXXD010000154.1 GCA_902771445.1 uncultured Prevotellaceae bacterium
TATCAAACTGAGTTCTTACTTGAATCAGAACGTAACGGAAGTTAGAACTCAGTTTGATATGGCTGTAAACCCACTTTGATTCAATATCAATCTCAAAACTGCCGCTAAGACATGACGTGAGCACTGCGGTTCCCCGCTTCCAGAATGCACTTTTTTGTGAGTGCTTTTTTTTATGAATAATCTTGACAAAATTACGGTGAGTCAGGTCACAGGGCAGGGGTGGGGGCTGCAACTTAAAATCGTATCATCTCAATTTTTCACCGTTACTTAATACCTAAACCCAAAAATACGGCAATAAATTTGGAATTCTGCATTTTTTATCTTACTTTTGCAGAAATAAACAATTTAAGGAAGCTATGCAGCAAGTCAACTCGCACATGTCACGGCTCGTTCACGATGTGGCGAACCAGTTGGGTGACCGCGAGGCCCTTATCTACAAGGACTTCGGTGGCACGGAGTGGAAATCCTATTCTTGGAACCAGTTCTCTGAGATGGTCAAGAAAGTGTCGAATGCAATGCTTAACCTTGGCATCAAGGTGCAGGAAAATGTGGGTGTGTTCTCGCAGAACACCGTGCAATACCTCTTTACAGATTTTGGCGCATGGGGCATCAGGGCTGTCACCATACCGTTCTATGCCACCAGCTCCGAACAGCAGATTCAGTTCATGATAGGCGATGCCAAAGTGCGATTCCTCTTCGTGGGCGAACAGGAACAGTATGACAAGGCACGGCGCGTGTTCGCCATGTGCAAGACACTGGAGAAAATCATTGTCTTCGACCCCGCCGTGCATATCGAGGAGAATGACCAGACGGCCATGCACTTCGACGATTTCCTGAAGCTGGGCGAAGGACTGCCCCGGCAGAGCGAGGTGGAGACCCTGCAGGCCAACGCGTCGTTCGACGATATAGCCAACATCCTCTATACCAGTGGCACAACAGGCGACTCGAAAGGCGTCATCCTCACTCACAGTCAGTATCATGCCGCTATGGAGGCCAATCATAAATGTGTGCCTGTGACCGAAGACGACCGCGTGATGAACTTCCTGCCCTTCACCCATATCTTTGAGAAAGGATGGAAGATGCTGTGCATCACCGTGGGCGCAAGGCTCATTGTGAACACCCACCCGATGGAGGTGCAGCAGTCCATGCGCGAGACGCATCCCACCTGCATGTCGAGTGTGCCGCGCTTCTGGGAGAAAGTCTACATGGGTGTGCAGGAGAAGATTGAGAAGAGCGGGGTGGTGCAGCGCAAGCTGTTCAAGCATGCCCTGGCTGTTGGCCGCAAGCACAATATAGAGTATCTGGCTACGGGCAAGCAGCCGCCTATGGCGCTCCATCTGGAATATGAGATGCTGAACCGCACGGTGTTCTCGCTGGTGCGCAAGGAGCTGGGCCTGGAGAATGCCCACTTCTTCCCCACGGCAGGTGCAGTCGTGTCGCCACATGTCGAGGAGTTCGTCCATTCTATTGGCATCAACATGGACGTAGGCTACGGTCTCACCGAGTCGCTGGCCACCGTCAGCTGTCTGCACGTGGGCAAGCCGTTCACCGTAGGCTCTGTGGGATTCCCCATCGAAGGACTCGACGTGAAAATCAGCGAAGAGGGCGAGATTCTGCTGAAAGGCCCCACCATCACCCGTGGCTACTATAACCGCGACGACATCACCCGCGAGTCGTTCACGCCCGATGGCTACTTCAAGACAGGCGACTCTGGCTATTTCGTGAACGGTGAGCTCTTCCTGAAAGACCGCATCAAGGATTTGTTCAAGACCTCGAACGGCAAGTACATCGCACCGCAGATGATTGAGTCGAAGCTGCTTGTCGACAAGTACATCGACCAGTTGGCCATCATTGCCGACCAGCGCAAGTTTGTCTCGGCTCTCATCATTCCCGTCTATTCACTGCTGGAGGAGTATGCCCGCGAGCACGACATCCCGTTCCTCACGCGAGAAGACCTCTGTCAGAACGAGCAGATCCATCAGATGATGATGGAGCGCATAGACACCTTGCAGCAGCAACTGGCCCACTACGAGCAGGTGAAGCGCTTCACCTTGCTGCCCCATCACTTCTCGCTGGAGCGCGGCGAGCTGACCAATACGCTGAAGATCAAGCGGCGCGTGCTCAACGAGAACTACAAGGCAGAGATCGAGAAGATGTACGAAGAGGTGTAAAAATCCCAATTGATTTCAATTGTACAGTACGAAATATTCCGACACAATGAGCATGGTCGTTCGTCATGCTCATTGTGTTGTTTGTTTATCTTGGGTTATTTTACGTTCTTTTTATTTTCCAAGAATATAATTTTCTTGCTACATTTGCATGCCTTTTTTGGTAGAAAACATGATGAAAAGAACTATATTTTTGGCTGCTATTACGGCAGTATTGCTATTGTTGACGGGATGCAAACACCGGGAAAAAATTCTCTGACGACGGGGATTGAACCAGCATCCCACGGCGAGAACTATTGTTTTTTTGTTCCTGAATTGTACCAAATCGTGTTTTTAACCGTTACTTAATGTGACAATTAATAGAAAAAGGTACATGATACAAAAGAAACTATGGGTGCTCGCCGCCACCCTCATTTGCGGCACAAGTGTGTTCACATCGTGTTCGTCGGACGACGACAACGACAATACGGTCGTGCCTACCGACGAGGTGGAGGCGCAACTGAAGCAAATGACCCTGCGCGAAAAGGTGGGACAGCTGTTCTACGTGCGCCCCGAGTGTCTCGACACCACCATCCATTTCAACAAGTCCGGCGGCATTGACGAAAGCGTGGACGACATCAAGGAGATAAAGCTGCAGACCGTGAATGCCACGATGAAGGGAGTGAACGAGAAGTATCCCGTGGGCGGCATCATCCTCTATGCCCACAACATCAAGGACGAGGCGCAGCTCGCGGCTTTCATACCCCAGATACGTGCGCTGAAAGGCTCGCCGCTGCTCTGCATCGACGAGGAGGGAGGCCGCGTGGCCCGCATCGGCAATAATGCCAACTTCGACGTGGAGACATTTGTGTCGATGGGTGCCATCGGTGCCACAGGCGACCTGAAGAATGCCTATCACTGCGGCAATGTGATTGGCACCTATCTCCACAGCTACGGCTTCGACATCGACTTTGCGCCCGTGGCCGACGTGAACACCAATCCCGATAACATCATCATCGGCGCACGTGCCTTCAGCGACGACCCGGCAGTGGCCGCACCGATGGTGACCAGCTATCTGCAGGGACTGAAGGATGCCGGGGTGACGGGCTGCATGAAGCACTTCCCAGGCCACGGCGACACCAAGGCCGACACCCACTTCGGCTATGCGCAGAGTCTGAAGACGTGGGACGAAATGGTGAACTGCGAGATGGTGACCTTCAAGGCTGGCATACAGTGGGGGGCGCAGCTGATCATGACCGCTCATATCGCCGCGCCTAACGTCACGGGTTCGGATGTTCCCGCCACCATGTCGTCGGTCATCCTGCAGGACAAGCTGCGCCGCGAACTGGGCTACCAGAACATCATCATCACCGACGCGATGGAGATGGGGGCCATCACCCTGCAATACAGCAATGCCGAGGCCGCTGTAGGCACCCTGCAGGCCGGGGCCGACATCGTGCTTGGCCCGCAGAACTTCGTCGGAGCCTTCGATGCTGTGGTCAAGGCCGTAGAGGATGGCAGGCTCAGCGAACAGCGCATCGACCAGAGCGTGCGCCGCATCCTGCGGCTGAAGAAGCAGATAGGAGTTTGTAAAAAATAATTCATATTTTCAGGATGAGTCTAACTAATTGGACACCCTATTTTGAAAGTGTGCAAAAAAAATCCCGCTCCTCATGGAGCGGGATTTCGTTAGTCTTACACCTTAATATTATTTACGCAGACCCAGAGCCTTGATGATGGCACGGTAGCGCTCAATGTCGGTGTTGTAGAGATACTTCAGGAGCTTGCGGCGACGGCCTACCATCATGGTGAGCGAACGAGCGGTCACGTGATCCTTGTGGTTGGCCTTGAGGTGCTCGGTGAGGTGCTTGATGCGATAGGTGAAGAGAGCAATCTGGCTCTCAGCTGAACCTGTGTCCTTGGCATCCTTGCCATACTGGCTGAAGATTTCTACTTTCTTTGCTTGATCGAGATACATAATTAAATAATGTGTGATTAAGAATGTTTGTTGTGCTCATTAACATCTTTCCTAACGCTCGCCCTGCTAATCACTGCGGGGCTGCTGCGTCATGAGATGCATCGGATTTTCCGAAAAGCGGGTGCAAAATTACTCAAAAAAAGCGAAGTGTGAAGAGCTAAGGGCGAAGAATTTGCCATCATTCGTATGGTTTTTAACTTTTTTTGGTGCTTTTTTGGTTGATTCTCCCCATTACACTCTCCACACTTCACTTTTTTTCAGTAACTTTGCAGCCGAAAAATAGAAAATTGAATATTAAAATGCAGGATATTAGGAACATTGCGATTATTGCGCATGTAGACCATGGCAAGACGACGCTTGTGGACAAAATGATGCTGGCAGGTAATCTCTTTCGCGAGGGACAGAACCTGAGCAATCAGGTGTTAGACGCTAATGACTTGGAGCGCGAACGAGGCATCACCATTCTTTCGAAAAACGTATCGATTAATTGGAAAGGAACAAAAATCAACATTATCGACACTCCGGGACACTCCGACTTCGGCGGCGAGGTGGAGCGCGTGCTGAACATGGCCGACGGCTGTCTGCTGTTGGTGGACGCGTTCGAAGGCCCCATGCCTCAGACCCGTTTCGTGCTGCAGAAGGCACTGCAGATCGGACTGAAGCCCATTGTGGTGGTGAACAAGGTGGACAAGCCCAACTGCCGGCCAGAGGAGGTCTACGAGATGGTGTTCGACCTGATGTTCTCGCTCAATGCCACCGAAGACCAGCTTGACTTCCCCGTAGTCTATGGCTCGGCCAAGAACGGCTGGATGGGTCCCGACTATAACGTACCTACGGGCGACATCACCTATCTGTTGGACAAGATTCTGGAGGTGATTCCCGCTCCACAGCAGTTGGAAGGCACGCCTCAGATGCTTATCACCTCGCTCGACTATTCGAGCTATACGGGCCGTATTGCCGTGGGCCGCGTGCACCGTGGCGTACTGAAGGACGGCATGCAGGTCACACTCTGCCATCGCGACGGTTCTACGGAGAAGACCAAGATCAAGGAGCTGCACACCTTCGACGGCATGGGACACAGTCGCATCGATCAGGTGGACTGCGGCGACATCTGCGCCGTCATCGGTCTGGAGAAGTTTGAGATTGGCGACACCATCTGCGACATAGAGAATCCCGAACCGCTGCCCCCGATTGCCATTGACGAGCCAACCATGTCGATGCTCTTCACCATCAACGACTCGCCTTTCTTCGGCAAGGAAGGCAAGTTCGTCACCTCGCGCCA
>CACXXD010000155.1 GCA_902771445.1 uncultured Prevotellaceae bacterium
TTTTTGCAAATATACGCATAATTCTGCAAAATAGTGAAATAATGCACGAAGTTTTGGCAATTTCTGGTAGAATCTCAGTCAAAAAAAGTAGAGACGTCAGGTTGTGGCGTCTCTACTGATTTATTTCATGTTGACAACGCGTGACGTGCCATCGTTGTAGCGCACGATGACGGGACCGCGTTCCGGGCGCTCCTGCTTGACACCCTGACGGTCTAACGAATAAAAAAAAGTACCAACCATACTGATCTCCAGTTGGCTGGTACTTTTTGCTTGAATTGTCAACCGACAACGGTTTTTTATGCCGTCCAGTTCTGCTCGTCGCTATGTGAGGGCATATAGCCGAACTCACCGCCGAATGTCTGCGGAGCCGGTGTTGTAGCGCTACTTGCTGCCATCAACCATGTTGACAACCTTCATAGTTGCTTTCTGATACTTTCTTTTCATCGTTCTGTTGATTTTTTAATTGTTTCATTCTTGTTTTCTGAGAGGAGAGGGCTTATTTCACCCTCACCTTCTTTCCGTTAAGTATATAGAGTCCTTTTTTGGTTGGTTGCCCATTGACCATTCGACCGTCTAGAGTGTACCACTTATCATTGAGCATGTCGACCTTCATTGTGGCGATGTCTGTAGTTTCACCACCTTTGCTGACCAGACGTACAATTACACGCTGTGGATCGTTGGCATTCTGAACTTTGAAGGCACGTGACTGCAATGCTTCATTGCTGCCTGTGTATCTCAGGTAAGCACGATAGGCAGGAATGTATGCACCTGTTGTGGCACGTACAAACTCACCAGCCCGCACGTCATTTTCTGCGTTGGCAGCGAAGCCGAAGATAGCCCCCATACTTTCCGTCCAGTCCAGCTGTTCGTATGTGCCTGTCATCACCCATCCATTGCTTGTTGCGTTCACCAAGGAGAATGCTGCGTAGCTATCGGGAACAGTGGGAACAATGCCTGTGAAGGTGACATTGCCATCGGTTTCGGGTACGAACAGGTAGGGCATGCCTGCTTCTGTCGTGGCTATCAGGTTGCCGTCGGGTGTGGTGTCGTCCATCGTGGCCACCCAGGCAGCAGCCGTGTAGTCATAGGCTACATTGCGCAGGCTATAGACCTTGCCACCCTCAATGTTTGTCATGGTGTATGGCAGGCAGATGGTAGAGGCTACACCATTACTGAAGTTACGTGTATAGCTTACTTTTGCAGACTTGCCTTTTAAGGCATCCACAAGATTGACAAGCGTTCCGTTGTTAAGCGAGAACTCGTCTATACTGGGTTCGGGAATGGCTTCCCATGTTGCCGTATAGCTGCGGTTGCCAGTGCTTCCCTTGGCGATGGTCACGGTCTGGCTGGCTTCTGTCAGTTCAGTGCCTGTCCATCCAGTGAAAGTATAGCCAGTGCGTGTTGGCGTACCCAGTGTGATAGCCTCGCTCTCAATGTTATAGCTTGCAGGGTGAGCAGAGCCTTCCGGCCAGCTGCCGCCGCCGAGGTCGTAGCTGATGCTGTAGTCAACAACCGTCCATTGTGCAGTGAAGGTCATGTCTTCTTCGGGTACTGTGGCGGGAACGGCGGGACTCCATCCTGCAAAGGTGTAGCCAGTGCGTGTGGGTGTGGGGGGTGTCAGCTCGGTGCCAGCATCCTGTAGCAGCACCACGTTGTCTTGGCCATTGCCGAGCACGAAGGTCGTGCTAATCTCACCTACGGCAATGAAGTAAATATGACAGCCACTGGTCGATTTGATAGTCAGGTCTGATACAGTGCCTTCTTCACCTGTCAGTTCCCACTCGTACTCAGTGTAATAAGTGGTCACGGGATTACCCTCAAAGTGGGCGGTTAGTGTACCTTTGCTGGCCGATAGAGTGATGCCGCGAGCCTCGCCCAGCTTTGTGGCATCGACGCTATGCGATTCCACACCTATGCGAATCTTCTGGTTCACCATGGCTTGGAAGGTGATGGTCTCATTCTTACCGTTCAGCCAGATGTAACTTGTGCCATGGGGAATTGGCTCACCTAAGGCTGGACCTCCTTCAGATTCGAGCTCATTGGGTATTGTCGTGCCATTATAAGTAATGACAAACTTCTTGGGAGCTGTGAAGCCTAACTTCAGACCGTCGAGTTCAGCAATGACCTTCTCATTGCCGCCATTGTGGGTAGCTGCAAAGCCATCCTCGTTTTTGGCTTCTTGGCTGGCACACCAGAAGTGCTGATCGTCTGCGTTTGAGGCTTCGATCTCATAGTTGCGCCAGTACGTATTGGCGCCATATTGTTCAAAGTCAGTTCTTAGTGCGTCAACGGTTTCTTGACTGAATCCATTGCGGAAGTTCCAGACTTTCCTAAGTTCCTTCCACTGGGCGATGAAGGTTCTGTCTTCCTCAGGCACGGTAGTGGGTACGGCGGGTTCCCATCCGACAAAGGTGTAGCCAGTACGGGTAGGTGTGGGGGGCGTCAGCTCGGTGCCAGCGTCCTGTATCAGCACAACATTTTCCTCACCGTTGTCCAAGACAAACGTCATGGTGTATTGCTCTTGGGCATCTGGAACGAAATTGGCAACCAACGTTGTGTCACGCGACACCGTAAATTTAAATTCTCTCTCAGTTGAGACTACTTCGCCGTTGGAAGTCCAATTCATAAATTGATAACCTACGTTAGGAATGGCCTTGACAATCGTGTCCATACCCTGCAGTATCGTGCGGTTGCCAGCCACTTTCCCATATTTGTTGTTGGATGGACTCACATGGATTTCTTTGTGCTCAGAGGGGTTATATATTATATTTTTCTCCACATGGAGGCCGTCTATCCAAATAATAGGATTAGAGTTACTCCCTGCATTGCCTGCCTTGAAGCTAAACTCTATAGTAGTAGGGCCACTCCCATCTACACCAGACATTTTGTAGTGTTGCCATTCATAAGTGTAGCCTGTTTTACTACAGATGACCTTGCCATTATTTATAAGCCGGCAAGTCACCTCACCATATTGAGTCTCCTTTTCATTAGTGGCTTTTAGCCAATAATCCACTGTTACGCTAAGACCAGCAGGAAGATAGACCGTCTGACTATAGGTGGCACTGCCGCCCCATCCGGCACTCAGCATTAGAACACCTGTGTTGTCATCGGTGTTCAGCGCTTCCGGCTTTTCTGGCACAATCAGAAATTGATCACTGTCATCGCCGATGGGAACGGCTGTTGCGCCGAGAGAATATGGTATTGCTCCATAATAGCTCCATTCACAGTTGGGATAGGTTGCGGTTGTTGTCAATTCCCATCCAGCCATCTGTCCCCAAAATCCATTGACGGCGTCCATTTTCCGACCATCACTCCGTGATTTAGGACTACTTGCTTTCGGACGAGCATAGACGGTGCCGTCGGGTGCGATGTAAGCCCAGCTTTGGCCGCTAATTGACGTTTCGGTACTGGCAGCTGTCTGCATCGAGCCGTCAGCCTGGAAGGTCAGGTCATCATCGAAGCCTGCATTTTCAAAAAAATGGGTCACGTTAAGAAAAGTATACATACTTTTCAGCGGCCTGCTCCCGTTACTACTTGTCTCAGTGTTGGTCGCACTTTCTGGCGATGCCATCGCCTCGACACTACTCCTTTGGCCAGTCTTGGTTTGGCTGGCCCATGCTCCTACCGCTCCCACAGTCATGGCAACGATAAGTAATGATAAGAACAGAAACTTTTTCTTCATACTTTGAAGGTTTTTAAATTGTTGATAATTGTAACATTTTTCTTGTTGTTTTCACTAAGTCAGGGCAACGAAATAACATTATGCACAACACCAAGAAGGCGCGGAACTGCAAAGTCCACATCTTCAAGCTGAGGGCCGTAGGAATTGCCCGAAAAAACAAGATTGTACAATAAGCAGTTCCACGCTTACGCGTGAAGCCACTATGCACTCCTTCGTTTTTTCTGAGCTTTGTATGTGTGTACACACAGACCCCATTCAAAACTTCATTGCAAAGATTGAAAATTTCCTACGTTTCCAGCTTGCAAGAAAGAGCATAACGCTTCTGATTCGTCTAACGATGTCTGTTGTCCTCTGTTTCAAGAAACAAAAGGACGTTGCAAAATTACTAAAAAAATATGAATGTGCAAGCAAAAAAGGATATTTTTCTTAACTTTGCACGCGATATTGCATCTGGTGCATCTGGTTGTTACAAAAAGATACAAAATGAAGCAAGCTAACCATCAAGACGCCATGTTCTCATTGTTGCGCTTCGCACTGGGCATTGACAGCGAAGTGACAACACTGCCGGCAGAGTGGGAAACGTTCTACGAGAAAGTGCGGCAACAGTCATTGTCGGGCATACTGTTCGATGGCGTGAACAGACTGGCAGAGGGTCAGGCCCCTCCCTTCGGCCTTGCCTTGCGGTGGGCGCGAGAGGCCGAACGGCTCAGCGGCATCAATGCCTTGTTTAATGCTGAGTCTGCCCGACTGACACGGCTGTTCGAGGCCGAAGGCCACCAGACCTTCATTCTGAAGGGGCAGGCCAATGCGCGTCTCTATCCCAACCCGTTGCGCCGACATGCCGGCGACATCGACATCTGGGTGAGCGGTGGGCGCCAGAGCGTAGCAGAGCTGTTGGTGCGTGCTGGCATGCTGAACAAAGACGACGTGGGTGATACTGAGGAATACGAGCATGCCTACCACTTTCATCTACCTCCCAACGAGCACGGCATCACCGTCGAAGTGCACTATAGCTATGCCCTGGGTGGTCCCGCCCCGCGCACCTACCGCCGACTGATGGCCTATCTGGACGAGCAGGCGGCCAAGGGTGTCAGCCGTGTGCCAGAGGGGTTCAATGTGCCGTCTTTAGCTTTCGCCCTGCCCATGCAGCTGTCGCACATCAGCAAGCACATCCTGATTGACGGTCTTTCGCTGCGGCAGGTCATCGACTACTACATGTTGCTCAAAGTGTCGTCGGAGTCAGAGCGACAAGCACTGGGCAGCCGTCTGCACTCATTGGGGTTGTACCACGTGGCAGCCGGACTGATGTGGGTACTGGCCCAGGTGTTGCATATCCCTGAGAACCTGATGCTTACTGCCCCCGACCGTCGGCGCGGCAGATGGATACTGAACCACATTGTGGACGGCGGCAACTTTGCCCAGTACAACGAGAAGCGGCAGCAAGGCTGGTGGGAGCGTATCGTTGACAGTCGCTGGCAGCGTTTGCAACGCATCTGGCTCAGTCCGGCTGATGCCAAATGGTTCGTCCACGAGGAACTTGAGCAGTGGCGAAAGACGGTTAAATTGAAAATTGAGGGTGATAAATGAAACTTAAAGAGAAATTTGTATTGCGCGACGTGTGCGGCAAGAAAGTGCTGATGGCCCAGGGCCTGCAGAGCATAGATGACGGACGAGTGATGAGTCTCAGTGAGTCGGCAGCGTGGCTGTGGCAGGAGGCTCAGCGGCAAGGTGACTTCACCGTTGACTCGCTGGCAAAAAGCTTATGCGAAGAATATGACATTACTCCTGACGATGCGCAGCGCGACGTTGACGAGCTGGTGACGGCATGGCAGACGGCTGGTTTACTGGTCTGAATTCCACTTGAACGAAGGGGCGTTTTGAGTTTTGGCTTTAAT
>CACXXD010000156.1 GCA_902771445.1 uncultured Prevotellaceae bacterium
GCTTGGCATTTTCCTTGGTGATGTAGACAATGTTGAACCGACGAGACTTGAGCATGCCTGGGAACTGGCCCTTGCGCCGACCGATGGTGACGGTGCGGCTGGCTTCATGGTAGCTGATGTCGATGGTGGCATAAAGGCCGCGCTCGTAGTTGTAGTTGGTGCCTTCGTCCTCATAGAGTGTGAACTGAGCATCGCGCCCCCCATATATATAAAGGTGAATAAGCTCGGCAGGCTTCTCATCGCTCCATTCCATCGAAGGGCCAAAAGGAATGATGCTACCTTCGGGTACGAAAACAGGGATGCGGTCGTAGGGAGCATCGACGGTGGAGATTGAAGATTGAAAATTGATGATTGAAGATTGGCTGCGCATGGGGGTGCTCGGTGGGGTATGTGCAATCAGTTTGCCTGTGTAGAGGTCGTACCAGGCACGACCCTTGGGAAAGTAGACACTGCGGCTGCGGGCTTTGTATTGGCTGACGGGACAGACCATGAGCGAAGGACCGAACATCCACTGATCTTTGATGTCGAGCACGTTGGGGTCGCTGCCGAAGTCCATGACCAAGGCACGCATCATGGTGTAGTCGGTCAGATGAACCCACCCTGCCATAGAATAGAGGTAGGGCATGAGGCGGTAGCGCAGCTGGTCGTAGTAGACGAACGACTGGTAGGCAGGATGATTGTCGGGAGCGATGTGCCACGGCTCGCGCAATGGCCACTGGCCGTGCGAACGGAACAGCGGAATGAATGTACCGAACTGGTTCCAGCGGGTCTGCAGCTCGCGCCATTCGCGCAGGTCTTCACTTTCATTGAATGAAGAACGAAGAGTGAAGCATGAAGAACCGGCTCGCGCCAAAGGTGATGCTGAAGCAAATTCTTCATACTTCATTCTTAATTCTTCATTCTGCATCGCCTTCACGTATCGCCGCTCCACACAGAAGCCGCCCTGATCCATGCCCCAGAAGGGCAGTCCTGAGAGCGAGTAGTTCATGCCGGCTGTCATCTGTGCACGCATGTCCTCCCATCGGGTGCCAATGTCGCCGCTCCATGTGGCCGTGCTGTAACGCTGCAAGCCGGCAAAGCCGCTACGGGTCAAGAGAAACACACGGGGCTCATCTGCAGCCCCTCTCCGATGGGAGAGGGGAGTGTATAGACCGCGCTGTCCTTCGTAGATGGCTTGGGCGTTGACCAAGGCATAGGCATTGAAGTATTCGGTAGAGGTGCCGAGAGCGGTGGGGCCGCTGAGGGCTTTGCGATACCACATCGGCGTGCAGTCGCGCACGTTCGGCTCTGAGGCATCCATCCACCAGGCATCAATAAAAGCCTCACCCCCGACCCCTCTCCGATGGGAGAGGGGAGTGGTTAGATTCTGCTTTTGACCATAGTCTATTGATGTTCGCGTGTATATACTCCCCTCTCCAGTCGGAGAGGGGTTGGGGGTGAGGCTCTTGTCCATCTGTTGCCAGAACATCCTTCTTGCTCCTTCTGAATAGGCATCGTAGAACGAGCCTACATAGCCCGGACCCACCCAGTCGTGAATGTCGTCGGCGAGTGCCTGATGGTACATCCAGCCCTTTTCGTCGAACTGTCGGTAGTGGTCGGTGTTGCAGTAGAACTTCGGCCAGATGCTGATCATGAATCGTCCGTGCATCTGGTGAATGCTGTCGATCATCGCTTGTGGATTGGGGTAGCGCGAGGCTTCGAACTGATGACTGCCCCACTGGTCTTCAGGCCAGTAGTTCCAGTCCTGCACGATGTTGTCGATGGGGATGTGGCGACGACGGAACTCGGCCATCGTCTGTTCTACCTCTGCCGAAGTCTTGTAGCGCTCGCGGCTCTGCCAGTAGCCCAATGCCCATTTGGGATAGACGGGTGCGCGGCCCGTCAGGGTGCGGTAGCCGCTGATGACCTCGTCCATCGACTGACCGCTGATGAAGTAGTAGTCCATGTCCTGTGCCATCTCGCTCCATACGCTCAGACTGTTTGGGGATGAATTCGGTCGTGCCACTCTCAGTCCGCAATAGCTGACGCTGCCGTCTGGTTGCCACTCTATTCGCAGTTGCGTGCGCTTGCCTTTGGGTATGTTGGCCGTAAACTTGTAGCTATTCGGGTTCCAGGCCGTTCGCCAGCGCTCAGGAACCACCAGTTTTCCACCGATATATACCTTTATATAGCCCGCATAGTAGAGAAGGAAATGGGCGAGGGAGTCATTGGAAATCTGGTTGGTGTTTTCAAGAAATCCTTCGTAAATGACGATGGAACCGTCGAGATTGAAGCCTTTCGGCAGATTCTTGATGCCGCCGCGGTCGTTCTGTTGCTGCGTGGCGGGCAAGTCGTATTCGTAGTAGATGCTGTCTTCATCGCGCACGATGGTTCTGCCTTTCTTGTCGGTGTAAGTGCCTGTAAGATGTCCTTCGCGCCCATGCTTGTCATAGAGCCGGAAGGCACGGTGCAGTTGCAGATAGTCCTCGGGCTGACCGAAACGGCAATAGCTGTAGGAATCCCATAAAATGCCGTAGTTCTTGTTGGAAATCACGAACGGAACGCTTACTTTTGTGTTGTATTGGAACAGCTCTTCGTTCTTGCCTTTCATGTTCAGCTCTTCCGACTGGTGCTGTCCGAGTCCATAGAAAGCCTCGTCGTCAGGACTGTCGAACACCATCTGCCATGAAAGTCCACGACGCTGTTGCTCGCTCACCTTGTTGCTATCCACACCTATCTCACGGCTGGGAACCCGGTACGGCCAGAAACGTTTGCCGTTGTTGGCCTCCTGCAATAGCGTTTTCCCGTCCTTGTCGCAGAATGTCACCTGACCTGTCCGTTTGCAGACCGTAGTCTTCATGTTTGTGGTGCTCAGTGTTACATTTTCCTCGTTTTCATCGACAGAGAACTTCGTTTCGGCCTTCTGGTCAACAATCATGAGACTCTTCTGTTTTGTGGGCAGAGTCTTGTTGCTGGTTGCCCTGACGCGCACGATCCGCTCGTTCACCACTTGCAGGCATACCACTTTCGCCTGTCCCTTGTCGGGGTACACAAACACGCTGTTGCCTTTTCGTTCGGTGTTGCCGGCCAGACAGCTCATTGCCGTCATGAAAAGCCATACGGTGAGCATTCCAAATATCTTCATAGTTTAAGGATAATTTGGTGCGAAGATACGAAATTCTGTTTTCGGACTACAGTTCCTCTGCCACGGCCAGTTCCATGCCGTGCCAAACGAGTACGAGTCGGTGCAACTGAGTGGGTTTGTAGGTTCGCTCAATGGCCACGCTCTGTGCGTAGCGTAGCAGTTGTTCGCGAGCCTGAGCTGCGGCAGCATCCACCTCCGTCTGTGTGGCTCGTGCGGGCAGGTACTTCAGTTCCAGTACGTATGAGTGCTCTATGTCCGGGAAGATGTTGAGCAGTGGCTGCAGGTAGATGTCGGCATAGCCTCCTGTGAGGAGAGTCCTTCCTTCTGCATCGGTGTATTGGCTCTTTACGCCTGCATCGAGTTCTGAGATGGGCAGGTAGATGCGCGACTGGCAGGTCTGTGCCAGCGTGAAGCCGTGAACGAAGGCCTCGCCCTTTTGCCGGTCACGGTTCGAGGCAAACCGTCGCAGCGTTAGTGCGATATGATCGAAGAATGGCCGCCAGTCGCCGTCGGTCGCCATGTCGGCCATGAGCATATTCCGCTCCCGGTCGCTGATGTCCAGTTCGTTATCGCGGTAGGTCTCAGACAAGTAGTCGTATATCTGTTCGCGTACTGTCTGGTTGGGAATGCGGAATTTCGTACCCTTGATGCTGCTTCCCTCGATGGTGAGCATTCCGAAGTAATAGAGCAGCGAGACGAAGTTGTCGGGGTTGGTGATGCTCTCTGAGGGGAAGTGGTCCTTCAGCTCGGCAGTGATGCCGCCCGTCTCCACGATGCGCTGAATGATGCTGGCATCGTGCTCGAATCCCTTGTCCTTCCGTATGAGCATGCGCAGCTTGGAGTAGTCGGTGCGTATGTTGGAGTCGAGCATGTTTTTGGGGAAACAACCGTTGTCCTTGGTATAGAAATAGACGAAGTAAAGCACCATGTCGCTGTTGAACATAGTGGAAGCCTCACCCCCGACCCCTCTCCGATTGGAGAGGGTAGTGGTTAGATTCTGCCTTTGACCGCGGTCTATTTGCCTTTGACCATAGTCTGTTGATGTTCGCATGTATATACTCCCCTCTCCAATCGGAGAGGGGTTGGGGGTGAGGCTGAAACAATAGTTGTCGTACCAGGGTTTCATCAACTCGATGAGCTCGTCGGTGGTGTGCTGGAAGTTGTAGTGCTGTCGGTAGTAGTCGAGCATCTGCCTGACTTCCTGTTCGGTGAATCCCGCCATGCTGTTGAACTGTGCCTGCGTGGTGTAGTTAGTTCCGATGTTGAACCCAGAGGTGAGGTCGTCCATAGTGACGGGACTGACGCCAGTGATGAAGCACCGCTTGATGGCCGAGTCGGTTCCGGCCTTGATGGCATCGAAGAAGGCGCGGAAGGACCCTGTTCCGTGTGTCTCAGCCTTATAGTTCCTTTCCGTTGCCGCGTCGGAGAGTATGGCATTCGTAAAGTGGTCGTATTCGTCAATGAAGAGATACATCGGCTGGTTGGCTTCCATACAAAGATATACCAATGCGGCCAATTGGTTAGCTGCTCCGCTTTCAGCCCGCAACACCTCCATAGCGCTTGTTGGAAGAAGATCGGCATAATTGCGGACGAATCCTTCGAACTGTATGCGACAGTATCCGTCCATGCGCTCCTTATACCCCTCCAGATCGCCTGAGAAAGCGGCGAAGTTCAGGTAGAGCACCAGATACTTGTTATGCATTTCGGTGGGGTGCTGACCTATCCATAGGTCGCCGAAGAGGCGTTCGAAGAGCGGTGCTTTCTTCACGTCGTAGTACTGGCGCAGCATGTTCAGCAGCAATGACTTGCCGAAGCGGCGTGGCCGTATGAAGAAGAAAAAATTGTTGGCTGCTTCAATTTCTGGAATGAAGTGGGTCTTGTCAACGTAGTAATAGTTTTCGAGGCGCACGTCCTCCCAGTTCTGCATGCCGTAGGGCAGTCGCCGTGGTTTTGTCAGTTCGCTCATGATGTTCGTTATTTTTTTGCAAATATACGCATAATTCTGCAAAATAGTGAAATAATGCACGAAGTTTTGGCAATTTCTGGTAGAATCTCAGTCAAAAAAAGTAGAGACGTCA
>CACXXD010000157.1 GCA_902771445.1 uncultured Prevotellaceae bacterium
GATGGCCTTTGGCTTCGACCTCACCCCCTACGTCAAAGCAGGCAAGAATATCATTGCCGTGCGCTGCGACAACTCGTGGCAGTATCGTGACCGCACGCTGAACAGCCGCTATCAGTGGAACGACAAGAATTTCAACGCCAACTACGGCGGTCTGCCTAAGAATGTCTATCTGCACATCACCGACAAACTCTATCAGACGCTGCCTCTCTATAGCAATTTGGGTACCACAGGTACATACGTCTATGCCACAGACTTCGACATAGCCAACCACAAAGCCACTATTCACGTGGAGTCGCAAGTGCGCAATGAGGACACCAAGGCACGCACCTTCCGTTTGTTTGCTCACATAGTGAATCCCAACAACTACCTGTCGGCCATCATGGCAAGCGAGCGCGTCACCCTGCAACCCGGTGAGATGCGCACGGTCAGGATGCAGCGCGAGGAGAAGGGACTGCATTTCTGGTCGTGGGGCTTTGGCTATCTTTACACCGTGAAGACCTATCTGGCCGACGACGAAGTGGCCGACCGTCCGTTGGATCTCAACCGTCATTACGACGAAGTGATTACCCGTACAGGCTTCCGCAAGACGGAGTTCAAAGACGGCAAGTTCTACCTGAACGACCGCTGTATGATGGTGCACGGCTATGCTCAGCGCACTTCCAACGAATGGCCTGGCGTAGGCATCAGCGTCCCTGCCTGGCTGAGCGATTACTCTAACGACCTCGTTGTGAAAAGCGGTGGCAATCTGGTGCGCTGGATGCATGTGTGTCCTTGGAAGCAGGACATCGAGTCGTGCGACCGCGTGGGACTTATCCAAGCCATGCCTGCAGGCGATGCCGAGAAGGACGTGGAAGGAGCGCGCTGGCAGCAGCGTACCCAGCTCATGCGCGATGCCATTATCTATAACCGTGTTCTCGTGAGATGCTCGACCGTCCGGAGGCCGAATATGGCGGCGAGATGCTCTACATCAACAAGAGTGCCACAAAGCCCATGTGGGCGATGGAGTACTATCGCGACGAGGGCTTGCGCAAATATTGGGATGAATTCTCTTATCCTTACCACAAGGAGGGCGACGGCCCGCTCTATCGCGGAGCACCAGCACTCGACTATAATCACAACATGGACGCACTGGCTTGCGGCATGGTGGAACGCTGGCATGAGTATTGGCTGGAACGTCCCGGTACAGGAAAACGTGTAAGTAGTGGTGGCGTGAAGATTGTATTCTCCGATACCAATACCCACCACCGTGGCGAATCGAACTATCGCACCAGTGGCGTGACCGATGCCATGCGCATTCCGAAGGATGCCTTCTATGCCCATCAGGTGATGTGGGACGGATGGGTATCGCCTGAGAAAGACCGCACTTACATCATTGGTCACTGGAACTATGAGCCTGGAACAGTCAAGCCCGTCTATGTCGTGTCAACAGGCGACGAGGTGGAACTCTTCGTCAACGACAAGTCGGTGGGCAAGGGCAAGCGCTCTTATCAGTGGCTCTTCACTTTCGACAGCGTGCGCTATGAGCCAGGCACACTCAAAGCCGTTAGCTACAAACGCAACAGCAAAACTAACGTAGCCCCCTCAGGGGCCGAAGGGGGGGCCTCCTCTTATACCATCGAGACCGCCGGACAACCCTACCAGCTAAAGCTCACCGCCATTGAGAATCCCGAGGGCTTCAAGGCCGACGGAGCCGATATGGCATTGGTTCAGGTGGAAGTGCTCGACCGTCAGGGCCGTCGTTGTCCGCTGGCCAATCAGATGGTTCACTTCGCCATGCACGGTGAGGGCCGCTGGATTGGCGGCATTGGCACACGCAACAATGCCGACTATCTGAAGGAGAGCGAGAAGAAAGACCCTAGTCTGCTTGATTCGGCCAACAAGAAGAACTCAAGCGACAACTACGTGGGGGCCATGTCGCTGCCCGTGGAGTGCGGCGTCAACCGTGTCTTGGTCCGTAGTACTCCGACACCCGGAAAGATTGAGCTTTCGGTCTTGGCCGATGGGCTGCGCCCTGCCTATCTCACTTTGAACACACAACAGCCGCAGGCCGACGACGTTCTGTCTTCGCTCGCCTTGCGCCCTGTGCTCGATCGTGGCGAGACACCAACCTCACCGTCCTATAGCGACAGTTTCGTGAGCGTTGACATCGTCAGTGCCAAGGCAGGCAGCAATGCGGAAAGCCTGCCGAATTCTTTCGACGACAACGAACTGACCGAATGGAAGAGCGACGGTGAACGACAGAACGCTTGGGTCAGCTATCAGCTTGCACGCAAGGCAACCGTCAGCGAAATCACGCTGAAGCTGACAGGCTGGCGGCAGAAGTGCTATCCGCTGGAGATCTATGCCGGAAAGAAAAAGGTGTGGGAAGGCATCACCCCGGCCACGTTGGGCTATGCCCACATCACCATCGACCAGCCTGTGGCTGCCAAGGAACTGACCATCAAGATGGTGGCACCCGTACAGAACAGTCAGAAGTTCGGACAGGTGAAAGAGCTGGCGGGCGGCGTGGCCAACGAACTGGACCGCATGAAATCGGAGAAAGGCAAGACGGAACTGCGCATCGTGGAGGTAGACTTGCTGGAGGCCGTCAGATAGCGAAGGGCAATCATTCCTCACAAAACGATTCATCCATAAAAACATTTATATATACTATGATTAAACTTTTTGTTCCAGGTCGACTTTGCCTTTTTGGCGAGCATACCGACTGGGCTGGACACTATCGCACGATGAACGCCGACATTGTTCCCGGTGCCGCCATCGTGACGGGTATCGAACAAGGCATCTATGCCGAAGTTGAAAAATCGAGTATCTTCGAAGTGCAGAGCAGCGCACCAAGCATCTCAGGACAATGGCACGACTTTGCATGCCGCATGGACGAGCAGGAGCTGAAACGCATTGCCCGCTCGGGCGACTTCTTCTGCTATTGTGCTGGTGTGGCCTCCTACATGCTCGAATGGTACAAGGTGGGCGGTGTCCGCATTCGCATCACCGACATGACCTTGCCCATCAAGAGCGGACTGTCATCGTCGGCTGCCATCTGCGTTCTGGTGACTCGCGCATTCAATCTGCTCTATAACTTGAACCTCAACACGATGGGCGAGATGAACATTGCCTACGTGGGCGAACTGCGTACCGCCAGTCGTTGCGGTCGTCTCGACCAGGCTTGTGCCTTCGGCGTGAAGCCCAACCTCATGACCTTCGACGGCGATGAGGTAGAGGTGCAGGCTCTGAAGGTGAAGAAACAGCTCTACTGGGTGTTTGCCGACCTGTGCGGCGAGAAAGACACCATCAAGATTCTGTCAGATCTGAACAAGGCCTATCCGTTTGCTTCTAACGAACAGGAGCGACTGGAACATGAGGCACTGGGCATCAGGAACCAGGAGTTCATCGAAAGGGCCGTGAAATATATGGCTGAGGGCGACCGCGAATCGCTGGGCCGACTGATGACCGAGACCGAAGAGGTGTTCGACCGTCAGGTAGCACCGATGTGTCCCAGTGAGCTGACATCGCCAAAGTTGAAGGCTGTGCTGGCCGACGAGCACATCAAGTCGCTCACCTATGGCGGCAAAGGTGTGGGATCGCACGGTGACGGTTCGGTGCAGTTCTTGGCGCGGAACATCGAGGCACAACAGTTGCTGGTTGACTATCTGAACAACAAAGGCATGCCTGCCTATAAACTGACCATCAAGCCAGTGCATACCGTTCGCAAGGCCATCATACCGGTAGCAGGATTCGGCACGCGTCTCTACCCGGCCACACGCGCCATGAAGAAGGACTTCTTCCCCATCCCCTGTCCCGACGGCATGGTGCGCCCCGTCATTCTCATCCTGCTCGAAGAGCTCATGCAAAGTGGCATCGAAGAAATCTGTCTGGTGCTGGGCAGCGAAGAAGAACGGCAGACATACGCTGACTTCTTCGAACGTCCGCTCTCCAACGAGCACCTGAGGAAACTGAACGACGAAAGCAAGGAGTATGAGAACCGCATACTCGACATCGGCAAGCATCTGCATTACGTCTATCAGAAGGAGAAACGTGGCTTCGGCCATGCCGTCTATCAGGCAGCGGAGTTTGCCCACGGCGAGCCTGTCTTGCTCATGTTGGGCGACACGCTCTATCGTTCCACCTCGAACAAGCCTTGCGCCCTGCAGCTCATCGAGGCCTTCGAGCGCTACAACTGTCTGACCCTCGGACTCTATCCCGTGCCAGTTGCCAATGTCAGCCATTTCGGCATCATGAGTGGAGTGTGGGAGGACAAGAGTTGCACAACACTGCAAGTGACGGCTCTGAATGAGAAGCCGACATCAAGTTATGCTGAAGAGTTCCTGGGAGTGAAGAATGCCAGCGGTGAGAAAGAATACTGCTCTGTGTTCGGTCAGTACATCCTTACGGCAGAGGTGTTCGACCAGCTGGAAGCCGACATTCGCAAAGCCGATGCAGAAAACGACCACACCCGCGAGGTGGAGCTGACCGCTGCCCTCGATGCCGTGCGTGCTCAGTCGGGCATGGTAGGCATCCGGCTGAACGGTGAGCGCTACGACATGGGCAATCCTAAGGCACTTGTTGAGACCGTGACGCAGTTCAGTCGTCCGCAGTAATCATAAAAAATCCTCCACGCTTCACAGTGTAGAGGATTTCTTTTGCCTCTGTATCAAGGCAGACTTATATATTGTCAGTAGTTGTTTTTCCTTATTTATCGTGGCAGATTGAAGGCACGTGTCATCTCCTTCATCTGTTCGTCGCTCATGCCCTCAGGCTCAAAGCCCATTGCACGCGCATTGATGTAGATCTTGGCACTCTTCGAGAGCACGTCAATCTGGTCGAAAGCATCCATCACGTCAAGTCCCTTGGCAAACACACCGTGCTTCTCCCACATCACCACGTCATATTCTTCCAGTTCCTTCAGTGTGGCATCGGCCAGCTCGTTTGAGCCAGGCAGTGTGTAAGGAACAATGCCCAGACCCAGCGGACAGAAAGCCTTCGTCTCGGGAATCATGGACCACAGTATCTTTGTCAGCACGTCCTTGCCCAGGAACTCGCGCTTGTGGCTCATGGCAACCAGCTCGATAGGATGGGTATGCACCGTTGCCTTGTAGGGCGAGCCAATCTCAATCTGATGAGCATGGACCGTCAGGTGACTGGGCAGTTCGCTGGTTGGCATCACGGGGTTGTCGGCAATGATCACATAGCTTGCGCAATCGTCCAGGATGCGAATCACCGAACCATTGTCCATCGGCCAGCGAGCCAGGTCGCGCATGCGCTTGCCTGTACCCTTGCAATAGAAATAGCAGCCTTTCAGTGCAGGCAGAGTGACACCAATCTGCTTGACATCGCTGATAGCGGGCAACTGACGAATCTCATCGTCTACCAAGTCGGTCACGTTCACTGTGATGTTTCCACCGTTACGCTCAGCCCAACCGTTTTGCCACAGGTAGCCGGCTACCTCGGCAATCTTATAAATCTCCGCTTTCAGAGCGGGACGTCCTTCCAAAATACTTTTCATGAATTGTTGATTTTTTCTTTTAGCGTTGCAAAGATATACCGAATTTGTATGATTTGAATATCTTTTTTGATTTTTCAACCCTAAATTATGATTTTTTAATTGATTTATGTCAATTGTACGCTCCTATATGTCTGATTTCGAGTTTTCAAGAACGTTTTGACCTATGTTTTGTATTATTTCTTGCATGATGATGATATTTTTTTGTATCTTTGCCAAAACAAAAAAGCAACAAGCAAGGAGGCAGAATATGGCAAAAATTGCACTGAGTCTTTCGGGCGGTGGCTTCAGGGCTGCCAGTTTCCATTTAGGAGTCCTATCATATCTTCATCACCTGAAGACACCCGACGGGGCCACGCTGCTCGAC
>CACXXD010000158.1 GCA_902771445.1 uncultured Prevotellaceae bacterium
GGTGCCGACGGCAAGGTGCTCTATGTGTGGTTCGATGCGCCAATAGGCTACGTATCGAACACGAAGGAACTGTGCGAGAAGGAGCCTGAGAAGTGGGGTTCGTGGGAGAAGTGGTGGCAGGACGAAGACACCCGTCTCGTTCACTTCATCGGCAAGGACAACATCGTGTTCCACTGCATCATATTCCCCGTGATGATGAAGGCTCACGGAAAATATATTCTGCCCGACAACGTGCCGGCCAACGAGTTCCTGAACCTGGAGAACGACAAGATTTCAACCTCACGCAACTGGGCCGTTTGGCTGCATGAGTATCTCGTAGACATGCCGGGCAAGCAGGACGTACTGCGCTACGTACTCACTGCCAATGCACCCGAGACCAAGGACAACAACTTCACCTGGAAGGACTTTCAGGACCGCAATAACAATGAGCTGGTGGCCGTCTATGGCAACTTCGTGAACCGTGCCCTACAGCTCACCAAGAAGTACTGGAACGGTGTGGTGCCGGCATGCGGCGAACTGCAAGAGACCGACAAGCAGGCTCTGGCTGAATTCAAAGACGTGAAGGAAAAAGTGGAGACACTGCTGGAACAGTTCAAGTTCCGCGATGCGCAGTTCGAGGCCATGAACCTAGCCCGCATCGGCAACCGCTATATCACGGAGTGCGAGCCTTGGAAAGTGTGGAAGACCGACCCCAAGCGCTGCGAGACCATCCTGAACATCTGCCTGCAGTTGACGGCCAATCTGGCCATCGCCTTCGAGCCGTTCCTGCCCTTCTCATCGAAGAAACTGCGCGAGATGCTTTGCATCGACAGCTTTGAGTGGGAGCAACTGGGTGCTACCGATCTGCTGAAGGCCGGACACCAACTGGGCGAACCTGCCTTATTGTTCGAGAAGATTGAGGACGAGACCATTCAGAAGCAGTTGGACAAACTGGCTGCCACAAAGAAGGCTAACGAGGCTGCTACCTACAAGGCCGCTCCAGTGAAGGACACTGTGGCCTTCGAGGACTTTGAAAAACTCGATATACGTGTGGGCTTGGTGAAAGACTGCCAGAAGGTGAAGAAGTCGAAGAAACTGTTGCAGTTCACCATCGACGATGGCACTGGCACCGACCGCACCATCTGCTCCGGCATCGCCGCTTTCTATGAGAAGCCCGAAGAACTGATAGGCAAGCGCATCCTGTTCGTGGCCAACTTTGCACCTCGCAACATGATGGGCATCGAGAGTCAGGGCATGATTCTCTCGGCAGTCGACTTCGACGAAAGCCTCAGCGTAGTGACCACCACAAAGGACGTGAAACCTGGTTCACAAGTAGGATAAATAGATGGCAGAGAAAGTAGCTGTTATTCAGCAGGCACAGATCGACCGCCTGGGCATCTCGCCAGTAAAGTGTATTGAGTGGGTGAAAGAAGCGTTCCTCATGAAAGACGAAGCGCAGATGCCCGCCAAATTGAGCGTACATCCGCAAGGAGGCGACTTCATCACCTCTATGCCTTGCCTGTTGCCGGAACGAGACGGACGAAAGTATTTTGGCATAAAAATCGTGAGCCGGATACAAGGACAGACACCTATGCTGAAGAGCGACATCTTGCTCTATGATGCCTTGACGGGACAACTGCTGGCCATGCTCGACGGCAACTGGATAACCGCCATGCGCACAGGAGCCGTAGCTACGCTGGCCACACTCACCTTGCAACGGAATGGTGTGGATGTCTATTCGATGATCGGTCTTGGGAATATCGCCCGGGCCACGGCACTCTGTCTGATTGCCGCCAACAGCCATCGCCACATCACCATTCGTCTGATGCGCTACAAGGATCAGGCAGAAGCATTTGTTGAGCGCTTCAAGGAAGCAGAGCACGTTACTTTCCAGATTATCGACGACAAGAAGGAGTTCGTGGCCGGAGCCGACGTGCTCATCTCGGCTGTGGGTGTGGCCAACGAACTGCTCTTCCCCGACGACAGTCTGTTCAGAAAAGGAGTGACGGTCATTCCCGTACACATGCGAGGCTTCCAGAACTGCGACCTGTTCTTCGACAAGGTCTATGGCGACGACACCGACCAAATCAGGAACTTCAAGTATTTCGACCGTTTCCGACAGTACGACGAACTGCACCATGTGCTACAGGGAAAGAACCCTGGCCGTACTTCGGATGATGAGCGTATCTTGAGCTATAACTACGGCATCGGCCTGCACGACGTGCTCTTTGCCTCAAAGATCTTTGAACTTTCGGGACAAGAGGCTTGTGGGTTCGAAATGACAAAGGACAGTCGGAAAGTCTGGGTATAGATGCGCCGCAACGAAAACTGACGATGGAAACGCTGAAAGAAAAGACAGCAAAGGGGCTGTTCTGGGGCGGCATGAGCAACGGCTTCCAACAGCTGATAGCACTCGTCTTCGGCATCATACTGGGACGATTGCTCGATCGTGGTGATTATGGCATGATAGCCATGATCACCATTTTCTCTGTGGTAGCCAACGAGTTGCAGTCGAGTGGGTTCAAGACGGGACTCATCAACTTGAAAGCCCCTCAGCACGAAGACTACAACTCTGTATTCTGGTTCAACGTCTTCGCGTGTGTCGTGCTCTACACGATTCTGTTCTTTTCTGCTCCTCTCATTGCCGACTACTACCACCAGCCGGCGCTTGTCTGGCTGAGCCGCTACGCATTTCTCAGTTTTGTGTTCTCCGGCCTGGGCATGGCACAGTCGGCCTATCTCACCAAGAACCTGAAGATCAAGGAGATGGCCAAATGCACCATGATTGCCACCCTGCTATCGAGCATCGTGGGAGCCGTGATGGCGTGGCTGCACTTCTCCTACTGGGCATTGGCCACACAGAACCTACTGCTCATTCTGATAAACACGTTGCTTTTGTGGCACTTCAGCCCTTGGCGACCGACACTACACATCGACTTCGGACCTGTGCGCCGCATGTTCTCTTTCAGTGTAAAAATCATGCTGTCGGCCATTCTCGTCCAGATCAATGCCAACGTGATGAACATCATGCTGGGCCGACACTTCACCAAACAAGAGACGGGCGACTACAGTCAGGCCTACAAATGGAGCACCATGTGTTCCTTCTTCGTGCAGGGCATGCTGAAGCAGGTAGACATGCCTGTGCTGGCCGGACTGCACGATGAGCGGGAACGACAGCTCAGGGTGCTCCGCAAGATGATGCGCTTCACGGCCTTCATCTCGTTTCCCCTGCTGTTCGGCTTTGCACTCGTTTCCCACGAGTTCATCATGCTGACCATCGGTCCCAAGTGGGAACAGTCGGCCTCGCTGTTGCCTTACCTCTGCCTCAGTTGTGCCTTCACTCCGCTCACCACACTGATGTCTGATTCTGTAGTGACTCGTGGCAAAAGCGGCATCTACATGTGGAACACACTGGCACTCGGCCTATGCGAGATTGTATTGATGACTATCCTCTGGCCCTATGGCATCCGCACGATGGTCTATGCATTCGTGGCCGTCAATCTGCTATGGGTGCCTGTCTGGTTCTTCTTCCTGCACAGACTTACTGCCTACAGGTGGCTTTCGTTCCTGACCGACATTGTCCCCTTTGCGCTGGCTGCACTGGGTGTCATGGTTGCCACCCACTTTATCACCAACAGTCTGCAGAACTACAAACTATTACTCGGCAGCCGCATCGTCATTGCAGCCGCACTCTACTATCTGGTGATGCTTGTCGCCCGTGTTCAGATACTGAAAGACTGCCAGCAATTTCTGCTCAGTCGACTAACCAAAAGGAAGCAATGAACTCCCAGACCATCTCTCTTGTACGCTTTCCCCTTGCCTTCGCCGTGGTGTTCATCCATTGCCAGGGCGAAGTGATGCGCGTGACCAACTGGTCGGAAGCCACGGTCATGGATGCCTACTATACCTTCAAGCTCATCATCAGCTCCGGCATTGCCCAGGTGGCTGTCCCTATGTTCTTCTTCATCTCTGGATTTCTGTTCTTCAACAAGGTGGAGCAGTTAGACTGGGAAATATACCGCACCAAACTGACCAAGCGTGTGCGCTCTCTGCTAGTGCCATTCATATTGTGGAACCTGTTGTGTATTCCACTCACGTTGCTGGTCATGTACGGCGAGAGTCTGAGCGGAAGCGCATCGCCCGAACGGCTGCACGACTACTGGAGCAACATCAACTGGCCACACCTGTTCTGGGATGCCACAGCCCACGACGACAGCTACGTCAACCTGTTTGGCACCAAGCAACTGCAGGCCTACCCCATCCTAGACACGTTCTGGTATGTGAGAGACCTCATCGCCATGACACTGCTTACACCACTTATCTATTGCCTTTACAAAACGATGGGTAAGGTGGGACTCCTGCTCGTTGCGGCCTGCATCGTGCTCCGTTTGTGGCCCTACATGACCGTAACCGTGCATAGCTTGTTCTTTGTGCTCGGCTGCTACTGGGGCATGAACCACAAAGAACTGTATATCGGAAACAAACTGACCAGACGGCTGAACTATCTGCTCACATTGGCATTGATACTCCTTCTGGCCTATTATCAATGCGACATGAGCCGCGAAGGCTGGCTACTCATGCCTCTGTTCAGACTGTCGGCAATTGGCACGGTGTTTTGTCTGGCTCGCAACTGGCTGATGCGCTATCCCGGCTTTCAGTTTCCTTCGCTTCTCAGTCGGTCGGGCTTTTTTGTCTATGCCATCCACATTGAGTTCACCCTGCCTTTGGGCTTCTTCATCACCAAAGCCATCTTCCACCACACCCAACAACCGTTGCTGCTGACCATCCAGTATGTCACGACCCCCATCGTGGTCTATCTGCTCAGTGTGCTCATCTTCTATGCGGGCGAGCGTTTATTGCCAAAGGTAACGGCTGCGCTCAACGGCGGCCACTAAACACCGAGCGAGCGCACCATATCGTCGTATATATGCTGAGCCACTGTCAGACCGTCGGCCTCTTCCAGAAAGGCACCAAGCAACTGCAGGCCTACCCCATCCTAGACACGTTCTGGGATGAAAATAAACGCATGAGATAGTATGAACATGTCAAACCCCATAGACAGCGGACGTCCTCCGCCTGCATCCATCCGGGGGCGAAACGGGGCG
>CACXXD010000159.1 GCA_902771445.1 uncultured Prevotellaceae bacterium
CCTCGCTCGAAGTCGTATTTGTCTGGTTCCACATGGATAGTGAACAGGCGGGTACTGTGTGGGGCGAGTTCGTAGCCAATATCATTGAAGGCATAGACGGCTCCGTCTTTCCTCGGCTTAATGGGTAGTATCGTCCACACATCGTTTACCCGCTGCTCGATGGTGTATGCTTCGCCCGTTATGCAAGTGCTTTCCGTGTTGTTAACCATTTTTACTGTAATAGAATCCAATGGAAGCCTCAGTGTCCTCCGTATGAGGGAGTCGGTTTGCGAGAGGTGTTTGTCGGTGATGACCAAACGTAGGGTGTCCGCACTGGTCACCGCCTCGGTGCTGTCGGTCGGCTGTTCCGCATCTGCCGCCGTCTGCCGTGCCGATGGTTTGCAAGAGGCGAGGGAGAGCAAAGCAGCGCACATCACAGAGATGTTTACATAAATAGCTCTCACTCGGCCATTCGCAAACAAATTTGCATGGCACTCGCTTAATCGCGATTTTCTCCAGATTTTCATTGTTCTCATTTCTTCTTAATTGTGAACTGCGGCATCGATTGCAGGACGTGGGCCATCTCGCTCTCGGTCAGTATGTCCTTGAAGAGAAAGGCAGAACGATTGCCCGGCACAAGGCGAATATCATCGATTATGGCGCATCGGCAGACGGTCGCACTATTTCGTCTGTCATAACTTCCCATAAAAATCCCGTGAGCAGTTCGCCGTCCACGGGATTTTATGGATATTTAGTAGAAGATGTTATTCAGTGCTATTTAAACCTCTTCAGCCATGTCGTGATGATGTCAAGGGCTTCGGGTGCAAAGGTTTCTTCGATGTCCTTATACTCAGCAGGGGCACCCGTGGCGCAGTGCTGGAACATGTGGTTGAGTCCCTCCATAGCTTTGATTTCTTTCTGCCCTGCAAGCCCATTCTGGAGTGCGTTCAGGTTTTCTTCGCTGTTCACTTGGCGGTCTTTTGTTCCGTTCAGTGCCAGCACGGGGCAGGTTATCTTTCCCAAGCGGTCAGTCAGGTCCAGTCCGAGGAAATAGCGCATATAGGGTGTGCTACTCTGTGCCTTTGCTATCTGGAGGTTCTGCTCCAGTTCTGCGGGCAGACCATGGTTCGTCGGTTCAGGATTTCCGCCTGCTTTCAGTTCGTCGAACAGGCTTTCAAGTGCTGTGCAATAGCGGTCTGTAACGTCCTGCGAATACCCTGCCTGCTGTAGCGTCCATCGGTTTTGGTCCAACAGTGTTTTCTCAAACGAAACGACACCTCCTGCCAGACTTACCACGAAGTCTACTTTGCCCTCGGCTGCCAGCATCAGTCCGATGGTGCCACCTTCGCTATGCCCAAGGATGCCCACTCGCTTGAACTGCTTGCGCAAGAGTTCTACCCCTGCCAGCGCATCGTTTTTGAGGTCTTCGGTGGTGACATTCACCAGGTCGCCCGTTGATCCTCCGAAGCCGCGGTCGTCATAGCGGAGCGTGGCGATGCCCTGTCGTGCCAGTGCGTCGGCAATCACGGCAAACGGCTTGTGCTCAAAGATTTCCTCGTCTCTGTTTTGCAGCCCGCTGCCTGTCACCATCAATAGTACAGGGGTGTTCTGCGTGTGGTTCTCTGGCAGTACCAGCGTCCCTTTCAGCACAGCACTTCCATTGCTGAAACTCACCTCCTGCGTCTGATAGGGATAGGGGCCGACGGGTGTCTGCGGACGATTGCGCTTCACCGTGCCTGGCTTCAGCGTCAGCGGAAACGACTGCCCGTGCTGTTTGAACGTTCCCATGATGGACTCGCCCATATTGACGCCTTCGTAACTGGCATTGATGGAGGCGATCGTCACCTTAATGCCAGTAGCAGTGTGTTCCAATTTGGCAGGAACGCCCTTGATGCCCTGGTCTGGCGAGTCCAGCGTGCAGTTCACGCTGTCAAGATGGAACACCAGCGTCAGTTCGGTTCCGTAAACATTCAGTTTTCCTGTCCAGGCACCTTTTGCGTCGCCACTTTGTGCTTTAGCAACGATAGATGCGAAGCACAGCAATAAGAAAATCAGTTTCTTCATTTTTGTTTCTATTTGTATTTGTTTGCATTTTGTATATTTGACACAGATGATTGTCTATTTACTACATACGAGTGCGTTAAACTTTCCTAATCGCGACTGCAGCGAGCAGTGCGGTGATGATGGTTTGCTTGTTCATTTCAATGATTATTCAATCTTTTTCTGCGAGACGATGCGGATAAGTTCGTACCTGACGTTTCCTGAATCCTGCGGAGGATTGGCGAGCGTGGTTTTCTTCACCAGCAGTTCGTACTCGTTGCCACGCTCGTAGGTGAAGCCCGTGATTTCCATGAAACTGACACATTCCCAATTGGCTGCACCATTCTCCTTAATCAGCATACCTTCAACATAATTGTTGTCTGGAACATTCTGATAAGTTCCAGTTTCTGCTGACACATAGAGCGTTACCTGTTCCACTTTGTCTTCGTTGTCATCGTCGCTGCTGCAAGAGGCGAGGGAGAAAGCAGCAAGCATCATAAATGCGATTCTCCAGAGTTTCATTGTTTTCATTTTGCTAAGAATTTTAATTTTTTGAACTATTTCGTGTGGCAAAGTTACAGAAAGTCCCACGAAAAAGCCCCGACATGACCGAAAAAGTGTCTGCCGAGGTGAAAGTCTGAACAAATGTTCAGGGGTTTTGTAACATTTCGGGGGGTATCCGTTATTTTATTCATGATTGAAAACGGCTCTTTTCTTTTTATGACCTTTACGTGTGGCATCAAGCATGAAACTGTCGGCACGGCTGATACCTGTGCGCTGATCCTCGAACACCTGCCAGTCGTCGATTTCCTTGAAGAGTCTGCCGAGGTGATCGTGATAGCGGTCTGGATAAACCATCGTATAGACAAACCAAAGTTTGCCCCGACTGACTAATCGCGAATAATAGCTATAGTCATCTATACGACTATCATTTTCGTACTGTGGGCCAGAGAGGATGAAGTAATCGCTGCCGAGTTTGCAGTCTGTCGCATGAAGCACCTGTGCAAGCGAGTCCATCCCGCTTTTGAGCGACTGGCCATAGTTGCGCAGGGCATAACATTCGAGCACGACAGTTGCCCACTCGTTATCATAACTGAATCGGACGTGGCCTGTGTATTCATCGAGCGAGTCTGGCTGTACGGCGAAAAACGACGGGTATCTAACCGTGAAACCCAAATCAGGGTCTTGGTATGTCTGCATCTCAGCAGTATTCAAGCCTTGCCCAAACACGTCTCCATCTGTCCTTTCCGTGGTGAAAGGCCAGATGAAGTCGATGCTTGCCAGGATAACAAGGACTGCGATAAATAGCAGAGCGGTCTTCTTCATTTGTTTAGAGTCGTTTCATTTCGTCGTTGGCGGCTCCCTCGCCCTTATACTTGCTCTTCTTGGGGTTGAAGGTGTAGGAAACGGTGAGCATCAGTCGGCGGGTGTCGGAATCAGAGTCTTTGTAGAGGCCCACGTCCTTGACGTTCATCCACCAGCTTTGGTTGCGGGTGTGGAAGATGTCGTTGGCAGCAAGGGCTATCTGCAAGCGCTTCTGCATGAAGTAGCGGCGCACGGAGAGGTCGATGCCCCACTGTGAGCGCATTTCGTTGGTCATCGTGTGGCCGCGTGTCGAGCCTGTCACGTCAAAGGTCATCATCCAGTTCTTCGAGGGCGTGAAGATGTTCTTCAGCATGTAGCGGAAGATGGGCTTGTTGTACTTCTCGCCGTAGAGCGTGAGCCACTGCTGGTCGAAGCCAACGGTGAAGTTGGGCTTCCAGAACTTGACCACGGGGGCGTAAGACAGGTAGGCGTTCAGCGTGTTGATGTCGGCCTGACGAGGACTGAACACGAGCAGGGGCCTTGCATCGGAATAGTGTTCTTTGGTATAGACGTAGGTGTCGGCCAGATGGCTGTAGGTCAGTTCCAGCGTCAGGTCTTTCCAGCCGAACATGTAGTTCAGTTCGTCGGTCTTGCAGTCGGCCAGCGTGGGATTACCACCCTCCACCTCGTAGGGGCCGACATATAATAAGGAACTGCGCAAATGCTTGTAAGGTGGGCGGGTGATGGAGTGCGAATAGTCGAGAGCCATGAAGGTGGTCTCGTTGAAGTTGTACGAGAGCGAGAGTTTGGGCGACAGACTGTTGTCGGTGCGACTCACCTCATCGTCGCGGATGCCGTCGCGCTTGTAGTCGAACTTCACGTATTCGTAGCGCAAACCCAACTGGAGCGACAGGGCATTCCAGTCCTTCTGCCATGTGGCGAACGCTGCACAATCGGTCTGTCTACTCTCGTTCTCGGTCGATGGAATATAAGTGCCGACGGCAACGTTCTGCATCGTGTACTGCTGATGGTTGTAGGTATAACTGTCCTCAGTGCCGACGTTCAGTTTACCCGTGGCAAAGGGAAACTCGTAGTAAAGTTTGCCCGCCCAGAGGTCGGAGGTCATGCCCGTCTGTGAGGGAACAATCTCGCTGGTCGTGGGCGAAACGGTCTGCGTCAGGTTGTTATCGGTGTACCATGTGTGGATGTAGTTGCCGTCGAAGTGCAGGTGCGCCTCGTTTTCGAACGTGTTGTCATAGTAGGCCGATGCCAAATGCTTCTCCTGCTTGGAATCGATGTCGATGAGTTTGCCGATGCTCTGTTCTTTGATGCCCAGCACGTCGTCATCCTCCGTGCCGCGGCTTTTGAAGTGAGTAGGCTGGTTGGTGTACTGGTAGTAGGCACCGAGCGACTGCCCGCCTCTGTTCCAGTTGAAGCCGCCCTTTGCGGTCGTGGCCTCAGACTTGTTGCGCTTCGTAGCCGTGTTTACAAGCTGGTTTTGTTGACCGTTGAAAAGGAAGTCGGTAGTGCTCACGTCATAGTTCTTGCGTCCGCCGTTGTTATACATCACTTGTCCGAACACCTGCCAGTTCGTCCAGTTGTAGCTCAGGTCGGCCATCGCCATTTCCTCCCAGATGCGCTTGGCAGACGTCTGCGAGGTCATTTTCCCGCTCAGTCCCTTGATGAACGGCTGGCGCGTCTGAATCTTGATGACGGCCTTCACGTCTGAAGCGTATTCCGCGCCTGGCGAAGTGATAATCTGGATGTTCTTGATGTTCTCGCTACGGAGCATCTGTAGTTCCGACTCGTCGCGCACGGGGCGATTGTCAATGAACACTGCGGGCTTGCCCTTTCCGACGATGCTGATTTCGTCGCCGTCCATATTGATGAATGGCAGACGCGACAGTACATCATTGGCTGTGCCCAGATTGGCCAGTTCCGTGTTTGCCACCTGTGCAACGAGCGTATTGCCCTTCATCCTGACGATGTGGCGGTGTCCCGTCACGGAGATTTCGCTGAGCATCTTATCCCATGCCACGGAATCGTTCTCCGCTGTAGTCTCATTCTGTGCCTGTGTTATTGTGGTCATCAGGCAAACCATTGAAAATAGAATCAGTCTTTTCATTTTAATATGATGTATTAATCATTATAGCATACACACTTCCTTAGGAATCGTTCATGACATTTGCCTGACAGGGCCTATTTCACATCTGATACACGCGGCTCATGCCGTCGGGTTCCATCGGGGCTATCGGCTGACGGAGCAGGACGAGGTAGAAGCGGGGGAAGGTCTCGATGGGTGGATGGTCGGCAATGTAGCGGTCTATCTTCTGGCGGGCCTCGGTGCGGAGCGCGTCATCGTGGCAGGGCACGAGGCGGCTCTCGTCGACAAAGGCGATATGCCAGAAGGCCATGTAGCCGATGACGTAATGCTCTACGGCTGCGGCCTCGTCCTTGTCGATGCCTGGGATATGAAACAAGAGGGGCTGGCGAGCATTTTCACAAATGCCCACCACAGCCCAAGAGAGATTTATGTATTTGAAATTGTTCTGCATAGTTTCTTGAGATATTATCCGGTTTGCCTAAATATTTGCTTGTCGTGCTCTTATTTTTCAGTAGGTGGACAAACTATCCAAGTCCTCACTCAGTATCGGGTGATTCTTCTTGATATAGAGATACAGGTCGTTAAGCGTCTTCACTTCGCCCTGTGTTCTCTTTTCAATGCGCTTCAAAAATACGTCATCGAACATCTTCGGTTCAATATGAGGGATAGAGAACTCGTTGACAGGACGAAAGAAGATAATGCCGTCAACACGGTCGCCAAGGCTTTCGTTGGCACGGAATGGACTGCCGTTACTTTTACTCAACATCCGTTCGCTATATTGAAAATGGAAAAAGTCGGAAATGAGAATGTTGGCAAAGGGGCTTCCTGCAATGTCGAAACCCACAGGGCGGTTGCCATTACAGCGGAAGGCTTCGTCTGCTAGTCCGTCGCTGGAACGTTCCCATCGGAAATCATCAGCACTCGGGATGTAGCCGTTACTGCCCATCAGTCCACCCCAAAGTTTGATAGTGAAAACCCTGTTGGGATAGAGGACTGAGAGTATCTTACCCGCCGTAGCCTGAACGTTGTACATTCCAGACTTTGAGTTATAAGAAGAATGAAATTGCCGCATCGTATGGCTTGAACCAGCGTAGTAGAGTACCTTGCGATTGGAGCCAACATAGCCTGCAATCTTGTTGGCTGTTGATTGGTCACGGCTTAACGTGTACTCATATTTGTCACCGTCGAATAGTTGCAACATGTAGGGAGGATCAAGAAGGAGCAGACGAGTGAACTTGCCTTGTGCTCTGTTGTAACGCCACAAAGCCTTGATGTCTTCCAGAGCCTCCTTGTATGGCCAGCCGTAAGTATCAGGGGCATCACGAAGAATCTGTAGCGCCAAATCCTCGCGGAAGGTTTTCGACATCATCAACGTGTCGGCCTTCTTCTGGTCTATGCTATTGCCGCTTTCCCAAGCAAGCGCATCAATGTGAAAAGTCGTGTCGTTGGCAACGTAGTCGAGGTAGTCAGCCAGGAATAGCATGTGGTCTTTTATCCAGTGGTCTTCGCCCAACGATACAACATTATATTGCTTTATCTTCTGTGACAAGTAGTCGAAGGGTGAAATGGTCTGGCCTTGAATGAACGAAAGATAATCCTTTTGCTTTTTTGTTCGTTCATCGGTCTGTGCTACTGCAAATGTCACTGTCAAAAGCATTGCCAGCAGGAACAAGAACCGTTTGTAGTGTTTCTGATGTTTCATTTTTATTCTGATTATCGTTTATAACTTATAATATTATAATCTGTTCTTTTCATCATTACCAGCGCCAGTTCCCTTGTACTTACTCTTAGTAGCGTTGAAGTTATACGTGAGGGATGCGCCGATGTACTGCGTATAGACATAGGCATCCTTGCCCATCGTGGTGACGGGATAGTAGCCCGTCCAGCGTTCACGGAGATTTCGGAAGATGTCGTTGGCAAAGAGGGCTGCGGTGAGATTGCCG
>CACXXD010000160.1:0-791 GCA_902771445.1 uncultured Prevotellaceae bacterium
GTGGACCAAGTTTCACCCGAGGAGCTGGCACAACTGAAAGCCGAAGCGCTGGAGAAGGCCAAGGATGCCGACCTCATTATATATATAGGTGGACTGAACAAGAACCACAAGCAGGACTGCGAGAACGGCGACCGTGAGGGCTACGACCTCTCCTTCGGTCAGAACGAGCTGATCAGCCAACTGGCCAAGATACAGAAGAACATCGTGGTGGTGATCTTCGGCGGCAACCCATACGCCACACCGTGGCTGAACGACGTGGCAGCACTGGTGCATTGCTGGTATCTGGGCAGCGAGTCGGGTACGGCTCTCACCAACGTGCTCACTGGCAAGACATGTCCGAGCGGCAAGTTGCCCGTCACCTTCGCCAAGAGCTACGAGGACTACCCCTACGTGAAGTATGGCACCGAGGCCTATCCAGGCAAAGACAAGCAGGTACACTATAAGGAAGACGTGTTCGTGGGCTATCGCGGCTTCGATCGCGACAAGCGCCAGCCGCAGTTCCCCTTCGGCTTCGGCCTCAGCTACACCACGTTCAGCTTCAGCAAGCCCGACGTGCAGTTGGATGGCGACAACATCAACGTAGCGGTAACCATCCAGAACACAGGACGCGTGGCTGGCAAAGAAGTGGCGCAGGTGTATATAGCTGCCCCCAAGAGCAAACTGATGGAGAAGCCGGAGAAAGAGCTGAAGGCCTTTGCCAAGACTCGTTTGCTGCAACCGGGAGAACAACAGACCCTGCAAATGGTGATACCCAGACAGCGCCTTGCATCATGGAACGAAACGACGCACCA
>CACXXD010000160.1:807-10013 GCA_902771445.1 uncultured Prevotellaceae bacterium
AATATTAAAATTACACATATAAGACATGACTATCAACGAAAGACAAGACGAGATTATTGAAGAGTTTTCCGGCTTCGACGACTGGATGGACAAATATCAGTTGCTCATCGACCTGGGCAATGAACAGGAACCACTCGACGAGAGATATAAGACAGAGAGCAACTTGATTGAGGGTTGCCAGAGCCGTGTGTGGCTGCAAGCCGACTATATCGACGGCAAGATTCACTTCTCGGCAGAGAGCGACGCGCTCATCGTGAAAGGCATCGTGACGCTGCTCATCCGCGTGCTCAGCGACAGCACACCACAGGAAATCCTCGATGCCGACCTTTACTTCATAGAACAGATTGGACTGAAAGAACACCTCTCGCCCACCCGCTCCAACGGTCTGGTGGCTATGGTCAAACAGATGCGGATGTACGCACTGGCCTTTCAAACGAAAAAGTAGAAAGAGAAATGAACAAACAGAAATTATGAATTTTCTTGACAACAACCCCTCTGAGAATCGCATGGAATTCACCAAACTCTAAGTGGCTTGCAAATATGCGAGTATTGGAAGGGGTTGTGTATATCGTTGATTTACAGTTTGTTGTAAAATTTAATTTCGCAAAAAGGACAGTTTCTCCCCCTGAGTAATTCGCCTTTCGAACAACTCTGAGAAACAGTCAACGGCATTTGTGCTGAGATTAGTATTGAATCATGGTGGGTTTGCAGGCATATCAAACTGAGTTATGACTTGGAACAGAACGTAACTAAAGTTAGAACTCAGTTTGATATGGCTGTAAACCCACTTTCAATATCAATCTCAGAACGATGGTTCTGGCATGTCGGAATGGCTGGTGTTTTCTCGCTCCAGAATGCCACTTTCAGAAGGGCCTTTTTTTTATGAATTATTTTTACAAAACATGCAGTCCCTGAAGTCTGGAAAATACTGAGGATGGAAAGAAATGAGAAGAAATTTCGGACAACCGCACAGTACGAAATTTTATTAACGAATACAAAAAACAAGTTAAATTACATATTTTATAGCAACAAAATTACTACCTTTGTACTTTACATATCAAGACATGAAGAAACTTTACATAGAAACTTATGGCTGTCAGATGAATGTGGCCGACTCTGAAGTGGTTGCATCGGTCATGCAGATGGCAGGCTATGAGACTTGCGACACCATCGACGAGGCCGACGCGGTGTTCCTGAACACCTGTTCGGTGCGCGACAATGCCGAACAGAAGATACTCCACCGACTGGAGGCACTGAATGCCCTGCGCCGACAGCGCATCAGCGCATCCGCCGACACTCACTCCAACCCGCTCATCATCGGTGTGCTGGGCTGCATGGCTGAGCGCGTGAAAGACGATCTGCTGACGAACCATCATGCCGACCTCGTGGCCGGCCCTGATGCCTACCTGTCGCTGCCCGACCTCGTGGCGCAGGCAGAGACGGGCCACAAGGCCATGAACATCGAGCTGTCGACCACAGAGACCTATCGCGACATTGTTCCTCAGCGGTTGCATGGCGCAAAGATTGGCGGTTTTGTGAGCATTATGCGCGGCTGCAACAACTTCTGCCACTACTGCATCGTACCCTACACCCGTGGCCGTGAGCGCAGCCGCGACGTGGAGAGCATCCTGAAAGAGGTGCGCGACCTGCGCGACCGCGGATTCAAAGAGGTAACACTGCTGGGACAGAACGTCAACTCTTATCGAATGGAGAATGGAGAATGGAGAATGGAGAATTATGTAGACTTTCCCGATCTTCTCCGTCTTGTTGCTCGCGAGGCTCCCGACATGCGTATCCGTTTCACCACGAGTCATCCGAAGGACATGAGCGACGAGACACTGCGCGTGATAGCCGAGGAGCCCAACGTCTGCAAGCACATCCACCTGCCCGTCCAGAGCGGCAGCAACCGAATCCTGCAACTCATGAACCGCAAATATACACGCGAGTGGTATCTGGACCGCGTGGCAGCCATCCGTCGCATCATTCCCGACTGCGGACTTTCCACCGACATCTTCGTGGGCTATCACGATGAAACCGAAGAGGACCACCAGCTCAGTCTGAGCCTGATGCGCGAGGTGGGCTACGATTCGGCCTTCATGTTCAAGTACAGCGAGCGCCCCGGCACCTATGCCTCGAAACATCTGCCCGACAATGTGCCAGAGGATGTGAAGATTCGTCGACTGAACGAGCTCATCGCCCTACAGACTGAGATTTCGGCTCAGCAAAACAAGAAAGACGAGGGCAAGGAGTTCGACGTGCTCGTCGAAGGCTTCTCGAAGCGCTCTCGCGAACAGCTCTGCGGTCGCACGGAGCAGAACAAGATGGTGGTGTTCGACAAGGGCAACCACCACATCGGCGAGACCGTCCGCGTCCGCATCACCGGCTCGACCAGTGCCACGCTGCTGGGCGAGGCCGTAGGCTGATTTTTCCACTCCCCCCAATACCCTGAAGACAGGGTCTAAGATATGAAAGAATTTCTGGAAGTACTCAGGCGATTTGTTCCGCCCTATAAGAAATATCTCGTGCTGTCGGTTGTGTTCAACATCCTTTCGGCAGTGCTCAACATCTTCTCTTTTGCGGCTCTCATTCCCATCTTGCAGATACTTTTCCAGACATCGGATGCCGCAACCGCCACCAGTCTGATGAGCTGGGACTGGGCCAACGCGCAGGAGGTGCTGACCAACAACCTGAACTACTACGTCAACGGGCTGATAGCAGCCTACGGACAGGCCACCACCCTGCTCATCATCGGTCTGTTTCTGGCCTTCGCCACCGCCCTGAAGACAGGTGCCTACTTTCTGGCAGCGGCCACCATCATCCCCATCCGAACCGGTGTGGTGCGCGACATTCGCAATCAGCTCTACCACAAGATCACATCGCTGCCCCTGGGCTTCTTCAGCGGCGAGCGCAAAGGCGACATCATCGCCCGCATGAGCGGCGATGTGGGCGAGGTGGAGAACTCCATCATGGCCTCGCTCGAGATGCTGTTCAAGAACCCCATCCTCATCGTCAGCTATTTTGCCGCCCTCATCTTCATCTCGTGGGAGCTCACGCTCTTCACGCTCATCATCGTACCCGTCATGGGCTGGTTCATGGGCTACGTGGGACGCAAGCTGAAGGCACAGAGCATCAAGGCACAGTCGCTGTGGAGCGACACGATGAGCCAGGTGGAGGAGACCTTAGGCGGTCTGCGCATCATCAAGGCATTTTGTGCCGAAGAGAAGATGAACGCCCGTTTCGACCGCATCAACACCAGCTATCGCAACGACATCATGCGCGTGAACATCCGGCAGTCGTCGGCCCACCCCATGAGCGAGTTTCTGGGCACGCTCATGATTGTCATCGTGCTGTGGTTCGGCGGCATACTCGTGCTGAACAACCATGCCCTTTCGGGACCCATCTTTATTTATTACATGGTGATGCTCTACTCCATCATCAACCCGCTGAAGGATTTCTCAAAGGCAGGCTACAACATCCCGAAGGGACTGGCCTCGATGGAGCGCATCGACAAGATTCTGAAGGCAGAGAACACCATCAAAGAGGCTGAACAACCGAGACATATCGACTCGTTTGAGCACCAGATAGAGCTGCGCGACGTGTCGTTCCGCTACGACGAGAAGTGGGTGCTGCGCAACATCAACCTCACCATCGAGAAGGGCAAGACCATCGCCATCGTGGGACAGAGCGGCAGCGGCAAGTCGACCCTCGTCGACCTCATTCCCCGCTACTACGACACCGTGGAGGGTGAAGTGCTCATCGACGGCATCAACGTGAAAGACCTGGGCATCTACGACCTGCGACAGCTCATCGGCAACGTGAACCAGGAAGCCATCCTCTTCAACGACTCGTTCCGCAACAACATCACGTTCGGCGTGGACAGTGCCACCGACGAGCAGATCACGGAGGCCGCCAAGATAGCCAATGCCTACGATTTCATCATGCAGTCGGAGCACGGCTTCGACACCAACATTGGCGACCGCGGCAGCAAACTGAGCGGTGGTCAGCGCCAACGCGTGTCGATAGCACGGGCCATACTGAAGAACCCGCCCATCCTGATACTCGACGAAGCCACGTCGGCCCTCGACACGGAGAGCGAACGACTCGTGCAGGACGCACTCGAGCGACTGATGAAGACCCGTACCACCGTGGCCATCGCCCACCGACTGTCGACCATCAAGAATGCCGACGAGATCTGCGTGCTCCACGAAGGGCGCATCGTGGAGCGAGGTACCCACGACGAACTACTGCGCATCGACGGCTACTACAAACGGCTGAACGACATGCAATCACTCTGACGGAACAGCATCTGATTCACCGTAGACCGAAATAGAATGAGAGAACGCCTGACATATCTACTGAAAACGCTACTGCTGACAATGGTCATCTTCATGATAGCCAAGCTGGCCTTCATGCTGTGCTATCACGATGCTCATGAGTTTCAGTGGGCCGACGTTCTCCAGGTGTTGCTCCACGGACTGTCGCTCGACTTCTCCACCGCCCTCTATTTCCTCATCCTGCCCCTGCTGCTGGCCATCGCGTCCCTCTGGCTGCCCATAAGGCAGTGGCCGTTCCACATCTATTACGGACTGATGTCAGCAGCCTTCTCACTGGCTTTCGTGGCCGACACCAGCCTGTATGCCTTCTGGAACTTCAAGCTCGACGCATCGTGCCTGAGCTATCTGGAGACACCCACCGAAGCCTTTGCCAGCGTCACCACGGGCTACCTGCTGCTGCGCATCGGCCTGTTCCTCATGCTGGCAATCGCAATCTTCCTCGCTTACTTTTTTATATGCCGCTTTCCCAGGCATCAAAAGAAATGGAGCATCCAGGAACTGCTGTTCTACGCCCTGATCATTCCGCTGACGGTCATCGGCATTCGTGGCGGCATCGGCAAGTCGACCACCAACATCGGACAGGTGTATTTCTCTCACAACCAGTTTCTGAACCACGCGGCCATCAACCCCGTGTTCAGCTTCTTGGTCTCGTTTGAGAAGACGGCCAGCTACATTCCCGACTATCACTTCATGAGCGACGAGGAATGTGAGCGCGAGACTGCCGACCTCTTCCCCACTCAGAGCATCGACCCAGACACGCTGCTCAGCACCCGGCGGCCCAACGTGGTCATCGTCTTGCTGGAGAGCTGCGGCGAACTGTTCGCTCCCGTCATGCCCCGACTGCAACAGCTCAAGCAAGAAGGGGTCAACTTTGCCAACTGCTACGGCAACTCATGGCGCACCGACCGCGGCACGCTCTGCACCTGGAGCGGCTACCCGTCGTTTCCCACCACATCGGTCATGAAGATGCCATCGAAGACACGACAGCTGCCCAGCATTGCCGCTACGTTGCTCGACGAGGGCTACTCCACCACTTATCTGTATGGAGGCGACATCAACTTCACCAACATGCGCAGTTATCTGATGGGTACGGGCTTCGAACGACTGGTCTGGCAGAACGACTACACGCTGGAGGAACAGACCACCACGCAATGGGGCGTGCGCGACGACATCACCTTCAACACGCTCTACGACATGATCACCAGTCAGAAGTCGCCCTTCCTCATCGGCTTCTCCACGCTCTCAACCCACGAGCCGTGGGACGTACCCACCAAGAAGCTCGACGACGAGATCGAGAATGCCTTTGCCTATCTGGACGACTGCATCGGCCAGCTGATTGACCGACTGAAGAAGACTCCCCAATGGGCATGCACGAGCTGCTCAAGGACCGCAACCGCATACCGATGGTCTGGCTGGGCGGTGCTGTGAAGGAACCAAGACAGGTAGGCCAGATCTGCAACCAGACCGACCTGCCCGCCACGCTGTTAGGGCAGATGGGCATCGCCCACGACGACTTCCGCTTCAGCCGCGACGTGCTGAGCCGCAACTACCGGCACCCCTTTGCCATCCATACGTTCAACAATGCCATCTCGATGGTCGACAGCACAGGCTTTGCCGTCTACGACCTCGACTCACATAAGACCATCGTTGCCGAGAGTCCCGAGGCAGAGAAGATGGTGCGCAGGGGCATGGCCATCCTGCAACTGGCCACCGACGACATAAAGAGCAAATGACGTGAGACAATGAAGACGAAACTGATGCAATCCCATCTGGCGCCGCTCGTGGCCATTCTGGTCAACGTGCTGCTGGCATATACGGTCTACTTCATTGCACGCGTGGCCTATCTGCTGGAGAACTGGAGTTACCTGAGCAGCGCCGTCACATGGCCGGCCTTGCAGGGTGCGCTCGTCTTCGACACCGCTGCCATTCTCGTGACCAACATTCCCTATTTCGTGCTCATGCTGCTGCCCGTCCATCGCAAGGAGTGCAGCGGCTGGCACCAACTGTGTCGCACGCTCTTCGTGGCCGTCAACACGCTGGCACTGGCTCTGAACCTGGCCGATGCGGCCTACTTCCCCTATACGATGCGGCGCACCACGACCACCGTGTTCAGCGAGTTTGAGCACGAAAGCAACTTGGGCGGCATCTTCCTCACCGAGTTCGTCAACCACTGGTACTTCGTCGTGCTGGCCATCCTCGTAGCCGTTGCGCTGTGGTTCCTTTACAGAAGCCCGCAACTCAACTGGCGACGACTGTCGTGGTGGCGCTACGACCTCACCGCGCTGCTGTCCATACTGGCCATCACTCCCTTCGTCGTGGCAGGCATCCGCGGAGGCTTTGCCACGGCTGTACGCCCCATCACCATCAGCAATGCCAACCAGTACGTGGACAATCCCACCACGGCGGCACTCGTTCTGAACACCCCGTTCGCCCTCTATCGCACCATCGGCAAGGATGTCTTCGTCGTACCCGAATACTTCGACACCGAGGAAGCGATGGCCACCGTCTTCAGCCCCATTCACCACGCGCCCGACTCGCTCCCCACGTTCACCCCAAAGAATGTGGTGGTCATCATCATTGAGAGCTTCGGACGCGAGTATATCGGCGCACTCAACCGCGACCTTGAGGGCGGACGCTATCAGGGCTACACGCCTTTTGTCGACTCGCTCATCGCCCGCAGCACCACCTTCACCCACACCTATTGCAACGGGCGCAAGAGCATCGACGGCATGCCCTCCATCCTCTCCAGCATCCCCATGTTCGTCGAGCCCTTCTTCCTCACCCCCGCCTCTATGAACCAAGTGACGGGACTGGCCGGACTGCTGGCCAAGAAGGGCTACCAGACCGCCTTCTTCCACGGAGCACAGCGCGGTTCGATGGGCTTCATGGCCTTTGCCCGCGCCACGGGGTTCCAGCAATACTATGGGCGCGAGGACTATGAGGACGACTCGCGCTTTGGGGGCGAAGCCGACTTCGACGGACTGTGGGCCATCTGGGACGAGCCTTTCCTGCAATACTATGCCGCCAAGATGTCGGAGATGCGAGAGCCGTTCATGACCTCGGTCTTCACCGCCTCGAGCCATCACCCCTACCAGCTGCCCCGACAATACGTCGACGTGTTCAAGGAGGAGTCGCTGCCCATCCACAAGTGCATACGCTACACCGACCACGCACTGGGCCGCTTCTTCGAGCGGGCCAGCCGTGAACCGTGGTTCAAGAACACCATCTTCGTGCTGACCAGCGACCATACCAACCAGAGCGACCATGCTTTCTATCAGACCGACATAGGCGGCTTCTGCTCGCCCATCATCATCTACGAGCCGCAGTCCGACCGTCAGCCTGAGGTGCAAGACAAGATTGCACAGCAGATTGACATCATGCCCACCGTACTGGGCATGTTGGGCTACGACGAGCCCTACCTGGCCTTCGGCATCGACGTGCTGAACATGCCAGCCGACAGCACCTGGGCGGTCAACTATCTGAGCGGCATCTATCAGTACGTGAAGCACGGCCACGTGCTACAGTTCGACGGCGAGCACACCAAGGCCGTCTACAGTCTGCAAGACTCGCTCATGCAGCACAACCTGGCAGGCCGGTTTGCCCGTCAGGAAGAGATGGAGCGCGAGGTGAAGGCCATCGTGCAGCAATACATGATGCGCATGACCGAAGACCGACTGCTGCCCGACAAGGCGGAGGCCTCAACCGAAAACAGTAAGAAATGAACAAGCGAATCATTGCCCTCACATTCCTCACCGGCCTGTTGCTCCGGCTGCTCATGGGACTGCAAGGCATCGACCACACCGATGCCGGATTCTCGAACACGTTCTATCTGAACATCTTCGAGCACCCTGCATCCATGCCCTACAACTTCAACTACTACCTGACGGGACTGCTGGGCGGCATCTGGCAACAGCTCTTCGGCGGCATGGGGCTGCAAGGCTTCCGCGTGCTGGAGGCTCTCACCCTGACGGGCGCCATCTTCTTTTCCTACATGGCCTTCCGCCGGCAAATCGCCTCTACAGGCATTGCCGCAGCCGCCATTCTGCTCAGTTTCCTGTTCCCCTCCATCGTCATCACGTTCCACTACAACACGCTCAGTTTCCTGCTCATGGCCCTGGCCACGTGGCTCTATGCCCTCTCGCTGCAACGGGCCAAAGACGGCTGGCTGTTCCTCTCGGCAATGGTCATCGGCATCAGCATCTTCGCCCGTATCGTCAACGGTGTGCTGCTGGGTGCCATCATCATTCCCTTCCTGCAAGGATGGCATCAGCAATCACTGCGACGGGGCCTCATCCGTGCCACGACGTTTGCAGGCGGCGCCATCACAGGCATTGCCTTGGTGTTGTTGCTCATGCTGTCGCTCGGACATCTCCCTGTGTTTATTGAGGGGTTCACCGATGCTTTCGGCTTCTTCAGCGAAGGCGGCAACTCGCATGCCTCAGGCAATCTGTTCTTCGTCTACCTGAAGAGCTACGTCAACCTTGCCCTGCAGATGCTGATACTGGCCTTGCTCGGCATGTCATATGCCTACATTAGAGAGAAGAAAAGAATATCAGTATTATTATTAAATTTCTTATTCTTCATCGCCGTTCTTGTCCTCACACTGACCAGTCTGCCCTACCTCACGGCACTGGGAGGCTGCACACTGCTGTGCATCATCCTGCTGGCTTCGGAGAAAATTGAGAATGGAGAGTTGAGCAATCCTCAATTCTCCACTTCTTCTCACAAGTGGACGATAGGCTATGCCATCGCGCTCACCTTCCTCTTCCCCTTTGGCAGCGACATCGGCGTACCGGGCATCTACCACTGGATAGCAGCCCTCATGATCATGCCGGCAGCAACTACTTTAATTGAGAATGGAGAATGGAGAAT
>CACXXD010000160.1:10057-13196 GCA_902771445.1 uncultured Prevotellaceae bacterium
TCTGCATGCTGGGCAAGATCATGTCAAAGCCTTACGGCGAAGAGCACTCCCGACTGGAATGCACCAAGACGGTGCAGGACGGACGACTAAATACGCTGACGACCGCCGACAACGTGGCCGTCTACCGCGAAGTCATCGCACAGATAGAGGCCCATGCCGCCGACAACCCCTGGCTAGTGCTGGGCAACCAGGCATCGGAGCTGTTCTATGCCACAGGCCGACTGCCCTTCCTGGGCAACACCCAACTGGGTACCTACACCGGCGAGGCCCTCATCCGTCGACTGGACAACCGTTTCACACAATATCACGTCCTTCCGACCGTTGTATTCTTAAAGGACAGACAGTTTGTGCAGGACGATGATGAGTCGGAACAGGTGCAGGCCACGCTCAGGCGGTGGATGGCGAGCCACGACTACGAGACGGCTTTCGACAATCAGCATCTGACGATATTCACTTTTTGTAATCATCAAGAATAACTTGGTATGAATAAAAGTCACAGACCCCACCAAACTTAAAAACGAACGCGAATTTATCGAATGGCACATTTTTTAATTTTTTATTTTTTTATTTTTTTATTTTTTTATTTTTCATACAGCTTATGCATGCAGTAATCCTTGCCGGTGGATTCGGCTCACGACTGAGCGAAGCCACACACCTGATACCGAAGCCGATGGTCGAGATTGGAGGCAAACCCATTCTCTGGCACATCATGAAGATCTACAGCCACTACGGCATCAATGATTTCATCATCTGCTGTGGCTACAAGCAATACGTCATCAAGGAGTATTTTGTCAACTACTTCACCCACAACTGCGACATGACGGTCGACCTGTCGGACAACAGCGTGCAGATTCACAGCAACCACTCGGAGAAGTGGCGCGTCACGATGGTCGACACCGGACTGAACACCATGACGGGCGGGCGCGTCAAGCGCATTCAGCCCTACGTGGGCAACAACCGCTTCTGCCTGACCTACGGCGACGGCGTGACCAACCTGAACATTGCCGACAGCATCAAGGCCCATGAGGAGAGCGGCGCCAAGATCTCCATGACCGTGTTCAAGCCGGCTGGCAAGTTCGGCTCGGTGCAGATCAACCACGAGACCAACATGGTGAAGTCGTTCCTGGAGAAGCCCGACGGCGACGGCAACTGGATCAATGCGGGCTTCTTCGTCTGCGAGCCGGAGGTGTTCGACTACATTCCCGCCGGCGACGACACCTGCGTGTTCGAGAAAGGACCGCTGGAGCGGCTCGCCCTCGACGGCAAGATGCATGCCTTCAAGCACCGCGGCTTCTGGAAGCCCATGGACATGCTGCGCGACAACAGCGAGCTGAACAACATGTGGAACGAAGGCAAAGCACCGTGGAAGTGCTGGGAAGACTAAAATCTTCAATCTTCAATTTTCAATTTAATAAATATTCAATCTTCAATTTTCAATTTTCAATTTACTAAGCATTATGGACAAAAAAGAAGAACTGAAAAAACAAATACTCGAACTCACACGCGCCTATTACAAAGAGGTGCATGAGCCTGTGGCCGACTTCGTGCCGGGCGAGACACGCATCAACTACGGCGGTCGCTACTTCGATGCCGAAGAAATGGTCAACCTGGTTGACTCGTCGCTCGACTTCTGGCTGACGGCAGGCCCGTGGGCGCACAAGTTCGAGACGCGTCTGTCCAAGTGGCTCGGCGTGAAATACTGCTCACTGGTCAACTCCGGCTCGTCGGCCAACCTCCTGGCCTTCTATGCCCTCACCGCTCCCGAACTGGGCGAGCGACGCATCTGCCGGGGCGACGAGGTCATCACCGTGGCTGGCGGATTCCCCACGACCGTGTCGCCCATCATGCAGTATGGTGCCGTGCCTGTGTTCGTCGACATGACCATACCTGAGTACAACATAGACTGCTCGCAGCTGGAGGCGGCCTACTCGCCCAAGACCAAGGCCGTGATGCTGGCGCACAGTCTGGGCAACCCCTTCAACGTGCAGGCCGTGGTCGACTTCTGTCGCAAGCACAACCTGTGGCTGGTCGAGGACAACTGCGACGCACTGGGCTCCGAATACTTCATCGACGGCGAGTGGAAGAAGACGGGTACCATCGGCGACATTGGCACCAGCTCGTTCTACCCGCCCCACCATATCACGATGGGCGAAGGCGGGGCCGTCTACACCAACAACCCCGAGCTGCACAAATACGTGAACAGCTTCCGCGACTGGGGACGCGAGTGCTGGTGCGTGGGCGGTGTCGACAACACCTGCGGCTATCGCTTCAGCAAGCAGTTCGGCCAGTTGCCTGTGGGCTACGACCACAAGTACGTCTACAGTCACCTGGGCTTCAACCTGAAGGCTACCGACATGCAGGCCGCCATCGGCTGTGCTCAGCTCGACAAGCTCGACAACATCGTGGCTCGCCGACGCGAGAACTTCAAGGTGCTGCGCCAGGGACTGGCCAACGTGCCGGGCATCATCCTGCCTGAGCCGCAGGCCAACTCCAACCCCTCATGGTTCGGCTTCATGATCACCGTCAAGGACGACGCTGGCTTCACCCGCACCGACCTGACCAAGCATCTGGAGAGCAAGAAGATTCAGACGCGCAACCTCTTTGCCGGCAATCTGCTGAAGCACCCTGCACTGGAGGCCTACACCAACGGTCAGGACTATCGCGTGGTAGGCGAGTTGCCCACCACCGAGGTCATCATGAACCAGACTTTCTGGATCGGTGTCTATCCAGGCATGACTCCCGAAAAACTGAACTACATGATACAGACCATCAAGGAATTCTGCAAATAAGCCCTTTGCGGTTAGTGAACAGTGAATAGTGAATTATTCACTATTCACTGAAATAGTTCACCATCCCGTCCAAACTTCATAACTATCTGTTTTTCAGCAGTATACAAATCGGCTTGAGATCGATATATAAATCAAGTTGAGTTTAAAGCCAAATCATGCTGAGATTTGGCTTTAATCATGACGAGATTTGACTTAAATCTCAGCATGATTTGACTTGAAACTCAGCATGGTTTGGCTTTAAACCCAGCATGATTAAAGCCAAAACTCAAAACGCCCCTTCGTTCAAGTGGAATTCAGACCAGTAAACCAGCCGTCTGCCATGCCGTCACCAGCTCGTCAACGTCGCGCTG
>CACXXD010000161.1 GCA_902771445.1 uncultured Prevotellaceae bacterium
CCCCCATGAGAGCACCGCGCAGGATGGAATGGCGGTCTCATAACCCCCATGAGAGCGATTTTTTTAACACGATTGAATAACAACTTAACGACAGAAATACTGCGCTCAACGGCGGCCACTAAACACCGAGCGAGCGCACCATATCGTCGTATATATGCTGAGCCACTGTCAGACCGTCGGCCTCTTCCAGAAAAGAAGAGTAGAACTGCTGTCTGTCAGTCTGTTTCGTGTCGTTGCCGCCCAGCACCACTTGGTCTACAAAGTTTTGTACGTCGTCGAGCGTTTTCCCTACATAATGAGCATCGTAGGCACGCTTGCCAGGCTCGTTGACGTAGCTCTTGGCCCGCTCAATATCACTGGTTACAAACATCACTGGGTGATTGAAGTAGAGATAGTCGACAACAAACGAGCCGCTGTCGTGAATCATGGCATCAGAGTCTCTGAACAGATTGACAAACTCGCCGTCGGCCAGTTGAGTGTTCTCCATCGTCTGCCATTTCTTATAGTAGGCCTCCGTCCTCTCATAGCCCCAGTCAGGATGCTTCTGCAATTGCGAAAGCAGATTGGGATGCGGCTTGAAAGCAATCTCCAGTTCGTTGCGATAGCGTTCGGCCAGCTCAACCATGAAGTCGGCCATCATCAGGAAGTTGGAGCGCGAGAACACCGAACCGTCGTTGGCCAGCGTGAAGTGGGGAGCCCAGATGAGTCGCTTGCGACGATGCTCTGTGTCCTTCCAAGCCAGCTCGCTCGGCCCGTACAGGTAGACATCCGAACTGGGATAGCCCGCCACTACGACGTTCACCCCTTTGTTGCGAGCCAGTCGACGCGCATCGGCCATCTGATAGCGATTGGCATAGTAGAGCTTCCATGCAATGTTCTGCATCACATTGTCGTAGTTGAACGGTGCCTGCGACTGCAGATAAGAATAAGGTGTATAGGCAATGAGACGGTCGGTGAACTGCAAGAAGCAATGCTGTGGATGATAGGAACCGTGGTAAGGATGCGAGTAGAACACGATGTCGGGATCGAACAGTTGGCGCACATCCTTTGCCGGTTCGCCATCTTCCAGTCGCCAGTCAATGTATTCCATGCCTCTTTCTGCAAAATATGTGCGCATCTGCCTGATGTCTTGCAACTGTTGAGACTGCGTGCAGGAGTAGCCGGGCGAGAGCACGATGCACACACGGAAACGAGGATTCTCGCGCAATAGATAGGCCAGTCCCTGATATTTCCACATCGAAACATTCAGCACGAAGAAGGCCACTCTGATTTCCTTTCGCTTGCTTAGCTTCGCAATATAGCGTTGCTGTCGGCTGGGCATCGACCGATAGGCCCATTCATAGAGATAGCGTTCTTGCAGGCGCTGCTTCAGTATTGTAAGTTTTCCCATAACGTTCATTGTCGATTGGCGATGCAAAGTTACAAATATTCATACTCTTTTAGGCAAAAAATGGGTTGTTTTATATATAAATTAACCTCGAACAAACACATATTCTATTTTTTGTGCTAACTTTGCACGCATGAACGAAAAACTACATCCTGCCAAGACCGACATTGCCGTACTGGTGTTGTTCTTCAACCGGCCCGACATGCTGGCTCAGCTGTTCAGACAAATCAAGCAGGCACGGCCCTCACGACTGCTGCTCTATCAGGACGGAGCACGCAACGAGGCCGACCTGGAGCGAATGATGCAGTGCCGCGCCATCGTGGCCGACGACCAGATTGACTGGCAGTGTACCGTACATCGCAACTACCGCGACGAGAACCGAGGCTGCGACCCGTCCAACTACTTGTCGGTGAAGTGGGCATTCTCGCTCTACGACAAGTGCATCAAGTTCGAAGACGACGACTGTCCCTCGCTCTCTTTCTTCCCTTTCTGCAAGGAGATGCTCGACCGCTACGAAAACGACCAGCGCATCAGCATCATCACAGGTCTGAACTACGACGAGGTGACGCCCGACATGCCCTACGACTATTTCTTCACCACCACGTTCAGCATCAACGGCTGGGCCACGTGGCGACGTGTGGTCGACCAGTGGGACGATGAGCGATATGCCTTTCTCGACGATGACTTCAACATGCACCAGCTGAAGGAACTCATCAAGGAGCGCAACTACCAGAAGGACTTTGTGCGCTTCTGCCAGTATCACCGCTCGTTGGGCAAGGCATACTACGAGACGTTGTTCCATGCGTCTATGTTTTTCAACTCAGGACTGAGCATCATTCCACGCGTAAACATGATTTCGAATGCCGGAGCCACCGACGACGGCACGCACTATGCCGGCTCAAACGACACCATCCCCAGTGGACTGCGCCGCATCTTCACGATGGGCCGACATGAACTGCAGTTTCCCTTGCGCCATCCCAAATATGTCATCGAGAACGTGGAGTACAAGCGCCGCGCCTTCCGCATCATGGGATGGGGCCACCCCTGGGTCAAGGTCTACCGCTCCTTGGAAGAGCTGTGGCTGAACCTCCGACGGGGCAACTTCAACCGCATTGGCGGTGCTTTGTGGAACCGCATCCGCATCTGGACGGGGCATTCTAAATTCGATTGAACGTCATTTCCTACATTCATTTCATGAAGTTTGGTTCTTTTCAGCAATTCAGACAGGGGGTCTACTTCGGCATCATCAAGAAGTTCTTGGCCTACCGACCTGCAGCCCGACAGCAAAAGGGCATGTACCTCACCTTCGACGACGGCCCCGAACCGGGCATCACCGAGTTTGTGCTCGACCAACTGGCTGCCCATCGGGCCAAGGCCACTTTCTTTTGCTGCGGCCATAACATCGATGCTCATCGCTCGCTCTACGACCGCATCCTGAACGAGGGTCATGCTGTGGGCAACCACACCTACTCACATCTGGACGGCTTACAGACCGCGCCCCGTGACTACGTGGCCGATGTCATGCGCTGCGATCAGGCCATGAGTCATCCTGTGCTTTTCCGACCGCCGTGGGGCATGATGAACTTCAGGGAACTGCTGGCACTGCGGCAAAAGAGAATCGTGCTATGGGATGTTGAGTCGGGCGACGTGCGCCCCGACTACATACTGTCCGACTCCATCCGCGCCATCGACAGCCATCTTGCCGACAACAACTGCATCGTGCTGTTCCACTTCTCCAAAGAACACGAAGAGCGGACACGCGTCCTGCTGCCAGCCATCCTGTCACACTACAGCGAGCAAGGCTATGCCTTCTGGCCGCTCTACTCCTAATACGAAAACAATACACCCATGTTTGAAACCGTTTTTTCAACCACCGACATAAAGACCGACAGCCCGTCGGCGAAAGCCCTGCCGTTCCAGTACGACAAGCGATGCCTCCTTATGTGGGAAGAGCACTGCGTAGAGTGCAGTCCACCCTACTGCTATCACCACTGCGTCAACTACCAGCCGCGCATTGACAACCGTTGCGTCAGAATGCAGGGGGGCATCAGAAAGGACTACGGTCATGCAGGCTCGCTGCCCTACGGGGCCAGTTGCGAGTTCCGCAAATGGGCCAAGCTGGAAGCCATGTATGCCTCGCACCCTGTGAACGACCGCACCTACCGCATGGCCGACACGCTCAATGCCGCCCTCTCCAAGTTCTTCCTCAGTGTGGCCGGGCTCACCAGTCGCATGTGGCCGAACTACACGCCTTACTCCCGTTTCAACAGGTACAAGAACTACGCGCTGAACCACTGGATGACCAGCGAAGAGCGGTTCGACATTCTCTACATCGACTGCGAGCTTTTCGACAAGGAACAGGTGCAGTTATTGGTGCAGATAGACCAACCCGAAAAGGTGCTGTTCTCACAGATGTTCACGCTGAAGAAGGGATCGAACAGCATCACCGTCGACGTATCGCACATTCAGCCGAACATCCCCGACACGCGCATCTTCATCACACCGATGGGCGAAGAGACCAACACCCGAATCGTGTTCAGATGGCTCGACCTCTTCAAACTGAAACAGCAAGCGACGGAACAGCCTGCCGACAAGGTGAAGGTGGTGGTGTGGGACCTCGACAACACGCTTTGGAACGGCACGCTGGTCAACGACAGCAACGTGACGTTGCGCGACGAGGCCGTCAGTCTCATCAAGGCACTCGACAAGCGAGGCATCCTGAACAGCATTGCCAGCAAGAACGACTACCAGCCGGCTTTCGACAAGCTCACGCAACTGGGCATTCAGGACTACTTTCTCTGTCCAGCCATCAACTGGGGGCAGAAGAGTCTGAACATCAAGCAGATTGCCAGTCGGCTGAACCTGGGCATCAACTCCTTCGCCTTCATCGACGACAACGTCAGGGAGCGCGAGGAGGTGAAGACGGCCTTGCCTATGGTGAGAGTCTACGACGAACAGAACCTGAGTCGACTGTTGGAGCGCAGCGAGTTCGACGTTCCTGTCAGCGAGTCGAGCCAGAAGCGCCGCCTGTCCTACATGCAAGAGGTGTCGAGACAACAGTTTGCCGAGAGTTTTTCGGATGACTACGAGGCTTATCTGCGCAACCTGGAGATGGTGCTACAGGTGCAACCCGTCAGTCAGCAGAACCGCAAGCGATGCTACGAGCTGGTGTCGCGAAGCAACCAGCTCAACCTCTCCACCAACCGCTACACCGAGGAGGAGTTCGACCAGCTGCTGAGCCGAGACGACATTGCCGCATACGCCTTCGCCTGCAAGGACAAGTTCGGCGACTATGGCATCATCTCGTTCCTCTCCGTGCAGACCGAGGGGACAACGGGGCGCATCGTCGACTTCGTCGTCTCGTGCCGTGTGGCCAAGAAGAAGGTGGAGAATGCCATCATCACCTCTCTGCGCAACGTGCTTGCACCAAAGGGCATCAACAGTCTGCGGGCCAACCTCATCAGGACGAAGAAGAACGGACCGCTCTCCGAGGTGTTCCGCGAACTGCCGTTCACCGTGGTCAGCGACAGCGAGCAGTCAACCAGCTACGAGCTGAACGATCTGCAGAGCATTGAGGATGAGGGAATCTTGAAGATTGAA
>CACXXD010000162.1 GCA_902771445.1 uncultured Prevotellaceae bacterium
CGTTAGCGGATGCAAAGGTACGACTTTTTTCCGAACCGCCAAAGGTTTTCCGGAAAAAATTCAAGAAAATACAAAAAATATCGAACTGTATTGATTTATATCAAGGAAAGGAAAGGCATACACCTTTTAAATATTTACGCGCACGCAAAGGACGCGAACTATTTATAGATGAAAATAACTTGGGACGTTTTGTCGTCTGTTCAGACCACCCCTACCCCCTCCTGACTCAGGAGGGGAATTAGTTAGACTAAGTTTCCTAAAGGCAAATGAATAGCAAAGCTAACCAGTTCCCCTCCTGAGTCAGGAGGGGTTAGGGGTGGTCTGAACAAATGAATTTGTCTTAACTTATTTTTTACCGCTACATAGCAGCCTTGTATTTAGTAATGGAAAAAATGCCCGTTGCATAATTTGTCAAAATAATTCATAGAAAAAAGGTACTTCAGAAAGTTGCATTCTAGGAGCGGAGATGCACTGCCTCGTGCACCATGCCAAAGGCAGCGTTTTGAGATTGATATTGAATCAAAGTGGGTTTACAGCCATATCAAACTGAGTTTTAGCATCCGTTACATTCTGTTCCAAGTCATAACTCAGTTTGATATGCCTGCAAACCCACCATGATTCAATACTAATCTCGGCACAAAGGTCGCAGAATGCCGCTCTGAGTTGTTCGAAAGAAGAATCTTTAAGGGCAATAAACTGTTCTTTTTGCGAAACTAAATTTCGCAACACTCTGTAAATCAGTGATATGCGCAACCCCTTCCAATACTCGCATATTTGCAGGCAACTTGCAGTTTGGTGAATTCCGTGCGATTCTCAGAGGGGTATTTGTCAAAATAATTCATAATTCGTGGCAGATTCGACGAGCACTAACCAGAATGTAAAAAAAGTTAAATAGAGCCGTCACATTACCATACTTTGAACTTTTTCTTTATCTTTGCTACGGAATTATTGTGCACACAATCTTAATCATACGAAAAATTACCTAAAAGACAGAAATGCGAATACGAAACAAAAGAAAATCATAATTCACATCTGTTAAATTAACTTCAATAAAAACAAACGTAAAAAAAAAGACTAATTAGACATCTCGAACGGAAGTAGAGAAGTTGAAGCGTGCCACGGCTGGCCTTACCACTAAGACTGGGAGGCACTAAAAAGAGGTCCGCAGACGGGCACAGAGGAAACAAACTAAAAACAAACTTGCGCTAACGGACCAGAAGGCGCAGAAACGATTACTAACGAAACAAGCAAATGAAGCGTATTTTCACATCATTATTGATCGTATTGACGGCGCTCATGGCAATTCCCGTGAATGCAGCCGAAATAACTTACGATTTTGTGGCAGCACGTGAAGCACTTGAAGCTGATGTTACTTTAACATCATCTGGTACGAGTGCCGGAAAGAATGGAATGGGTACAGAGCTTACCTATCCTAACGAGCTGAGCGACCTGTTCAAAGGAAACTTCGGATTCTTCTTCAGAGGTGAATGTACTGTCAAACTGACTTCGGAAGGTCTCACCATGACCGGAAGCAAGGACACATACATTTCTATCCTAAACCTGAAGGAAGGCGACAAGGTTACAGTGTATTATACTGGAAAAATATTGTTCTGCGACAATCCAGTCACCAACATTGAAGGGATTTCTGCCCAATGGACAGATTGCGTGTCTGAAACACCTTATACACTGACCGCAGACGGTAATTTCAACATTCAATGGAAAAAGACTAAAACTGTCATCAGCAAAATTACTGTTGAGACGACCGCCACTGAGACCGTTTCTACACCTGGTATCGCAGTAACAGGAGTTAATGGAATCAATCGTACGGTAACCATCACACCAGGACTGGGTAGCTTTGGCAGTGCTGTAAGCACATATTACACCATAAATGGTGAAGACCCAACCAATGCAAGCGAAGCATACACAGAACCAATTACACTCTCAGAGACGGCAACCGTCAAAGCAGTGTCTATGCTGGCCGATGGCACAACATCAGCAATTGCCTCATTAGAAGTTGCTGCCGGCGAGGCCATCAAGCTTTTTGCCAATGCAACGCTTTCTGACATCACAGAAGCTGGTTCTTCTTACGTATTCAGCGTGACCAACAACAATTTGATTGGAACACCCTCTATCACTTTCTCATATACATACGGAGATGCTACTGGAGAAGGTGCTGCATACACAGCAGCTGGCGCAGGCAAACTCAGTGTGATTGCATCGGCTGAGGGCTATGAGTCTTCTGATGCTCTTGAAGTAAATGTTTACGAATATGAGGTGGGCGAGAGCCTCACTCTGAAAGACGCAGACATTCTCGCAGAAGACGATGCAGCCTGGACCTACAATGCAGAAGGTACGCGTTATGCTAACTGGAGTGGCTACAATGGAGTAAGCAAGGCTAACTATCCTTATTGGACTCCTAATGCAGAGAACGGACAAGGCACGATCGGCAGCTTCACATTTGTGCCAGGCGAGAACGTCCTGATGCGCACTATTGGTTTCATTCACAATGGTGGAACCCAGAATCTGTCAATTGTAGGACTTCCAGAGAATGCAACTGCTAAGTTTGTTGTCTCTACATACCTGAACAACCCATTCAACGTATTCGTTGACGCAACAGAAGGTACTGCTACCTATGGCCTCGGAGCCGGAAACACAGGCCTTGCTGTTGAAGGCGTACAACTCTATACAAAGAAGGTTGCTGCATTCGATCCCGCAGCTCTGATTGCCAACCCCGCATTTGCTGCTACTCCTATCGACAATGGCATTTGCACCTATGCAAAGGACGTTGAGGCAAACGGCACCACTTACAGTGGCATGCAGGCTGTTCCCGGCTGGAACTTTGGCGTAGAGAACGGTGATGCCCGCGCAGCTGGTGTCTTCGCTATCGGCGGAGAGCCGTTCCTGGGCGGCAAGGGCTATCAGGCTCCCGCAGTTGGTCCTAACGGCGAGACCGCAGGCAACGTGCTGGGTCTGGTGGCTGTATGGGATGCTACCGTACAGTATGTGACCGACGAAGTCACACTGGTTCCCGGCAGCTACAAGCTGACCATTCCTGTCTACAACTCAGTAGGCGGCACCAATACCCCACAGAAGGGTCTGTTCGGCTTCATCGCCAACAACGGCACTGAGTATCTTGCAGCTGCAAGCGCTTACACCGTGGGCGAGTGGAAGAACGAGGTGATCACCTTCATCATTGAAGAGGAGACCACTGGTAAGTTCTCTCTGGGCTACGACATGACCAACGTTGGCTCTGGCAGTGCTCCTCACCTCTTCATCGGTGGTCTGACACTGGAGTACAAGAGCATCCTGGACGGTGCTATCGAGGCCTACAATATCGCAATGAATGCTGCCAACGAGGCTGCTGCCGACGAGATTGTGACTGGTGTTGAGAAGCAGGCCCTGAGCGACGTGATTGCTGCCAACGCAAACATCGACATCGCTTCGGTTGATGCCATCATCGCTGCTACCAACGCACTGAATGCTGCCGTGGCTACCTTCAATGCTGCCAAGGCTGCCTACATTCAGCTGAACGACACAAAGACGCTGGCCAACACCGAGGGCTGGCCATACGCAAGCGCCGAGAAGAAGGCTGTTGTTGAAAACGCAAAGAGCGCAGTCGCTGCTTCTGCAGAGGATGCAACCGCCAAGGCTGCTGAGCTGCTGAAAGCTTATCGCCAGTTCATCGAGTCGAACGCTACGGCTGAAGGTGTAGAGGGTGCTATAGACATGACCTCTGTCATCGTCAATCCTCTCTCACAGGATGCCCTGAACGGCTGGACTCTGACCGGCAAGGCCAACATCAAGGAGAACGAGCCTTGGACCGACGGCTCTGACGTTGCTGTACACAAGTACTTCGACAGCGACCAGTGGGGCGACAGCTCTTGGGACATCACGCTTGCTCAGGACATCACCCTGAACAAAGGTAAGTATGTTCTCTCGGCTATCAGCCGTGGTTCTGGCAATGTGGACATGAAGCTGTTTGCCGGCGAGGCTGCCACCAAGCTGACCGTCATCGGTTCTACCGGTGGTGTGTTCAACCGCGGTTGGAACGACCACTTCGTAACATTCGAGGTTACTGAAGACAACACGACTGTCAACATCGGTGTAAACGGTGTGGCTAACAACGCTCACGAGTGGATGTCATTCTCTAACTTCCGTCTGGCTTGCATCGAAGCTGCCGAGCCCGCATCGCCTTACGGCATCATCTGGGACAACGGAGAAAAGACACAGGAAGACGAATACTCAATCATCACGCTGAACGGCGCACTGTTCAAGGGTCTGAAGGCCGGCGACATTGTTCGTGCCAACTTCACTGTAGGTGCCAACGCACGTGCTGCACAGCCTGCCAAGATTATCAAGACTGGCGAGATCTCTATCTTCGTCAACGACGTTCCCGTCTATGAAGTTAAGGACATCGCACAGGGTACTGAGAAGATGGAATTCGCTCTGAACGAGCAGGCTATTCCTATGCTCGACATGATGCAGACACTGACGCTGAAGTACAAGAACATCGTCATGTCGACGATCGAGCTTGTGGAAGGCGAACCCGCTGTCGACGAGCTGCTGAAGGAAGCTGAGGAGCTGGCTGCCGATGCCGAGGCTGTTGCCGTAGGCAAGCTGCTTGCTGCCATCGAGGCCTACAAGGCCGATGCCAACGCAGAGCAGCTGCAGGCCGCTATCGCTCAGTTCAAGGAGGACAACAAGGACCAGGAGTCTGACCAGACCGCCAAGGTTGCTACCAACGGATGGATGAAGTTTGACGG
>CACXXD010000163.1 GCA_902771445.1 uncultured Prevotellaceae bacterium
GCGCATCAGCGTGCCAGCCAAGTGGATAAGAACGGCAAGGCACTATCAGCTGAATATATACACGGACAACAAATCATATCAGAACCCTTTTGCATTCACTGACGGCTAAGAAACCGAATTCGCGGGTTAACGGCAGCATAAAGCCCCTGTAATGCTTGAAGGGGTAAGGGGAAACTGGGCATGACCCATGCATAATTATGCCTGTACTGGCAAGACTATCGTCAGATGGAGAAGCGAACTGCGAAATTAGTCAGCATCACTATTAGTTGCGGATTTTAGGTTACTTGCGTAGCTGATACGAGAGAAACTAAATCGTTTCAAGAAAATATACTATAGCAGTTTGTAGGGTGTCAAGATTGTTCTTGATAGTGTCGAAAACAAAATCGCTTAATTGATGACGTAAATTCCATCGCGATTGATATCCTTTAGAAGATACGGATTAATATGCTTGTGCATAATAATTGTTGTACCAATACGTGAAACGGCTAATGAAAAATTAAAATGCAGGCCCGATGCAGGAAGCAGCCAGTGAAAAAAATGGCTATCCTGATACGGGAAACAACCAAAGAAAAATGATGCCGAGTGGCAAATCCGTCAAAGTGTTCCTGTCTATAAATGAAATTATGAATTTTCTTGACAACCACTCCTCTGAGAATCGCATGGAATTCACCAAACTGAAAGTCGCTTGCAAATATGCGAGTATTGGATGGGGTTGTGCATGTTGTTGATTATCAGCTGATTATGGGAGATTGTTCGCAAAGGGAACACTTTCTTGCTCCGAAAAATTCGCCTTTCGGACAATTCTGAGCGGCATTCTGTAGCACTCGCGCTGTGATTTGTATTGAATCATGGTGGGTTTGCAGGCATATCAAACTGAGTTATGACTTAGAACACAACTAATGATGAAACTCAGTTTGATATGGCTGTAAACCCACTTTGATTTAATAGCAATCTCAAAACGATGGTACTGGCGCGGTGGGATGACGGGTGTGGCCTCGTTCCAGAATGCTACTTTCAGAAGGGCCTTTTTTTTATGAATTTTCTTTACAAAATGTGTCGTCTGTGAATGCTAAAGTCCTAAAAAATCCATCGTGTTGTTTGAAAGTATTTTGGAAAAGTGAATGCTATTACAACCTTTTTTTGTACATTTGCAGACAAAACTTAATTCTTAATAAAAACTATGGCAACAATTAAACCGTTTCGGGGCATCAGACCCCCGAAAGAACTGGTAGAACAAGTAGAAAGCCGTCCCTACGATGTGCTGGACAGCGAGGAAGCACGCGCAGAGGCTGGCGACAACGAAAAGAGTCTTTATCATATCATTAAGCCGGAGATTGACTTCCCTGTCGGCACGAGCGAATACGATGAGCGCGTCTATGCGAAGGCAGCCGAGAACTTCCAGAAGTTTCAGGACCAAGGCTGGCTGATAGAGGATGAGCGCGAACATTATTATATATATGCGCAGACCATGAACGGGAAGACACAGTACGGACTGGTGGTCGGCGCACTCGTAGACGACTACATGCAGGGACGCATCAAGAAGCACGAGCTGACACGACGCGACAAGGAGGAAGACCGCATGAAGCATGTCCGCGTGAACAATGCCAACATAGAGCCGGTGTTCTTTGCCTACCCCGACAATGCCGTGCTCAACGACCTCATCATGCGCTATGCCGCCACTGCGCCCGTCTATGATTTCATTGCACCGATTGACGGATTCCGTCATCAGTTCTGGGTCATCTCCGACGAGCACGACATGCAGACCATCACCGACGAGTTTGCCAAGATGCCGTCGCTCTATATTGCCGACGGCCATCATCGTTCGGCTGCCGCTGCCTTGGTGGGTGCCGAGAAGCAAGGGCAGAATCCCAACCATACGGGCAAGGAGGAGTACAACTACTTCATGGCCGTGTGCTTCCAGGCCAGTCAGCTGACGATTCTCGACTACAACCGTGTGGTGAAGGACCTGAACGGTCTGTCGTCAGAGGAGTTCCTGGCTGCCTTGCAGGTGAACTTCGTGGTTGAGGACAAGGGGACCGACATCTACAAGCCTGCCGAGCTGCATGAGTTCTCGCTCTATCTGGATCAGCACTGGTTCAGCCTGAAAGCTAAGGTCGGAACCTACGACAACAACGATCCCATCGGTGTGCTCGACGTTGACATCTCCAGTAGACTGATTCTCGATGAGATACTGGGCATCAAGGACTTACGGTCCGACAAGCGCATCGACTTCGTGGGAGGTCTGCGCGGACTGGGCGAGCTGAAACGACGCGTGGACAGTGGCGAGATGCGCATGGCGCTGGCCCTCTATCCCGTGTCGATGCAGCAGATCATGGACATTGCCGACAGCGGAAAAATCATGCCGCCCAAGGCCACATGGTTCGAGCCGAAACTGCGTTCGGGGTTGGTGATTCACAAACTGTCATAGGAACGTCGGGAGTGTCAGGAGATGACTGATGAGCTCAAGACGATAGAAGCGACAAGCGAGGGATTTTACTCTGAGAAACGGAGTAAGTTCCTTGCTTTTGCACATCATGTAGAGACGGTCGACGAAATCAAAGAGCTGTTGGCCGGCTACAGGAAGAAGTACTACGATGCCCGCCACGTGTGCTATGCCTACATGCTGGGAGCAGAGCGAAAGGACTTTCGGGCCAACGACGACGGCGAGCCATCGTCGACGGCGGGGAAGCCCATCCTGGGACAGATCAACAGCAATGAGCTGACCGACGTGCTGATTGTGGTGGTGCGCTACTATGGCGGGGTGAACCTCGGAACGAGCGGTCTGATCGTGGCCTACCGTGAGGCTTCAGCCGATGCCATCGCCCATGCCACGGTCGTCAGTCGACAGGTCGAAGAGCGCGTGGTGTTCGATTTCCCCTACGTGATGATGAACGACGTGATGCGTGTGGTGAAGGAGATGCAGCCGCGCATAGTGGGGCAGACCTACGACAACACGTGCCAGATTGTGCTCAGCATCAGAAAATCGGAGGCCGAACAGTTGAGAGACCGACTGAAGAAACTCAGTTTCGCCTGAGACAGTTTAAAATGTAGACATTTAGATATGAATAGAAGTTACATTTTAAAATTGCACCAACTTTTTTGCCGTTTTGAGCATTGAACATTAAACGAAAAGAAGAAAATGGAGAAAATAGGATCTTACGAATTTGCGGCAGAGCCGTTTCATTGCGACTTCTCGCATCGGTTGTTCCTGGGCCATCTGGGCAATCACATGCTCAATGCAGCCGACTATCACTCAACCGACCGAGGCTTCGGCATGTCTTATCTGAACACCATACAGAAGACGTGGGTGCTGTCGCGTCTGGCCATCGAGATGGAGGTGATGCCGAAACAATATGAACGGTTCAACGTAGAGACATGGGTGGAGAGCGCCATGCGCTACTTTACGAACCGAAACTTCCGCGTGGTGAGCACCGCCCCCGACGGCACCGAAAAGGTTTATGGCTACGGTCGCTCAATATGGGCCATGATCGATACCGAGACGCGTCAGCCCACCGACATCTTTGCCATTGACGACGGAGCCATCAATCAGTGGATTGTGAAAGACAAGGACTGCCCGATAGACAAGGGCGGGCGCGTGAAGATGTCGGACGATGCTGCCTTCGTGCGCACCATCGACACCCACTATAATGACGTGGACGTCAATGGACACATCAACTCAGTGAAGTATATTGAGCACGTGCTGGACCTCTGGCCTCTGGCATGGTACAAGGAGCACCAGCTGAAGCGGTTCGAGATTGCCTATGTGGCAGAGGCGCACGAGGGCGACCAGCTCTCTTTCTACCGCGAACAGACGGGCGAACAGGAGTACTGCGTGCGCATCGTGCGCAGTGACGGAACAGAGACTTGCCGTAGCAAGCTGCGCTTCGTATCGTCTTGTGAACCAGTTGGTTCCAGTGCGCAGCAAAAGTAATACATCATGGATACAAAGAGAATACTGACATTCCTGAAGGCCGTCATGGCTAACAACAACCGTCCGTGGTTTGCAGAGCACAAAGCCGAATATGAGGCTGTGAAGGCTGAGTGGGAGCGCGGGGTGGGGCAGGCGCTGGAGCGCATCCTGACCTTCGACCCCTCGGTGGGCAATCAGCGCGTGAAGGACTGCACCTACCGCTTCTACCGCGACACGCGCTTCTCAGCCGACAAGTCGCCCTACAAGAACCATCTGGGGGCCTACATCAATGCGCATGGCAAGAAAGCCCTGCGCGGCGGCTACTACCTGCACATGGAACCCGATCATTGTCTTGTGGCCGTGGGCAACTACTGGCTGCCCACCAACATACTGACTTCGTGTCGCAACGAGATCATGGGCAATGAAGCGGAGTGGCTGAAAGCCGTTGAGAGCGAGTCGTTCAAGAGATACTTCACGGAAACGCACGATACGACCACATGGGAAGAGTCGTGGGATGCGCCGCAAGGATTCGGACTCACGAAGTTGAAGACCTGTCCGTCGGGCTTTCCACGCGACTATCAGTACGTGAAATATCTGCGGCTGAAGGACTACTGTGCCTGGCATGCCGTGCCGAACGATTTCTTCGAGGGTGACGGCTGGCTCGACGAGCTGGAGCACATCTTCCGTGCGGCCAAGCCCATGATGGACTTCGTGAACAGCGTGATAGACGACTATGAGTAATCTTATTCATACACTGTTGTTACATATATGAAAAAGACGTTTTCGAACGTCTGTCGTTGTAGAGCACGAACTTCGCAACTTCCAAACCTACAGCAGG
>CACXXD010000164.1 GCA_902771445.1 uncultured Prevotellaceae bacterium
AGAAATCGAAAAAAGTTTAGATGAATGGCTTTTATGCTTTATACAATCTGCATTCTCTTCTCCTACCAATAATCCTGACGACTATATACCTACTCAAATAAAAGAATATCAGGAAGCTGTTGGGTTAAATTAGTCAACCTGTATGGTTGCTCTTAATATGTCCTTCACCGTCCTTTCGATATTGAGTCTGGCTACATCACTGCGCTTAGCCGTCTCTATTGACAGCCCTGGCGGATTGATGCACTCCACTTCGACAAAGCCGGCAGACAAAAGATCCTCTCTGTCACTGATGCGCCCCGCAATCAACACACATGGCACATTCAGAACCTTGGCACGCTGCATGATGCCAAAAGGCAGTTTGCCCATGAGCGTCTGGCGGTCAGCACCACCTTCACCCGTAATCAAAAGGTCGGCATGAGCGGCCAACTGTTCGAACCCAATGGTGTCGAGCAACAAGTCGATGCCAGGTTGACATGTAGCATCAAGATATTGCAGAATGGCATAACCCAGTCCACCTGCCGCTCCTGCCCCAGCCATCTGCGAACGGTCGAAGCCTTTCTCACGTTTGCTCTGTTCGGCAAAACATCTGGCTCGGCGGTCCAGTTCCTCAATCATCTCAGGTGTGGCACCTTTCTGCGGAGCAAACACGTGGGCGGCTCCGTTGAGTCCATACAACGGATTAGTCACGTCGCTCGCAATGCAAAACGACAATCCCCCGATAGGCAGAGACGCACCGAAGGCATCGCGCAGCGCACGGAGCATGCCTTGCCCGGCATCGCTGGTGGCACTGCCTCCCAGTCCGATGACGAACCGCTTGCACCCTCGTCGGATGGCCTCAGCCACAAGTTGCCCCGTGCCGTAGCTCGTGGTCTGCAGAGGATTGCGCTCCGCCGTACTGAGCAAGGTCAGACCGCTGGCTTTGGCAATCTCGATGACAGCCAAGTCGCCCTTCTGCAAGTAGGAAGAACGGATGGGGCGCATCAAAGGATCGCACACGTCAACCTCGATGACCTCGCCGCCAATGGCATAGCGGAAAGCCTCGTTCCAGCCCTCGCCACCATCGCTGACAGGAATCGCAACGACTTCGGCATCGGGAGCCATAGCAAGCACAGCTTTTCGTGCAGCCTCGTTCGCCTCGACTGATGTCAAGCATCCCTTGAATGAATCAATTGCAATAATAATCTTCATAAGTTGTTTTTGCATCATAATTGTTGGCAAAGTTACGAATTAGTTGGCATATAGTCGACAGGCTTTCAGATGACAAGCCTGATATTTAAGAATTTATAGCTAATCAGTCATAGGATTATGACCACAAAAAACTTTGCTTGTTCAAGGGAATTAGTTCTTTTTAACGTGATTTTATGTCGGTTTCTGAATTAATGTGGCTAATTTTGCAAAAATATATATTAACAAATGTTATGAAAAGAAGAGCAATTAAGTTTTGTTTCGTCGCAGCATTTTGCTGCTGTGGCTTGTCCATGCAGGCACAGACCACTCCCGACGGAAAGAAAGTGAAGCGCGTCACGTTTGATCGTGAGCAAGTGAACATTGTCTATGTCGACGGCAAGACAGACGAGAATGTGCAGACGGCAGTCGTGGCCAACAAGCATGAGACTGCTGTCAAGGGACTGAAGAACCAGCGTGAGAATGCAACGCGCAAGTGGTACACGCTGGACGGACGCAGACTGCAGTCGGCACCCCAGAACAACAAGGGTGTGTATGTAGTGAGAGAAGGCAACAACGTGCGTAAAACCATTAAAAAGTAATCACGGCCATGAAGAAAATTCTATTTACGCTGATGGCCTTTGTGGCCATGCTCACGGCTGAAGCCAAAGTCGTCAAGATAACAATGACCGACGGCACCATGAAGGTGTTCACCTCCTCAGAACTATCCTCTATCGAGTTCAACGACAACGGCACGATGACCGTTGTCACCTACGATGGAAAAACCGTCGAGGGCATGAACGCGGAGTTCTTTGAACTGGAGATCGACGATCAGGAAGTCATCTACGAGCAGCATGCCGACACGCTGCGTTTCAGCGTCGATGCCGACGGCATATCCGTTGATCTCAACTATGAGCGTGCGGTAAGAAAGTGCAACTATGTGTATCCCAGCACCGACCCCTTCGGACAGCCTATATCGCTGAGCGGAACCATCCTCATACCTGAGGAGATCCTGTCTGGCGAGGTGGCCAGCGAGGGCATCATGCTCTTCAACCACTACACCAAGTTCCACCGCGACGAGGCTCCAACTATCAGCAACGGCGATCTGGAGTCAATGTTCATGGCCAACCCCTTGAATCCCAACTATATTGCTATTGAGAGCGATTTCTATGGCTTTGGCGCAACGGTACGTTTTCCGCAAGCCTTTGTACAAGGTACTCATAATGCCCGTGCAACGCTCGACGGCTTGCTGGCAGCCCGCAGGCTGTTGAACAATATGGGCATCGAATATGGTCCTCTCTGCTTCAACATCGGCTATAGCAGCGGTGGCTATGATGCGCTGATGACACAGAAGCTGCGCGATATGGAGTATGCCGATGTCGTGTCGTTCGACAAGACCTTTGCAGGCGGCTCGCCCAATGATGTTCGTGAGGCCTATCGCCAGTACGTGCAGATTGACTCGACAGCCTACAATGCCGTGCCTCTGCTGCTGATGGTGTCGATGAAGGAGACGCAGAAGCTCGACATCGACTATGCTGACGTGTTCCAACCCTATATCTGCAATCGCATCGACGAGCTTGTACTGTCAAAGCAGTACTCTTCATGGCCCGTCTGTGACAGCATTGGCCGTGAAAAGAAAGTGCATGAGATTCTGACAGAGCCCTATTGCAATCTGAAGTCGGCTGAGAGCAAGGCCATGCAGAAAATCCTGGCCATGCTGAATGTGGAGAACGACTGGACACCCGATCCCACCCAGCGCCTCTACATTTTCCATTCGCGTGGCGACGACTACGTGCCATTGGCCAGTGCACGTCCTCTTCTCCGCTATCTGAAGACAAAGGGCTTGGAACCCAGCATCATTCCCGGAAAGACGAACCTGCAGACCAACTTTGTCGTTCGCAACATGGGCCATCTATTAGGCACGACTGTCTATTTCGCTCAGTCCTTGTCTGCTATAGCTGCATGGCCCAAGATGTACACAGACAATCAGCTGAACCCTGAATATGCCGCTGCCATCAATCACGACCTGAACATCGTGGAGATTTTGCACATGCTCGACGACATGGGCATCGACACCCGCTCTGTCATCTTGAGTGCTTTGGGCATGATTGCTGCACTTAGCGGTGAGGAAATAGCCTCCAATCCTGCAGCCATCATGAACATCGCCAACAAGATCATGGGCAAGCTCAACTTCACTCCGCAGGAGCTGATGGAGATGTCTGAAGACTCTGGCATCAATATCGTTGACTTATTCGTTCAACTCATTTCTTATCTATATGGACAGTCTACCCATGCAGGGGCAATGCCTGCAACCGACGGCTTGATGCAGACAATGAAGACCCCAGAACTGCCAAGCACAGCATACGAGCTGCAACTGAGAGACTGGCTTGAACGGAGAAAATGAAAATTGAGAATTGAGAGTTGAGAATTGAGAATTATGATTAGACTGTACTGACCCCAAAGTACTGCTTATAGCAAAACTAATCATAATTCTCAATTTTCAATTATCAATTCTCAATTTTCACTTGTCATCGTCTTTGAAGAATAAGCCTTTGAGCAACGGAATCCTCCTGGATACACTTTCGTTGTAGCGTTCGCGGCTGCGGCGTTCGCGCTCAAACATACTTCTGGTGCCTCTATCGTCCTGGTGGAACTCCAGATGCTCGTCGATGGCGAACGAATGGGCCATCGACTCTACATCGAGATTGTCGGTGCCAATGAGCGTGAAGGTCCAGTTCTGTTTCTTCAGTTTCTCAATCATTGAGCGAATCAGCTGCAGTGTCCATTCACGCGAACTGTTCTCCTCGCCGTCGGTGATGACCGTCACGAGCACGTGGTCCCTGTCGGTCGTCATGGCGTTCACCTTCGATATGGCAGAACCCATCGCATCGTAGAGAGGGGTGCAGCCGTTGGGCTGATAGTCTTCCTTCCTCAGGTCCTTGGTACTCATGGCGGGGGTGTTGTCGTAGTGCCAAGTGGTGTGTGCCGAGTTAAACGTGACGAGCGTGACGCGCTGCTCCTGTTCGGGATACTTCTGCTGCATCTGGCGCACCGTCTGCAGTGTCTCGTTCATGCCGCTGAAGGCCTGCTGCTGTATGATGCCCATCGATCCGCTTTCGTCAACGATGATCAGGTTGAACAGTAAGCCATCAGTAAACCCCGTATTTCCAGACTGAGATTTTGTCCGTACCTTTGCGCGGTATTTAATTTTATCGCGTATGACATACATGACAATCGAACAGTTTCGTCAGATCTATGACGAGTGGAAGAACAGCGGACTCAGCGTCCAGCAGTATTGTGAAAATACCGGCCTTACAGAGAGCCGTTTCTATTATTGGAAGTCCAAACTGAAGGCAGAGTCCCTTCCGTCAGCCTGTGGCAGTTTCATCCCAGTGAAGATGTCTGGTAAATCAACA
>CACXXD010000165.1 GCA_902771445.1 uncultured Prevotellaceae bacterium
GGGCATTGACAAAGGGGTGAACCTCGACAGCCTTGATAACAGCGTCACGCAGCCGATTCATATCAACCTGCTTCCCCATCTTGTAAAGAATGGGCAACAGGTATAGATTTTTCTCTGGATTTTGCATGCACTCGGCAAACAAGCCAAGCTGCGATTGCGAAAGCGGATACTCGTGAATTGTTGCCATATTTCTTTTTTTTATTTTGTTTGAATGTTTGCTGTATAGTTTTTTATCAGAGTCAAGATGTTTTGACCGTCAACTCGCTCATAATTAATGGAGTCCATCAACTGGCGCACAAGCAGAATGCCCAGGCCTCCTATAGGTCGGTCTTCAGCCGAAAGTGTGGTGTCAGCCTTTTCGGCTTCTGTTGGGTCGAAGGCGACTCCCGAATCAATGATGAAGAACTTGATAGTATGTCCGTCCGACGTAGCCTTCACCCGGATTTCGCCTTCTATGTCCAACGGATAGGCATAATTCATCACATTGACCACCGCCTCTTCGACTGCCAATCGCAAATGCTTGTCCAACGGAGCACCAATTTCCAACTTCTCGACGATGCGCTTTACAAAGTCATTTAACTCCGGCACACCGTGAACATCATTCTTCAACTTCAGTTCTTCCTGTAAGACAATCTCCTCATCCCGACGATTGTAGTGAATAGCCATCATCGTAAGATCGTCGCTTTGCTCTTCGTCGCCCATAAACAGATGGACTTCACGGTCGAATGTCTCCAGAAGCTGTTGAGGTGTTGCACCTGCATATGCCTGAAGAACATTCTCAATGCGAGCAAGGCCATATTGATTGTGCTGCAGGTTCTTAGCCTCCGTCAGTCCATCGGTGTAGAGGAACAGCAGCGCATTGGCAGGCAGTTGAATCTCTTGCATCTCATACCGTACATCGTCAAACACACCTACAGGCAGATTGGCTTTGGCTGGCAAGGGAGCACCATTCAGAATGGGCTTATCATGCCCTGCATTACAGTAGCGCAGACGACCTGTCGGCAGGTCAAGCACTCCGATGAAAAGCGTGACAAACATGTTCGACTCATTGTTCTGGCACGATGCCTCGTTTACAATCTGCATGATGCGAGCCGGGTTGTTCTCGCGCATCGTAGCCATTCTGAAGAGCGTGTACGTCTTCGACATCAACATGGCCGAAGGGATGCCTTTGCCACTGACATCGCCAATCGTGAAGAACAACTTTTCGTCACGAATGAAATGATCGAACAAATCTCCCCCGACTTCTTTGGCGGGTGTCAAGGAGCATGAGAGAATGACATCTGAGCGATCCTCGTATGACGTTCCCATGACGGGCAGCATCTGCTTCTGAATCTTATGAGCAATGTGCAGCTCGGCATCTATGCGCTCCTTTTCCTCATTCACTTGCTTCAGCTGAGTTGCATTCCTGAACAGTCGATAGACGATAAAGCCGATAAGCAAACAGCTGAACAACAACATCCAGAGTGAATTGAGGCGCATTTTGTAGACTTTATCATACACCTCGAAATCATAGCAGACCACCACCAGTTGCCATTGCGGATCATCAATGGCGGTGTAGTAGATGCATCCTGACTCGCCGATTTCTTCGTCGAAGAATTCCAGACTGGTGATTCTTTTATTGTCTATGACGGTTCGTTTTACAGTGCTGTCGTTTATCAGTTCGACCACATGCTTCACACGCTCCGCACTGACACTGTCTTTATTGGGGCCTGCAATCAGACGCCCCTGACGGGTAAGAAACAAATCGAACGACGACTGATAAAGGCGAGTGGAATTCAGCGTGTCGCCCAGCCATTCGAGCGAGAAGTCCAGACCACATACGGCAACGACCCGCTGCTTACTATCACGAATGGGATAGGAATAGGTGGTCAGCGAAATAACACCGTTGTCCGTCTTGTATTCATAAGGCAGACTCCAGACCGCATCATCGTTGTTCAGCACCCACTGATAGGCAGGATGAAGCGTATAGTCATGCCCCGACTTCTGGCCTAACTGCTCAACCACAATACTATTGTCTTTCTTATAGGCGTATGGCTCGAACAAGCGTCCCTTCTGCGGATAATAGCCTGGCACGAAAGCCAGACAGCCCCCGATGATATTTGTGTTGTTGGCAATCAGTCGGCTGGTAGCATCGAACAACGAATCAGGATGAGAAAGATTGCGCTGAATGTCCCAGCGATGTTCCTCCATAGTCAGCTCTGCCGACTGAAGGGTCTGCCGCAGCATGCTGGTCTTTGCCGATAGGTCAGTCAGCACATGGTTCTCAAGTTCATCCTCTATCAGATTATGGGTGTAGTAATACTGGACGGCAGAATTCAGTACCACCAGTATTGCAGCAAAAATGACAACGCTAAGACCTGTAGTGAATGCTCTTTTCTTCATTCTTGTTCGAAACTATTTTGATGTAAATATCCGGGGAGAAACGACCAGAGCCAGCCATCCCCAACGCAGTTTACCGCTATCAGATGCACGCTTCAGTCGCTCCATTGTCTTTGTTCCGGTCATGTAGGAGTAGCCCGCCATCAGTTGCACATCTTTTGAGAACTTGTAGGAAGCCGACAACTCAATCTCATGTCCCAGTGTCATATTCATGTCCTGAAGCTTAGTGGCCATCGCCATGTAATGATAAGCCGCTCCGACCTGAAATCCCTTGAATGGCCTCACATAGCCTCCGGCATAGGCATTCTGCAAACCTGGCGTGAAACTGCCATACTGCGAACTGAAGTAGAAGTAATCCATTGCGCCATAGAACTTTACATGCGAGCCATATACAGGACTGAAGCCTTTTAGCTTTTCATGACGTGTCAAGCCGAGAGCGCCTTGAGCCGGAACAGCAAAATTCTCGTCGCCACTCAGGTAGTCATATCCGGCATAAAGGCCATAGAAGTCGGATGGCATAAAATGTGCCTTCAATGCAAGCATCCATGCCTGGAGCTCAAGACCATGTTCCTCCTTGCCCATCTGCCGATAATAGGATGCTTCGAAAGAAAAATGACGCGGAGCGAACTTCGCATAGCCTCCCACCATTTGCTGCCATTCCACATGCTCATCCTTCCCCTTCGTTCCGCTTTGCATGCCTATATTCATGGCCAGAACCGAAATACCCAAAGGAAAACTGGGTACATCGAAATGATACCAGAGGGTTTGCATCGTCTTATAGAGCTGTGCGCCGTCGGAGTAGTACGAACCACCATCGGTTACCACCTCACCATTCTGGTTGTATGCCAATATCAGATGGGCTTTGTGCTGCTTGTTCTCGAAGCCCAGGCGCAAGGCATCGTGCGACATGGCAAACGTTGCCCAGTCGTTCGGTCCTATGATACGCTCATCGTCGTAGGCCAAAGCTATTCTGCCTATCTGAGCAAACAGCCCGAATTTTGTGGAAAGCCTGGCCCATGCCTCATAAAGTTTGAAGTTGGCATTGTCTTTCATGCCCCATACAGCCGAGTTCTGCCCTATAACTTTTGCATCCAGTCCCCGCTGCGCGTAGTTGGCTATCAGACGTGTGCGCCCCACCACGAAATTCGAGTTATCTGCCGTTTTTTCTGAATTAGTGGGAAATCCACCATTGCGTGTCTCTCCCTGACCAAGTATCTCCAAGTCGATGTTCAATTGCCTTTTTACGGAGTCGACACGTTGTCCATAAGCCACGGCAGACAAGCATAAGGACAAGAACAATGTTAATAGTCTCACTGTATGATTGGGGGGTTGTAATGACATAAGAACAACTCTACGATTAGTTATTTGACTTTAGTTGCAAATTTATAAAATATTGTTCGAAATCATGCCAAACAATATGTTAAATAAATCTTATTCCCACAAACATACAACGAAAAAAGTGGCACAGTGCGTATCCGACTGTGCCACTTCCCTGTTTTTTTGTTGTTCAAATCAGAAATTCTTCGTTTGTTCTTTGACCTCAGCGTTAATCTTGTCAATAAACTCCTGAATGGTCATCGTGGCCTGTTCACCACCGCCTTGCTGGCGCATGGACACGAGGCCCTCGGCTTCTTCTTTTTCGCCGACAATAACCATGTAAGGAATGCGCTTCAGCTCGTTGTCGCGAATCTTCCTTCCAAGTTTCTCGTTACGCAGGTCGATGCTGCCGCGCACACCCTGCAAGTCGAACTGCTTCAGCACCTTCTTGGCATAGTCATTATATTTCTCCGACAATGGCAGGATGGCTACCTGGTCGGGGGTGAGCCACAAGGGGAAGTGTCCACTGGTATGTTCGATGAGCACAGCGGTGAAGCGCTCCATCGACCCGAAGGGTGCACGGTGAATCATCACCGGAGTCTTCTTGGTGTTATCCTCATCGGTGTACTCCAGCTGGAAGCGCTTCGGCAGGTTGTAGTCCACCTGGATGGTACCCAGCTGCCAGCGGCGACCGATGGCATCCTTGATCATGAAGTCAAGTTTCGGACCATAGAAGGCAGCTTCGCCATACTCAACCTTGGCCGACAGGCCTTTTTCCTGACAAGCCTCCACAATGGCTTTCTCGGCCAGCGCCCAGTCTTCGTCGGTTCCCACATACTTGTCATGGTCGTTAGGATCACGCAACGAAATCTGTGCCTCAAACATCACATTGAGGAACTCCTGTTTCACCTGGTCGGGACGGCAGAACAGGTGGGCATCGTCCTGCGTGAACGAGCGGACACGCGTCAAGCCGTGCAACTCGCCGCTCTGCTCATAACGATACACGGTGCCAAACTCTGCGATACGCAAAGGCAGGTCACGATACGAACGAGGCTTCCAGGCAAAGATTTCGCAGTGGTGAGGACAGTTCATCGGCTTGAGCATGTACTCCTCATCCTCCTCCGGTGTGTGAATGGGCTGGAAAGAGTCCTTTCCATAATGGGCATAGTGTCCAGAGGTGACATAGAGGTTCTTCGAACCGATATGCGGAGTGATAACCTCCTGATAGCCAAAGCGCTTCTGAACCTTGCGCAAGTGATCCTGCAAGCGCAGGCGAAGC
>CACXXD010000166.1 GCA_902771445.1 uncultured Prevotellaceae bacterium
GTCTGTCACGGGCAGAATACCGTCAAAGGCATCCCTGACCTGCGCCTTGACACTTGTAGCCAGCAGCGCAAGGGCTATCATACTCACGAACCTTTTCATTATCACAGTTTCTTGTATTTGAGGTCTATTTTTGTATACTGATGGTCTTTGTTCCAATGCTCGAAGAGTCCGACAGGCTTCTCGATGGGCTTGCCTTCCTGCTTATAGATGGTACCGCTGGGAGCGTTGGGCAGGCTGGCTGCTTCACGTAGATACTCGTCGCAGTAGTTCAGGCTCTGGAACTCTGGCCACTCACCGATAATGATGTCCATGCCCACGGCATCACAGGCCACCTCGTCTTGAGCGACGATGATGGAGCAAGCCCAGTCGCCGTTGAATGGCTCCTTCATCCACTTGGGGTTTGGTGCCCCGTTCACGTCGCGCGAACCGTAGGTACCGTCAATGAGGAAGAGCAGAGCCTTCTGTCCCATGTTCTTGTGTGTCATCCAGTCTACGAAGGTCTTATAGCCAGGCTTGCCGTGACGCTTATCTTGGCTCACGTTGTTGTGCGCGTTTCGTCGCCAGAGCAGGTTGATGTCTGTAGCTCCATACCAGTTCTTGGTCGTCAGCGTCACTCCTGGCCCTGAATGCGTCTTGAGCAGCGCAGAGTTAATGAGATAGTCGGCATCTACGATACACTTGGCCAGTCCACGTGCCATCTTGCCGTTATCGACAGAATAGACAATCTGGTCAGGATAGTACTCGCACTTCTCGCGTCCGTCGCCACCGATGTTGTCAATCATGCGCACAAGCGGGAACTCTCGGTGTACTTTGTTATAGATGGAGTCGGTAATGGCACGGCTGGGCTCGCAGAGGATGATATCCTGCTCTCTCACACCGCCATCTTTCACCATCGAGCGCACCAAGGCTAATGTCGTATAGGGCGAAGAGTTCAGTTCTATGGTGTCGTGGTGAGTGATGGCATTGTTCATGTTCAGCTTGATGGCTATCGTCTCTCCTTGCTGATATCCGCGATGGCCGCGTCCGTGTGTCTTGTTGAAATGCTTGAAGAGTGCTTGCCATGCCTTCTTGGCCGTTGCTTCGCCTGTCAGTTGCATTACGGCTTCTGGTATCATCGCATCTGCCTTTGCCTGATCATTCCAGCGGTCTTCCACCCATAGCCCTGTTTTGCCATCCCATCTGGCTACGCCTGGCGAATGAATCCAAGCCACGCGACCTGGATGGATTCCGACACCTGTGCCTATCGGTTCATTTGGGCCGACAAACAGTTTGGGTGCTTGCGGATTAAATGCTCCGAAGAACATACGGTCACGATCGACAGGCTCATCCAACAGTTGTATCGTGGTCGAAGGGCCGAGGTCGGGATTCTTCCATGCGCGCAGTTGCCACACCAGTTTTCCGTCCTTGTCCACCTCGATAGCTTGCACTGGGGCATTCGCCGTGTCCATCGGCTCCTTGCTCCATTCGTTATACCAGTTGTTGATGATATGATGACCGTTCTTTAGGCGAACCGTTTTCTGAGGCTGGGTCACGCCGTAGTCTGTCGTGCTCATTTCCCAAACAGTCTGCCCCTGCCGGTTAATCTCCTGAATCTTCCCCTTGCGTCCGGTTATCAGCAGGTTGCCTGTCTTCGGCATTTCCTGTACGCTCCAAGGTAAGAAGCCTTCCCAGCGGTCTACCTCCTGCCCATAGCAGTTGTATTCATGAATACACCCCAAGGCCATGTTTGCGATGAGGAGTGTACCTCTGGATGTCAGTCGGGCATTGCGGAACTGACCGTGTAACGAACCTTTTTCTGAGATGGGCAACTCAAACTCATGTACGATCTTCTTGGATGGTATTTCCATGACTACCGCCTTAGCTGGCTTGCCGTTCTGTACAAACACTACGTGCGTTTTTCCAATGGGTTGAATGGTGTGGATCTCCGTGCCTTCTGGTGCAGCATAGCTCCAGACGGTCTGCTGATCCTGAGTCACCTCCGCCACGCCATACTGATGTGCCACGAGTATATGGCCGTCGCTCATCAATACAGCATCGCTGATTTCACCACGCTGCAACTTGTCTTCATAACTCCAGCTGACCTGTCCGTCCTTTACGATAAACATCCGTCGCTGTTTACTCTGTCCGGCATAGAAGAAATTGTGCCGTTCTAAACTCATGTCCACCTCTTGGGCAAAAGAGGCAAACACATTTGTCAGGATAAGACCGAATGTCAAAACAAGTTTTTTCATCTTCATTTCCTCAGTTTTGTATGCTATCATTAGTAGTTCGTTTGCTGGTGCAAATTTAGCCAATAATTCATAGACAAAACTGCATTTTTTGACATTTCACCCCGACAATCTGTTCTATTAATGATAATCGGGAAAATTTTTTTGGTAAATAGTTTTTTTTCTTAATTTTGCAGCCAGAAGTATATGAACACAAAAATTGAATGATGAACAAGATTGTAATCTCCATCCTGATATGGCTCGAATTTTTTCTGAATAACCAAACTTTTCGACCCAAAATATGAATTATTTATATTACCTCCTGTTCTTGCCGAACAAGTCGGAGTGAGTGCCGGTGTTAAGCATCAGAAGTTCCAACTCGTTGCCCTTCTGCTTCCAAATCAGCAACCAGTTGGGTTGGATATGACACTCCCACTGGCCTTGGCGGTCGCCGTGGAGCATGTGGGGGCGATAGACTTCGGGCAGTCTTCCGTCGCGTTCGAGCAACTGGATGACGGTGCGGAATTCGTCCATCGGATAGCCACGCTTGATAGGGGCGCAATGGGGCCTGGAACCTTTGCGCCCTGCTGAATACTTCAAGACACAACCCGTCCTGAAGGCTTGGCTCTTTGGTTCTTTCGCCAGAGGTGAACAAACGGCTATTTGGGGGATCAATTGGGGAATCAGTCTTATTATCACCATCTTTATTTCTCCTCTCTGAGTGATCACCGGAACCGACTCTTGATCATTTCTAATCAAATTTTCCGAAAAATATTTGGTTTAATTGAATATTCATGTTATCTTTGCACCAAAATTAGAAATATGAGAGTTATTTCTTTTTCTATGATTAGGGAGTTTATTTCCAAACACGCTGATGCAGATGTGCCTTTACGTGATTGGTATAAACGGACATGTAAAGCTGACTGGAATAGTCTTGCAGATATTAAGAAAACATTTAATACCGTTGATTATGTAGGTAACGACCGATACGTATTCGACATCAAAGGTAATAACTATAGGATAGTGGCTATCGTGCTGTTCGTAAATAAAAAGGTTTATATGCGTTTTGTTGGCACACACGAGGAATACAATAAGATTAAGGATATAAAAAATATATAGGTATGGTAAAGATAAAGTCAGAGAAACAGTACAAGGCAGCTTGTGAGCGCATCAATGAGTTGCTTAAGATTGTCAGCAACGACACACCTGCTGATGACAAGAATATGTTGGAACTTGATCTCATTTCCGACCTCGTGGCTGACTATGAGGAAGAACATTATCCGATAGCTGCGCCAACACTCGTTGAGACAATAAAGCTTCGTATGTACGAAATGGGACTTACGCAGAGCAAACTAGCAGAAATACTTGGCTTGAGTACTGCGCGAATGAGCGAAATAATAACTGGCAAGGGTGAACCTTCCTTAAAAACAGGAAGAGAAATCAGTCGTAAACTGAATATCGACCCAGCCATTGTGTTAGGAGTATAATCCCCCCTTATTTTTATTGCTCGTCTGTAAACAGAATAAGTTTTAGGGCTCGGTATATCTAGACATATATCGAGCCCTGCGTTACCAAAAAAAACATTAAAAGATTTCTGGAACTGTGCTTCTCTGAACTTCTACTCCATGTCAGCAAAATTGGTCAATCGCATTTCCCCGTCTGTAGTCTTCATTTTCAAAGCGTGACAATTTGTCATGGTTTCATTCTCACGCATCATGTCACGGACTATAATTTCATCAAGCGTCATTTCCGGCTCTTGACTTGTATCTGCAGCTTCGCGATGGCCGAGGAGCAGGGGGGGCGTCAAGAAGGCTTGGACCGCAAACTCCGCGTCGTGGAAGTCATGCCTCCTGCAGGGTGAGCAGTACCCCCCTCTATACCCCCTTAAGAAGGGGGGTATGACGAGGGGGTGCTCACCCAGAGGGGCATGACCAAACGGGGTGAATGGAGGCTCCAAACACCTCGAATGGAGGCTCTAAGCACGAAAAAATTCACGTGATGTTGGTCAATGTTGGTCAATGTTGGTCAAAGTTGGTCAATGTTGGTCAACGGGTTTTCAGAATGTCGTACCTTTGCACCGTCGGAGAAAATCCCCGGTGAGCGGGCCAAGTGCGCTGCTCTTCAGAGTTAATCATTCTTAAAGTTTTGACAAAAGGGTTAGTGGTGAGAAATATTATCCTTAACTTTGGCGAAAAATAGAAATTATAACAGCAT
>CACXXD010000167.1 GCA_902771445.1 uncultured Prevotellaceae bacterium
CAAGGAAAGCTGACTCATAGTCTTTTGTCACGCGTACCCAGCGCTCCTCTTCATATACCTCGTGATAAGCCTCTTTGCCATCAACAAGGACAGTCCATTTGGAACTCAGCACCATATCATTATCCGTAATAGAGGAAACGGTAACATCCACCACATGTGAGGTATGGTCATCTTCCTTCGCAGTCATTTTCACTTTGTTTCCATCGATCTTGACATCGGCTTCCAGCTCGTCGTTCCACGACTTGCTATAGAAATCAGAAAGACTACCGTGTGCTTTCGTAGGTGAATCGAATGTGACAACAGCTTTCAAGTTGGTTGGACACGGCTTGCCGTCCAGTTCGGCAGTCATCCATTTGCCGACAATTTTCTCAGCAAGGTTGATGTCAGGTTGTGGGACGGGGGTGTCTTCGTTCGACGAACACGATGTGAACACACTTGCGCCGCAAACGAGGATAGCGGCGAACATCCACATTTTTGATTTTCTCATAGTAAAAAAACTTTTGGAAATTTAAATAAAAAAGTTTTGGGAATTGATTTTTGTGCAAAAGTAGTCAATTCCCGACGAAATCGCAATATGCAGAGGCTTGTAGCCATTAAGTTTTGAGAATTTAGAAGCATTTTTTTACGATTCTGAAGTGCATTGCTGTCCGGCACAGGCAGATTCCAGCTCTTCCGCAATGCGCATCCACTCCCCAGCCGTCATTCCCATGTTCAGCTTGAAGGCGGCATTGAATGTACTGTAGCTGCGGAAACCACTCTGGAAAGCCAGTTGCTTGGTCGACGTAGACTGATGGCTGGCGGTTGTCTCTTGATAGAGCTTGACGAAATGCTGGATGCGCAGCCCGTTGATATAGGCATTGTAGGTGATGCCCTGCAAAGCAAAGTACTTGCTGAGATAGGACCGGTTGGTGCCTATCTGCTTGGCCAGGTGCGCTACGGAAATGTCGTGCTGTAGATAGAGCTGCGGCTCCTCGCAGTACTGTTTCAGCATCGACCCGATGCTGTTGCACAAGGACTGTGAAAGGTCATTATCATCTGCCAGGGTATGCGGTGCAAGGTCCTCATGCCCATGGGTGGCGGGTATGCTCATGTCGCTCAACGTCTCCACTCGCCATAAGAGATAGCAGTTTAGTACGATGCTGACAGCCTGCATGACATATGGATAAGCTGGCCCGTCATCGCTAAACTCATAGAATACGTACACAAGTAGGATGATGGCCAGCACCACGAAACTCTGCCACACCTCCTTGTTTTCCAGGTCGGCATAGTTGTCGCGCAGCCAGCGCCCGTATCGTCTTACCTCGCGTACCATATATATAATTAAGCCAAAAGTCAGCAACACGACATAGGCATATATAATCGGATATAAAGCAGAGCTATGCTTGACAATGCAGACCGCCATTCCTAAAGCAATTGGTGCCGTCAACACGCAGATGGGCCACAGCGGACGCCTACGGTCTTGCAGCATGACAAGCAATATGGCTATCGATAGGGGAAAGACCGTCAAGATGTCCAGCATACCGCCTATCAGTTCGATAGACAGTATGTCGTCGCTGGAGCTAAGGAAAAACAACGGCATATACCACACATGATTCAGGGCTATGGAGACTAAGAACACCCCAGTCCATCGGCGCAAGCGTACTGGCGGGGTGATGTCAGTTGCAAAGGCATTAGCCTTGCTAAACAGCAGATAACAGCCGGTCAGCAGAGCCATGGTCGCCACCGCTGAATATAATATAGTAAAAAGGATATCTCCCCGTATCTGCTCGTACATAAAGCGACAACAATTCTATTTAGTACGGTACAAAAAAATAAAACATCTTCATATGGAGGCTGCAAAAGTACACAAAAAAGCTGGAGACTCCAAACTTTTGGTCTCCTTTTTTCCTTATGCGGAAGAATGTCTTAAAATAGTTTAAATTATATTTCATCCTCATTCTCAGTAGGTTCCATGACATTTCTGTCATATTTGATGTCGGAAGTAAACATTGCCGAAATTTTGACAAGTCTGTCAAACAGGTCGTATTTCGGATCGGTAGAATCCCTGAAGAATCTTCGATTGAATTTCCAGCAGTATTCGTTAAGGTATAGTTGCAGGAACCCTTCTTCGACTTCTTTATGAATAGCTTCTATCCCGCTTCTGCATTCACCTACAACGATATGCACCCAAGGCAAGTTCGTTTTGACAACCGAGGCTGCGTCATATTCCACGTGGCTCTCATGGATACTGAACATGGTCTTGAACTTCACATGTGACTTAGAGCCGTCTGTAACGACCTTCGTGTCCTTGTCAACAAACCGCCCCGCAAAACTTTCCAGCGTCTTGGCTTCAAGATTGTCCACCACGAACATCTTTATGTAGTTCACGGCCTTTTTTACGCCGTTTTTCTTCGCAATCTTCTTTTCCAGGTCTGCCACTTTCCGGGCTTTCGCTTCAGAATATGACGCAAGCAAGGACTCCATGTAGCCCACCAATATGTCATCGGCAGGCTTGCTTTCGACAATTACGAGCACCTTTGTCTGCCGTTGGCTTCCTGCCCCACGCTTCAGCGGTTCTTCTCTTTCCTCTCCCTTCATCCTCGTAGGAAAAAACGCCTCGTCAAGTTCCACCTCGCCAGACAGCGTGTACATGTTCTCGCGCTTTCCCATGATGTCCCTTAGTTTCATCATCATTAGCCATACGAGAGGATAGGAGATGGATAGTTGGTGCTGCACTTCCTTAGCCGAGAGAACTTGCTTGATGGAAGTCATAAGGTGGGCAGTGTAAAACCACGTCCTCAATGGAAGCTTGCTGTACTCCATCACTGTTCCAGCCGTCAGAGGAGTTCTTTGGCCGCACTTTAAGCACTCGAAACATTTTCTACCCGCTACCCACTTGTGCTCCTTGGACTGGCATCTACGGCACGTCACACCAACCGCCTCCCTCACGGACTTGAAATAAGCCTCACAACTTTCTTCTGTCGGGAAACGGCTGTCAAATTGGTTCAATAGCATCTTTTTGGTGACAAAGGTAGTCTTTATCGTAGACCTATCAAAAGGGGAAATATGAATTCTTCTTACAATTTACAAATTTTAAGTCTTTCTTCCGCATACGGAAAAACAGAAAGGCTCCGGACAGATGTCCAGAGCCTTTCCCATAATTCTTGTAGGGAAAGATTACCAATCTTCCTCATTATCATCGTCCCAGTCGAACCTATTTCCACGACTGAACGATTCATTAGTGGTACGGTGCACACCTCCGCTGATGCTGTCCTGAAGAAGACTGCAGCTGGGTTTTATTTGCAGACACACAATTTGTGGGGACTCGTATTTCTTTCTCATCGCACAATGCATTTTTTACCGTTAATAATCTTCAGGCCCTTGCCAGAGAAAGGACGGCCCTGCAGGTCAAAGCCCTGCACCGAAAGAGCATCGACACCGTCCGTCCACAAGGGGCTTCCGCCGACTCCCGTTGTCTCATCCTTCCAGTTGAAGACAGCCCCACGCGATGTGGAAGGGATGACATCCTTACTCATGTAGGCGCGGCAGGCAGGAATGACGGTTCCCTCGAAGAGCCAGAAGCCTATATAGCGCTGGGCATCGTTGGAGTGTCCCAGTGTCAGAACGCTCTCTGCCTCCACCGTCTTTTCCTCAGTGGTGCCCTGAAGGATGTTGGTACCCACCGCGACATCGCCGTCGGCAACCCTCGAGAGCCACTCATAGCTGGTCTGACCCTCGCTCTTCAGCAGCACGGGCGTGTCCTTCGGCAGAATGCTGGTGCCAGTCGTCACGGCAGCGGCAAGCTGAAAGACCCCATCACTGTACTCCCTAACGGCATAGACCGTCACACCCTCTGGCACGGCGGCGTTGTAGGGCAGGCACGTGGTGGCCCACCCCTCTGCGCTCGTGTTCGTGGTGACTAC
>CACXXD010000168.1 GCA_902771445.1 uncultured Prevotellaceae bacterium
CAAAACGCTCGTTTATTTCGATTTTTTTTGCGACCTTTGCAGCGAAATATTTAACGGTAAGGAAGTGGGGACCGTGACTTCTCTTCATACCGATTTGTTTCTTGATGACTACTAAAGGTAAACAAGGATAATTTTAGAAGCTGCTTATAAACAAAGTATGGACAAGAAAAATTTTGCTCTGAAGAAACTGCTGGAGGCAGTAGAGACGGAGTTGCTGCACAAGCCGAACCAGAAAACGCTCGATCGTCTGTCGATGCTGGCCGGATTTCAGAGTTGGGAGAACTTTCAGGAAGCACTGCACGGCGATGCCGATGCAAAGACCAATTTCGATGAATGAAGATGTAACAAGATGCTATGTAATCAAAAAAAGACGTTGCCTTCTGGACAACGTCTTTTATTCTTCTGTGAAGTTGAGGATTACTCTGCGCTGACAGCACCCGAACGCTTCTCCTTGATGCGGGCTGCCTTACCAGTGAGCTTGCGCAGATAGTAGAGCTTGGCGCGACGCACTTTACCCACCTTGTTCACTTCGATGCTGTCGATGTTGGGCGACTCCAGAGGGAAGATACGCTCTACACCTACGGTTCCCGACATCTTGCGAACCGTGAAACGCTTCTTCTCACCGTGACCGCAGATCTTGATCACTACACCACGATAGAGCTGAATGCGCTCCTTTGAACCCTCGATAATTTTGTAAGCGACAGTCACAGTGTCACCAGCCTTGAAACTGGGGTGCTGCTTGCCGGTTGCAAATGCTTCTTCAGCAATTTTAATTAAATCCATTTTGCTTTAATAATTAAATTTGTTGTATCGTTCCGGCGCAACATAACAGGCAACTCTCCTATCTTCCTGCCAGCGATTACGCGGAAAGCGAGTGCAAAGGTACTAAAAAGTTGGCAGTTATGTTTGTTATTTATATATATATCACATTGCGTTTAACTTTTTTTAAGCGCATGCTGTTCTTAAAAAGTAAAGTGAGTTATTTTATTTGTCTTATATTTTTTGTATATTTGCAAAAATTTCATTTCTCAGAACATGTACAAACCTCTAAAATTTGTCGCAGGCGTAGTTGCTGTGTTGTCGGTAACGGCCTGTACGACTCACTACAAACTGGCGAACACGACAAGGACGAGAATTGTCGTGGACAGCTGCTATGATGCCATGCCCAGCCAAGAGGCAAGCAGTTTTATTGCGCCCTATAAGCAGAAGGTTGACTCGGTGATGGGGCCTGTTGTCGGTATCGTGGCGCACGATATGGCGGCAGACCGGCCTGAGAGTGACCTCTCGAACCTGTTGAGCGATATTCTGATGTGGGCGGCAAAGGACTATAACGAGCAACCTGTGATGGGCGTCTACAACATTGGGGGCATTCGCTCGGCGCTGACGAGGGGCGAGGTTACCTATGGTGATGTGTTGGCCATTGCTCCCTTCGAGAATAAGATTTGTTTTCTGACACTCACGGGCGAGAATCTCATGGAGCTGTTCAGACAGATAGCCAAGCGTGGGGGAGAGGGTGTGAGCCACGGTGTGGAGCTTGTGATTACTGCCGACGGCAACCTTGTTTCTGCAAAGCTGAATGGGCAAGAGATTGACCCGCGTGCGGAGTATCGCATCACCACAATCGACTATCTGGCACAGGGCAATGATGGCTTGGTTGCTTTTCAGAAATGCACGAAGCTGAACGCACCGAGAGAGTCGCGCAACAATTCGCGATTCATTATTATGAACTACTTCAAGGAGCAGGCTGGCAAGCACGCTCCTGTTTCGGCCCGTGTGGAGGGGAGAATTAAAGTGATAAAATGATAACAGACAGATTAGATATGAGAAAGGGAAAAATAAAGAACGGTAGGAACTGGCTGTCATGCGTGATGGGGATTGCGCTGTGTCTGCAATTCTCGTTTTGCGGACTCCAGTTTACTTACGCGCAAAAGCGACTGACAATACTGCATACCAACGACACGCATTCTTGCATCTTTCCGCTCAACAAGAACTTGGCCGACACGACACTGGCCGATCGCGGTGGATACTTGAGGCGCGTTGCCATTGTGAATGAGGAGCGGCAGAAAGATCCCGGTCTGTTGCTATTCGACAGTGGTGACTTCTCGCAGGGCAGTAGCTACTATACCATGTTTAAGGGCGATGTGGAGATTGGATTGATGAACCTGATGCACTATGATGCGGCTACTATTGGCAATCATGAGTTCGACTTTGGTCTGGATAATATGATCAGGCTGTTCAAGATGGCCAACTTCCCCATTGTCTGCTCTAATTATGATTTTGCTGATACTGAATTGGCTCAGATTGTTAAACCTTATATTATTATTAAGAGAAACGGTCTGAAGTTGGGCATCTTTGCTTTGGCTCCTGAACTGATTGGACTGGTGTCGACGCAGAACTATGGTCCGCTGAAGTATTTGAATCCGAGTGAATGTGCACAGAAAATGATTGACCTGCTGAAGGATAAGATGAAGTGCGATGCGGTCATCTGTCTGAGTCACTTAGGTTGGCAGGTCACTACTTTCCCTTGCGATCGGGTCATCAGAGAGACACGCGGATTGGACCTCGTGCTCGACGGACACTCGCATACGTATCTGGAAAAGTTGGAGTATGTGAAGGACTTGGATGGCAGAATGGTGCCGGTCGATCAGAACGGCAAGCACGGGGCTTTTATAGGAAAGCTGGAACTAAACTTTGAGAAGAAATAGCAAGAGGGTGGGGGACTACTCGAAATAGAGCGTAAGCACAATCATCTTGGTTCTGACCGATGACACAGACTGGGCATAAATCCGTTTGTTGGCATCGGTCAGTTCGTTGATGTGTGTCTTGTCGAACGCGTCCAACAGGCTATAGCAGAACTTCAGCTCTGGAATCAGCTTGAAAAAGGGTAGGTAGAAATCGCATCCAAGACCCAGTTCGATCATCATGTCGTGGCGTTTCAGCTGGATGTAGTCCTGGTCTTTGCCTGAAAGGTTGATCATCGGATTGAGACCTGCCACGATGTAGGGGCGATAGTTGTTGAATCGCTCGGCAGAGAACTTCAGGCTTAGTGGGATGGAAATGTAGGTGTTCTTCAGGTTCTGTGTCATCTCTATCGGGCGGCCTGTCTCGGTAGTCTCCAGCATGTTTCTGAAGACGAGGTGCTTGGTGCCGAAATGCATCATGGGTGTGATGCGGAACGAGAAGTGCTGATGCAAGCGGATATCGGCCAAGACACCCACGCTGAACCCTGGGTTCCATGTGTCGGCATCGCAAAGGATATAGCCGTCTTTCGTGTCGCCGCTGGGCATCTGTATCGTCTGTGGACCCACGTTCTGGAACTCGGCATCCTGCATGTTCAGGCCAATGGAGATGCCAAAGTGCAACGGGCGTAAGTCAATGTAAGGTTTGTTCTGAACCTTGCGCTGCTGCGACATTGCCGGACAGGCGAATAGCGCCAGCATTAATAGGGTCGATATTGTTTTCTTCATCGCTTTATTTATAACGGAAAAACAGCAATGTTATTATACACATTTTTATTTCGACATCGTATAAATTATGAAAATATCTAATAAAAAATTAGTATGGGAAGAAAAAAGTTGTTACCTTTGCATCATCAAAAATGAGTATTAACTAACAAAATTTTTTTTAGAATTATGGCATACGTAATTGGTGATGACTGCATTGCATGTGGAACATGTGCAAGTGAGTGCCCGGTAGAGGCAATTTCTGAAGGTGAAAAGTACGTAATCGACGCTGATGCTTGCACAGAGTGCGGCACTTGCGCAAGCGTTTGCCCCTCAGAGGCTATCAGCTTAGGCTAATCTCAAGTTAGCTTCATAAACCAAAT
>CACXXD010000169.1 GCA_902771445.1 uncultured Prevotellaceae bacterium
ATCGACGTGCCCTAGCCAGACGAAAAAACGGAAGTCGCTTTGACTCCCGAATCCCTTCCCCTTTCAAAATAAAAGATCAATGACCTGTCCCCCTGATCTTGCAGCCGCAACTGCGACTCATACTTTACTTTTTTCATTGTTTGTTTGTTTTTAAAATGTTTATACGAATAGCCTCACCACCAAGATTGGCAGTGAGGCTAAAAAGTTGTTTTACTTGTAAACGTTAATGCGAGACACAAAGGGGTCAGGCACCTCTGTGTCTGGATAAACGTGCTATCACTTGGCCTTATAGGCTGCGATGCGCTTTGCCACGTTGTCCTTAATGTTGTTGTAGAAGATGGAGTAGTCGTCCTGGTGATAACTCTGCGGTCCGGCGAACTCTACCATTTCATTGGGTACAGCTTTGGCGTTCGTGATGACGGTGCCACGGGCGGATCTCTGTCGTGTTGGTCTTCTCGTCCAGCACGATAGAGCCGAGGTTCATGCTGGCCGGTGCATACGTATCGTCGCGCTTCCAGTTCAGCGGGTTGATGCTGATGCCGTTTGGCAGCATCGCAGCAGACAGGAATTTACTACCTACACTTTTGGGACCTTCTGCGTGCCAACTGATAATGACGCCCGTATCAGTTTCTCCTGTGGCGAACTTCATGTGCGGGTTAGTCTCCAGGTCTTCCTTCGTGATGGAGTAGCCGATGGCATAGGCGGCCACCATGCGCTCGTAGTAATCAGGATGCTCCTTGAAATAATTCTTCAATACGTGGCGAAGGATAGCTGCACCCTGACTGTGGCCCGCGATGACGAACGGACGGCCCTGGTTGTAGTTCTCGAAGTAGTAGTCGAGCGCAGCGGTGATGTCACCGTAGGGCGTGCTCTTAATTGCCTCCTCGATGCTACCAGTCTTCTTCCAGATGTCACCCGCAAGCCTCATGCTGGCCTGGCGATAGAGCGGGATGAACAAGTTTGTAGACTCCTCGAAGACACTCGACTTGATGGCATGCTCCACCTTGATACCGTCCAGCATCTCTTTGTTGTCGAGCGTCGCGTAGTCGGGGTCGCTCTCGTTACCAGCGAAGTAGATGGTCGAGTAGATGTAGAACGTGTCGAATTCCTTAGTGACTTCCGGAATCTTCCACCAGCAGGCCTCCTTGGAGTAGTCGGGAGCGCCGATGTCCTCCGTAGGCGTAGGAACCGAGTTGTCGTCATTACTGGTACATGAAGTGAGTACCGCTGTTGCGCCGCAGGTGAGGATGGCGGCTTGCATCATTGCTTTCAGTTTTCTCATAATTAAATAATGTTTAGGAATCAATCATTTCTGACTGCAAAGTTAGCAATTCCACTTATAAAAGAATCACGGCTCAGGGGCTTTGGCCGTGATTCTTGCAGATTTTGGTACTTTTCTTGCAGATTTTGGTAATTTAGGACTTGCCCGCAGCCTTCATCCAGGCTGTCACCGACTGTCCCGTTTTGCGTTTGAAGGCACTGCTAAAGGTATTGTAGTTGCGGAAGCCACTTTCCTGCGCCAACTGATGAGCAGTAAAAGAGCGATGATCATCAACAGCCTCACGATAGAGGTTCATGAAATGACTGATGCGCAGGTCGTTGATATAGGCATTGTAGGTCATGCCCTGAGCAGTGAAATACTGGCTGAGATAAAAGCGGTTGGTGCCAACGGCCTTGGCAAGTTGCAGAAGGCTCAGGTCGTGCTGCAGGTAGAGTTGGGGGGCTATGCAGTGTCGTTGTAGTAATTGCTCAATGTTCTTTGTAGGCAAAGCGACCATGTTCGAGCGGTCGAGAGTTACTTGCGGAAGGTCTTTGGACGATTGACAGTCTTCGGCCTTGGCTTCGGCAGGAGCAATCTGGTGGCCCAGGTCACTGAGTGTCTCCACCCGCCATAGGAGGAAGCACACGAGTGTGACGTAAATCACCTGCATCGCGTACAGGTAGATGGTGCCTTCGCAGGTGGACACATAGATAGCGAATACCAGCAGCGTGATGCCCAGCACCAGTAGAATCTGCCACACCTCCTTGTGCTCCAGGTCGGCAAAGTTGTCGCGAAGCCAGTGCCCGTATCGGCGCGTAGCCCACACCATATACATAATGACACCAATGCTCATCAACAGGAAATAGGCATGCAACATAGGCATCAGGGCATAACTGCTGGTAGCAGCACTCAGCGCAGAACAGACAACGACGGGCGCCATCATCACAACGACAGGCCACAATGGTCGCCGACTGTCCTGCAGCATGACGAACAGCACGATGATTGCCAGCGGGAAAAGAGTCGCGCTATCGAGCAGTCCGCCGATAAGGTCGCATTGCGTGATGTCCTCGCTTGAGGTGAGGAAAAATATCGGCATATACCACGCATGGCTCAAGGCGATAGAGACAAAGAACAGTCCTGTCCACCGTCGCAGCCGTATGGGCGGCGTCACGTCAGGGGCAATGGCGTTGGACCGGCGGAACAGCAAATAGCAGCCTGCAATGACGGACATAGCCGTCACTGCTCCGTAAAGCAGGATAAAGAGGGGGTCTTCCCTTATCTGATCGTACATAGCTGATATTAGAACATTTCGGAAGCAAAGGTACAAATAAATTAGCAATTTTGTATCACAACGCTCCTCCTTTTTGTATTTATTGGCTTTTTACCAAGGTGCAATCCTTAAAAACAATAAAAGAGAATACAAAATATACATTTTCAAAAGTCGAAAGCAGCTTCGCCGATGGATGTCACGAGAGATCAGAGGGACAGGTCATTGATCTTTTTCCATAAAAACTTGCGAATTACATTATTTATATGTATCTTTGCAGTGTAGTCGCAGGGACAGGTACTTGGGTATGACGGCTGCTATACCCCAGGTGCCTGTCCCCACGATGCAGCAAGCAATAAACAAGTCTGCTATCATTTCCTGCTTGCTGAGTTACAGAATGGACATTGGCGATGTCCTGACTTGCAAAAATTGCAGTGGTCACGGTCCTCAAAACCACAGAAAATACACTTCTCCGACCATGAAGAAATGTCAAAGATTGAGCGATGATTGTATAGGCTCATGATTACCTGCAACAATAGCAGAACGACCATCACCGCAATCAGCATTTTCAACAATCTCTTCATGGCGGCCAATGCTTATTCAACCCACTTCACTACTCTGATACTGACCTCATAGAGCAGATAGAGCGGAATGGTAACGAGTATGAGGGTCATTAAATCGGGAGGCGTGATGATTGCGGCTACCAGCATAATGACAATGAAGGAATGTTTGCGATAGATGGCGAGAACTGAGTTACTGCCAACGTCATGGAGGGGCGCTCTCTTCGGAAGCGAAAGATGCAGGATGACGCCAACTCTTAGTAAATAAGAATAATTTGTAACATCATAACAGTGATGCCCACGGATGGCAAAAGACAATCGGCAAGCAAAGGCTATATGCACCTTGCTTGCCGATAATTATATTGCTAATCAAAAACGGGCTCACTCCGGCGTGACGGGCGTCACCTCGCCGCCGCCGTCCTGCGAGCCGCCGCCATCCTGCGAGCCGTCGGCAGGAATCAGCTGGTACTCCTTCTCCACGTCCACGTCGTCCGTCGGCTTCACCGGCACGCCCTTCAGGGCGAGCAGCAACCCGCCGGCCTTCACGGCCTTCTTGTCCGTCGAAACGATGCGGGCGGGGTCATTCTCGTCGATGGCGAGCAGGGCCTTGCCGTCCTCGATGAGCCGCTCCCATGTCCAGCCGCGGGCGGTCTGGTAGAGGTGGTTGCCCACCACGTCGCTCTTCACCGAGACGCGCTTGTTGGCCCGCTTGTTGTCCTCGTAGCGCTGTCGCCACTCGGTCTGGTCGGCGGTCAGTGCGTTGATGAGCACCGCGAAGTGCTGCGGGTCGTCGTCGAGGATGGCGAGGGCATTGAGCACGCGGTCGCACGACTTCATGGCGCGGTCGGCCAAGCGGCGGTCGTCGGCCAGCACGATGGTCTTCTGCTGCTGACGCTCGGCGGCGCGCTCGTCCATGAGTCGGATCACCTCGTTGTTCTGCTGCTCCAGGTCGGCCACTATCTGCGTCAGCCCCAGGTCGGCCAGCGCGGCCCCCTGTACGGCACGGGCATGGACGTACTCCAGCCACTGCTGTATCTGGGTCGATTCGTCGCGCAGTGCGGCCTTGGC
>CACXXD010000170.1 GCA_902771445.1 uncultured Prevotellaceae bacterium
ATAAAAGCAAAAAACAATTTCAAAGAGATAAATAGAGATTTGGCGACTGCTCTTGTAGAGCGGGAATCGTACCAAGTTATTTTTTAACGATTACTTAATTTGTAATTGTTATTCATCAAAATAGTCAAAGCCATCAATGGCCTTGAGGAACTGGTCGACATAGTTCCATGAGGTGGTGCTCCAGCGGAAACCTAAGCGATACAGCACCTGCGTGGTGTAGGTGTTCTTCGTAGGAATGACGAATGACTCCTGTCCGTGGGCCATGTCCTGATAGGCCAGCAGACTGGACAGTCGCTTCGCCTTCTCCGAATCGGCTTTGGCAGCTTCAAGTGCTTCGACAAACTGAGGATACTCAACCTGCTGTGGTGTGTAACCCAGTATGCCCAACTCGTTGACCACATCGCCAAAATAGACATAGTGGTTGTTGTAAGGATGGAACAATGTGCAATCGCGTGGCGTCTGAGAGAGAAGAACAATCGAATGGGCCACCTCGTTAATCGGTGAAAATTCCATTGGCTCGTCGCTCATCTCATAGGGATAGCAACCCAGCATCTTAAAGACACGAATACGCCCCATTGCACTGTTCGTCTGGAAGTTAATCTGGAACTCGCCATCAGTAGAACGAGGTGCCAGATTGCCCACACGCATCACTTTCGCATTCAACCCGTGAAGTGCGGCGGCTTCAAGCACGGTTCGCTCTGAGATGAACTTGGAATGCACATACTGGTTGTCCATGAACTGACCATAGAACAGCTTTTGCTCTGTCAGCGCAGCATCACGACCCGGCACGCCATTGACTGACAGTCCGGCTGTGCTGTAGGTTGAGACATGGACAAGACGAGCACCTGTAGCAAGGCAGAACTGAACACAATGGACGGCTCCGCCAATATTGACATCCTCGATTTCAGTTCCCTTTGAGAAATGCTTCACAACAGCAGCACAATTGAACACAGTATCAACATGGCCGTCAACCTCAATATCACGGGTGACATCGCCCAAGACAATGCGCAGTCTGTTTCCAAACAATTCCTTGTAATTCTTGGCAAAATAGTAGTAAAGCAATCCTTTCAGCCTGCTCTCAGCTTTCTCCAATGCCTGAGCCCGCACAAGACAGTAAATGACCGGCACATCAGGACGTTCGATGAGTTCCTTGAGCACGTGAATGCCCAGATAGCCCGTAGCACCCGTGAGCAATACGCTGCCAATGGGCTGCGACTGACCATCACGGAATGCATCGAGCGTATTGCGCATCAGCAGCGCATTGATGGGAGTATAGTCGAACGCGGCATCTGCCGACGATGCGCCATCGGACAAAGGAGCTTCACCACCCGTGACAAATACCGCAAGCTGCTGGGGAGTGGGATGACTGAACAAATCGCCATAGGCAATATGATAACCGTACTTGTCGGCTTCAATGATGACACGAGTAACCATGAGCGAAGTGCCACCCAGTTCAAAGAAGTTGTCCAAGGCACCCACCTTGTCGATGCCAAGAATACCAGCAAATATATCACAGAAGCGCGACTCTATCTCGTTGGCAGGTGCCACATACTCCCGGTCAGTAGCCTGAATGACGGGTGCAGGCAGTGCCTTCCTATTCACCTTCTGGTTCTGATTCAACGGAATGGCATCTATCTGCATGATGCTAACAGGAATCATGTAGGAAGGCTTCTGCTGACCAATAAAATTGCTCAGGCTCTTGACATCAATCGGCTGATCGCCAACGATATATGCAGCAATGAATTTGCCGCCGCTCTCATAGTCGAAGGCCTGCACAGTGGCATCGCTAATGCCGGGATACTGACGTATAACGGCTTCGACTTCCTTGAGCTCGATGCGGAAGCCACGTATCTTCACCTGTCCGTCCTTACGTCCTACAAACTGTATATTGCCATCCGGCAGATAGCGCACAATGTCGCCTGTACGATAGATGCGGGCATGCTGCTCGTCGCTGTCAAACGGATTCTCAATATATACCTCAGCGGTCTTTTCAGGACAGTTCAGATAGCCACGGCTCACTTGCGGACCACTCACCCACAGTTCACCAGCCGCCCCCAATGGCAAGCGATTGAATTGCTTGTCGACGATATAGAGTCGCAGATTGTCGAGAGGCTTGCCGATAGGTATATCGAGTTCATAGTCCTTCACCTGATAGTTGGTCGTGAAGACAGTACACTCCGTAGGACCATAGCCATTGAACATCTTATAGTTCTGCGGAGGATTCAAGGCTGACAGTTTCTCGCCTCCAACGGCAAAGAAACGCAGAGAATGGTTGTCGACATTAGTTGCAAACTGATAGCCAACCTGAGTTGTGATGAAAGAATGTGTAATATTATTGTCGTTGAAATACACATTCAGATCGGGCAGATTCAAACGAATATCCTCACCTATTATATATACACAGGCACCAACCGTAATGGCAGGATAGATGTCCATCATGCAGGCATCGAAGCCATAGCTGGCATAGGCGGCCACATGACAATCGGACTTCAGCTCATAGGCCCGCTGATACCAGTGACAGAAGGCCACAACGTTAGCATGTTCCAGTTGGCATCCCTTAGGCACACCTGTAGAACCACTGGTGTAAAGCAAGATGAAAAGCGAATGAGGCTCTGGTGCCTTCAACTCCACATCGTTGTATGAGCCATCGGCTCCCAGACTGAGCAAATCCTTGGTATAGAGCGTATTCCCCTTATACTCGTCAACGATATGCCGCAACTCCTCGTCGGCAATGAGCAAACGGGCATTGGCATCCTTCATCATGAAATTCAGCCGCTCTGCAGGATAGCTGGGATCAAGCGGCTGATAGGCACAGCCTGCCTTCAGCACACCCAGCGAGGCAATGACCATCCACTCGCAACGAGGAATCAACACCGAGACAACATCTTCCGTACCCAAGCCTTGCGCGGCAATGTAATGGGCGATTCGCTCAGAAATCTCGTCGACCTGACGATAGGTGTATCGCGCATCATGATAGACCACACACTCATTGTCGGGTGTAAGTGCGGCCTGACGACGGAAGAGGGATACGATGGTCTGCGTGCGGTCATAAGGCACATCGGTCTTGTTGAAGCCATCGAGAACAGCCGTCTGCGAGGCATCGAGTAGCGACACACTCAGCAAAGAGGCATCTGGGTGGGCCACAAAGGCATCTACCGCACAGCTCACCGCCTTGGCCAAATGCGACATCAGACTGTGACTATAACGACCGTTATCATATTCAATACATACTGACGGAATATTATCAACCTCCTTGATATAGAAGGCGATACGGAATTTAGGAACATTCAGTTCCAGATTCTCAACCTTCAGCTCCGTGCCATTACAGATGTACTTATCGAGAACGCCTATCTGATAGGCAAACATGATCTCTGCACTCAGATCATAGTCGGCAGCCACCTGAGAGAAAGGATAGTTCTCATGCGCAAGTGTCTCGTCGAAGGTACGGCTAACCGTCTCGACAAACTCTATCACACGCTGATCGCCCACCACTGCACTCAAGGCAAGTGTATTGACAAACATGCCCACGGTATTGCGAATGCTCAGATTGGAACGGCCATTGCTAATCGTTGTGATGCAAAGCTGTTCATTCTTGCCTTGCACGTCAGCCGAACGGTTGGTGAAACGAGCCAGGGCATAGAACACTGCCGCCAAGGTGAGGTGAGCAGGTGTCATGTTGTGATGACGACAGAACTCTTCGGCAGCCTCGAAATGCAGCGGACTCGTTGCTTCACCAATGACGCCCTGCTCAACGGGATTGGTCAGATCTGACTGCAATTCGGTGACACC
>CACXXD010000171.1 GCA_902771445.1 uncultured Prevotellaceae bacterium
AGGTCGTTGCTGTTCGGCACCGTCGAAACGGTCGTCGATATGATAGCAGCGCACGGCATAGCGATCATCGTCGATGGGTACGATGTCGAGGCACTGTCCGGGTTGCAATGCCAACTGCCAGTCGTTCTGCGGCACACCCGTCACGACATTGTCGGTCGACAGTTGCCAGTGCTGTCCTACGCAGCTGTTCTCTATCCAGATGTTCTTGTTGGCAGCGGTAAATGGCAGCTGAACGACAGCGTTTTGCACAAAGATGCTGGGTTGCGGCTTGCGGTCGTGATGCATGATGACGCGCTGGTCGCTCACGCGTGTTTGCAATCGAACGGTAGATCCAATGACATCGCGACTGGTTCCGAAATGATAGAACTCGCCGTTGGGCAGCGGAAGGATGGCCACACTGAGCGCCCGCAGTTCAGGCACGTCGATGATGGGGTCGGTACCCAGCGAGCACCCGAACTCCGAATAGAGGTCGAACGACTTCACCTGTACGCCTTCGCCAAAGGGTGCCTGCGCTGAATAGACGGCCTTGTCATCTTGTGCCGTCAGACAATACTTGCGCAGTGCCTTCACTGCCCTGTCCGACAGCAGCCACACGCCTATGTCGGTCAGATAGTAGTGCTGCTTCTGCAGTTCGCCCAGCTGTTCCACCGTCGGCTTCTGCAACATCTGCTTAAGCACCTGAGGCGAGCGACGGTCACTGACAAAGACACCGTGGTTCCTGGCCACCGATGCATCGAGCCACAAGCCGAAGCATACAACATCGGCCTCGGGAATCGGGGGCAGGGGCTGACCGGAGCGGATGAGCACGTCGCCGCTCACCACCATCGTATGGATGGAGTCGGGAGCCGCCGCCATCAGCTGTTCGTAGAGCGGCAGCTGCAGCGAGAGAAGGTCTTGCGACAGGCGTTGTCCGCGCTCCCACCGCATAACGGGTACGGGTGTCAGAATCTTGCCCGATGGAGCGTAGGCAGGCAGTCGCCTGCTCTGCCCGCCGGCATGCAGCAGGATTCGTTTTTCCTTCGACAGCCATGCGTCGAAGTCATGCTCAGTCAGCGAGGCGCGTTTCGCCTCTTCGCCTTCGGTCAGAAAGCACTGTTGCAACAGCCAGGTGGTGCCGCCGCCGCTGCCTATCCGATGGCCTTCGGGGTCGCAGGTGCAGAAGAATTCACTGGGCGAGAGTTGCGTGATATGATGGAAAACGGTAAGCCCGTCTGCATCGGTTTTCACCAGATTTGGGGGCAGAGAAAGAAGTTTCTTCATTGTTTCTTGGTTTTTTCAGTGCAAAAATAATAAAATCTATATAAAAAAGTATTCTTTTTGAAATTTTATTGTAATTTTGCCATCACAATATTTATTACATACAAGTATTTCGACCTAAATACAGCTAACTTGAACAATAAATAATATGATGAAAAATTTCAAAATCAACACATCAGAGATTTTGACCAAGGACGGTGTCAGTTTTGTCATCCCCTTCATGCTGATCACCTCGTGCTTCGCCATGTGGGGCTTTGCCAACGACATGACAGGTCCAATCGTGAAAGCATTCTCAAAGATCTTCCGCATGAGCGTCACCGAAGGCTCGCTGGTTCAGGTGGCCTACTACCTGGGCTACTTTGCTATGGCATTCCCCGCCGCACTGTTCATCCAGCGCTATTCGTTCAAGGCCGGCGTACTGGTGGGCCTGTCGCTCTTTGCCATAGGCTCGCTCATGTTCATCCCTGCCCGGATGATGGGCTACTACTATCCTTTCCTGCTAGCCTATTTCATTCTGACGTGCGGCCTGTCGTTTCTTGAGACCAGCTGCAACCCCTTCATCTACTGCATGGGTACCGAGGAGACAGCCACGCAACGACTGAACCTGGCGCAGGCATTCAACCCCTTCGGTGCACTGTTGGGCATGTATGCCGCCATGACACTCGTTCAGGCACGCATGAATCCGCTGACCACCACACAGCGGGCCGAACTCACCGATGCACAGTTTGATGTGGTGAAGAGCCACGACCTCGACATCCTCATCCAGCCCTATATCTTCATCGGAATGGTGTGCATCATGCTACTGGTGCTCATCCGACTCAGCAAGATGCCGAAGAACGGCGACAAACAGTCCACCAAGCCACTGGCACAGTCGCTGCGAGAGCTGAGCAACAAGAAGAACTATCGCGAGGGTGTGATTGCCCAGTTCTTCTATGTTGGTGCACAGGTGACGTGCTGGACGTTCATCATTCAGCATGGCACGCAGATCTTCACAAAGGAGGGCATGCCGGAGAAGTCGGCAGAGATTCTGTCGCAACAGTTCAACATCCTGGCAATGGCATTCTTCACCGTCAGCCGTTTCATCTGTACGTTCTTCCTGCGCTACATACAGCCGGGCCGTCTGCTCAGCATCCTGGCCATCTGTGCCATTGCCTTCACCGCAGGTGTCATCTTGTTCCCCGACCGCAACGGCATCTACTGTCTGGTGGCCGTTTCGGCCTGCATGTCGCTCATGTTCCCCACCATCTATGGCATTGCCCTGCGTGGTGTGGGCGACAATGTGAAAGTGGCTGGTGCGGGCCTCATCATGGCCATCCTTGGTGGTTCGGTGTTCCCGCCGTTGCAGGCCATCATCATCGACTCCAACGTCACTGTTCTTGGTGTCTCGTCGACCAACATGTCGTTCATCGTTCCCTTCGTTTGCTTCATTGTCATTGCCCGCTATGGTCACAGAGCATACGTAAGACACAATATCTGGAAAACAGACTGAACGGTTTCTCATTAGTAACAGTAAGTATGTTCAGACCAATGCGCCCCTTTCGCCTTAATTTGTGTTAACATTCTAAATCTTTAGAGTGAAATTCTTGCTTGTTCTAAAACTTTAGAGTATATTTGCAACGTAATTCTAAAACTTTAGAGCAACATGAAAGATAAATCGAAACTGACGCAGGCCGAACTGCAAGTGATGCAGGCCTTGTGGGGCCTGCCTGCCGAGGGTGCCACCTCTGCCGAGATTATGGAGCGCATGCCAGAGCCAAAGCCGGCACTCACCACGCTGCTCACGTTCCTGAAGATTCTGAAAGACAAGAGCTTCGTCACTTCCCAGAAGGAAGGCAAGGCCCAGCACTACCATGCCGAGGTGAGCCGCGAGGACTACACGCGCACATATATGGAAGAGGTGAAGCAGACCTTCTTTGGTGGTTCCTTCTCGTCGCTCGTATCCTTCTTTGCCAAAGAAGAGCAGCTCAACGACAAGGACATTGCCGAAATTCTCAGCATCATTGAGAAAAAGTCCTAATTTTCAATCCCTAATTTTCAATCCCCAATTTTCAATCTTCAATTTTCAATCTTCAATCTTCAATCTCCCAAATGTTTACGTTCGAATTCGGACTATATCCTTTGACTGCCATCGTGGTAGGAGCACTGCTGACGTTGATCTACTTTGGTGTCATCCGTCTGAAGAGCTCTCCCGGTTGGGCGATAGGGTTCATTATTGCTGCCATGCTCACCATCACGGTCAGTGGGGTGCTGAGCATCGTGCGCTGGGTGGAACTCGAAAGCACCGTCGAAGTGGAGGCAGCGCCTGAGGCCACTACCCTGTCCACTGTCGTAGTGGAAGGCTTTGATGGTGAATCTCAGCCCATGATACGCATGGAAACACCGACTCCAATAACCACCCACGAGCAGGTGTGGCACCTGTTCAGCGACATCTCGCAACTCTTCGGATGGCTTTGGCTTTCGGGTGTGGCGGTACTGCTGCTGAGCATGGTGTGG
>CACXXD010000172.1 GCA_902771445.1 uncultured Prevotellaceae bacterium
GAGTAATAGCTTACTCTTTCTTAGATTAAAAAAATCTTTCATGTTTTGTTAATATTAAGTTTAATTGAATGTTACTCTAAACATTATATTTTAGTGTGTGTGGTATTTATCGCACCATGACCTTGCGGGTCTTGTCGCCCTGCTTGACGATATAGAGGCCACGACCCTGACGGTCGACCTGCTGACCCTGCATGTTGTAGACCTGCGTGCCGACAGTAGGCTGAGCAGCTGCTACACGGTCGATGACATTCACATCGCCAGCACCGTCGCTGCAGTCATCGCCATCGACCCACATGGCAGAGAAGGTCCAGCGGTTGTTGATCTTCGACAGAAGGGTAGCCTCACCCGTGTTGATGTCAACCTCGTAGAGGCAGGTGTCATACTTGCCGTTGGTGCGCCACTCGCGGTCGGGCAGCGTGCTCCATGAGCCCCAGTCGTTGATGCCCTTGCCGCTGTTGAAGAAGCCATTCCAGTACATTTTATCGGGATTGCTCTTGGCGAAGCATGCCGACTGGCGGCGATACTGCGAGTAATAGCCAGTGCCATGCACCATAGGCTCGTAGGCAACGTATGTCTCGCCCGTCTGCGAGTCAACGGCCTGCACCTCCTTCAGAATCATGTTGCCCGTCTTCAGGTTGAACTCATAGAGCTGTGCGCCCACCAGGTTGTTCTGGCTGTCGCGCACCTTGCCGTCGTCGCCCGCAGGCGCACTGCCGCCGCCACTGGTGAGAGCAAAGGCGCGACCGTCGCTGTTGATGGCAAACGTGACGAAGTTCTGATAGTAGAGTCCACGGGTGATAGGTGTCACCTTGAGTGTCTCCAGGTCGATGGTGCAGAGGCAATAGCCTGCGTCAACATCGCTCGACTCGCCATCCTCGTCGACAAAGAAGTCGGGATCGTCGGTAAACTCCTCGCTGAGCTGCTGTTCAGTGAGATAGAACAGTCCGTAGACCTTGCCGTCAATCGGGTTGTAGCTCATGCCAGCCGACTCGAGACAGTCGCTCTTGGGGCGCGTCTCGGTGGAGATCAGTTCGCCCGTCACGGCATTCCATCTGCGAACATTGAAAAGCTCTTCGTCGGGGGTCGACTGCTCATCGCGTGACATCACCGTAATCAACTTTCCATCCCTGTAGAGAGCGCCCGAATTTCCCACCATCAAGTTGAAGTTGGTGGCCCAGACGGCTTTCTCCTTGTCGGCTATCACATCCTCCCTGACCACAGCCGGTTCTTTTTCAGGAGTAGAGAGAGCTACCCCGTCCCATGACATCGACCAAAGTCCGAGATCGACCATGAAAATGGCTTTCGACAGTTCTGAGTTCCATCCCAAATACTCGCTCTTCATCTGATCGCCGTCGTCGTAGCGATTGTTCTGAGCAACACCGTGTAGTTTAACCTGTGCATTGGCCGAGAAGCTGAGGAGCGTCGCCAAGGCAAGGGCTGAAAGTTGAAGTTTCTTTTTCATTAAAAATTCGCTGTAGTTTGTTAAAAATTGGGTTTTACACTTCTTTTATTTAGATTGAAGTGCAAATTTCGTGTTTTTTTCTGACTGAGCGAAAAAATCGGGCATTCTGCATGCCCATATTTACAAATCTGAACGAAAAACAGACTTTTCGCGATAAAAAGTTGCATTGACAGCAGTTGAACTTACAAATCGTTAGCCTGACTATAGGGCGTAGACTATAGACTGCAGACTGTAGTCTCTTTTCTGTAGTCAACGGTTACTTCTCGGAGTTGGCCATGCGCATGTATTCGGAGGGGGTGAGACCGACTTCGCGCTTGAACGCATTGATGAAGGCGGTGCGCGACTTGAAGCCTACGCCCGAGGCAATGGCCTCGATGGTCAGAGTGGTGTAGCGCTCGCCCTCCTCGCTGATGCGCCGACAGGCCTCCTTGACGCGATGGTTGCCCAACAGAATGCTGAAGGTCATGCCGTACTTCTCGTTGATGACCTGCGACACGTAGGTGGTGTTCGAGTCGACCAGCTTGGCCAGTCCAGCCAACGTGAAGTCCTGCTGGCAGATGACCTTGGCATCGCTCATCACCTCCTGAACGCGGAAGATGAGCATCTCTTTCTGCTCCTCGTTCAGACTACTGTGACTATAGGCGATACTCTTGCGCAGCTTCTGCTCTTCGGCCTCGGCTCGCATCATCCGTTGGTAACGCTCAAACAACATCTTGTTGGCAGCATGCAGCCGTCGGTTCTGCCGCCACAGGAGTACAGCCGACACAATGACGACCAAAAGCACGATGAAAATGGCCAAAATGACGTATTGCTGCAATTTCTGGCGCAACGAGAGCTCTGTGGCCTTGGCCTCCTGTTTCTTCAGCTCGTGTATGTAGTTCAGCTCAGCCACGCTCGACAGACGGCTGCGGTGCACCATGTCCATCTTCTCCAAATAGAGCGTGTAGTAATACTGCTGCAACACCGTGTCGCCCATCAGACGATGGCAATCGGAGATTTGCAGACAGACATCCGCCACGCGGTCGCCCAGCTTGTTGCGCTCAGACAGTTGCAAGCCACGCTCCAGATAGCCCAAGGCCAGAGGGTAGAGCTCTTCGAGCACGTAGGTATGCGCCACAGCGATATAAGTAGACAGCGTGTCGCGCACGGGCTCCCAGCGCGCGCTCACCAAGGGCAGCTGCTGCAAGAAGAACCCGCGTGCCTCGGCATACCGCTTGTGCTGTATGGACTCGATGCCTTTGTATTGCAGTCGGACATAGGACAGATCGGGTGTAGAAGGTGGGATTTCATCGGAGAAGATGAGCTGAAACTTCGACAGGTCGAGGTCGTAGTCATGGGAACTCAGGTTGAAGAAAGCCGTGGTCATCAGCTCCCAGTTCTTCTGTTCGTAGGCTTTCTCCATGCACAGCTCGAAGAGCTTTGTCGCATGCTGCCGCATGGACTCGGAGCCATAGTTCAGGCCGTAGTCGTTGAGCAAGTCGGCCAGATTGACAAGCACCACGGGCGAGAAACGGTCGAAGTGATGGGCCTCGCAGAGGTCGTAGGCCCGAATGAAATAGTCGTAGGCCTGCACGTAGTCGAAATAGAGGAACTTGTAGACGCAACCGCAGTTGTTGAGTGCCTTGATGCTCAGCTCCATGTTGGCCTCATTGCCATTGGCCTTGAAGCGTTCGCCCACAATCATGAAACAGGCAAGCGCCTTGCTGGCCACGCGCTGCTCGAACAGCTTTCGCCCGCTCTCCATCAGCGTAGCCGACGACAACCGCGACAGGGAGTCGTAGTCCTCGATGGCATTCTGTGCCTTAGAGAAGAGGCTACAGAAGGCAAGCAGTGCTAAAGTGAGTTGAGCACGAAGCATAAAAAAGTCCTGCTAATTATTAACTTTTGCAAAGATACAAAAAAAAAGGCAATATTCGGTGCGCATGATATTTTTTAACACACATTATAATATAGAGCAATACAGAACAAGCTACGGTTTTTGCCAGTTTCATCGAAAAAAAAATAAAGTTACAGGCCCCACCCCTGTGCTCTGATTCCCCGTAATTTTGTCAAAATAATTCATAAAAAAAAAGCACCTTCGGAAAGTAGCATTCTGGAAGCGAAGAACCGCAGTGCTCACGTGATGTCTTAGCGGTAGTCTTGAGATTGATATTGAATCAAAGTGGGTTTGCAGCCATATCAAACTGAGTTTTAGCATTAGTTACACGATGACTAAAGTAAGAACTCAGTTTGATATGCCTGCAAACCCACTTTGATTCAATACTAATCTCAGCACGAAGGC
>CACXXD010000173.1 GCA_902771445.1 uncultured Prevotellaceae bacterium
CCGCCTCCAGTCGTAATCTGCGCCATACCAGGCTGATGGGCAATGGCGTCGATGATATTCGTCGATGTCGTCTGTCGCAGATCCTTGTTCGATATGATCGAGATAGGCGCTGTCGAGTTTTTCAGTTTCGTGTCGCCTGTAACACCTGTCACCACCAACTCGTTCAGTTTCAGGTGACGGAAGAATACGTCGCTCGTATCGTTAGGGTGCGCATGGCTGCCATGATGATGATGGCTTTCTTGTGCTGCCATTGTCATGCTCATCGGCACAAACACCGATAGCAATACCCACGCCGCTATGTTCCTTTTTCTTTGTCTTTGCATTTTCGGGGAGCAAAAGTACACAAAAAAGCCAAATATTCCAAATTATTGACTGATGAATAACTAAAAATGCCTACTTTTTGCTATCTTTGCAGCCAAAAATACAAGGAAATGATGAAAGATAATCAAGAAGAGCGTTTCCCGTTGGTAGATGAGGAAGGACGTGTTATAGGCTCAGCAACGAGGGGCGAGTGCCATAATGGATCGAAGTTGCTGCACCCTGTGGTTCATCTGCATGTGTTTAATTCGCGTGGCGAGGTTTATCTGCAGAAACGACCTGAATGGAAGGACATTCAGCCAGGCAAGTGGGATACCAGCGTAGGAGGCCATATCGACTATGGCGAGACACCCGAGCTGGCCCTTACAAGAGAGGTAAGCGAAGAGCTTGGCATTGCAGAATTCACACCAGAGCGGGTAGGGATGTACGTCTTTGAAAGCCGTCGTGAGCGCGAGCTGGTCTATGTGCATCGCACGGTCTATGACGGAGAAATCAATCCATCAAAGGACGAGCTTGATGGTGGGCGCTTTTGGACCCTCGAAGAAATCCGCGCCGCCATCGGCCAACAGATCCTCACCCCCAATTTTGAAAGTGAGTTCCAGCGCTTCTTCCTCTAGGGCGCAGTTACTGTCCCCATTGCGCCCAATAGTTTCAGACTTTCGCCCCCGGCATACGTTTTTCGGTCATGTCGGGGGCTTTTTCGTGCGTTTTACCTAACTTTGCACAAAAAATTGCCATAAAGGGTTTAGTAAATCGGTTTTCGTGTGTATTAAGAGTGTATGACAGATCAAAAGAAACTCGAAAAGCTGTTCCGACAGCATTATCGCCAGATGTATCGACTGGCCACCATGCTTCTGCACGACGATGCTGAGAGCAAGGATGTGGTGCACGACATCTTTGCCCATCTACTCGACGACCCAAAAGATCTAAAGGAAGAAACAGCCGAGCACTATCTGCTTACAAGCGTACGAAACCGATGCCTGAACGTGATTCGTAGCCGACAGATACAGGAACGGGTGGAACACCTCTACTGGCTTGACCTCGACACGACCATCACACCGACGGAACGGTTAGAAGAAGAACTGAAAGCTCTATATAAGGGCATAGACCAATTAGAGCCACCCGTTTGCCGCGACATCATTATGCTGCATTTCCGCGATGGAGTAACCTTTAAGGAGATTGCCTTTCGTCTGGGTGTCAGTGAAACCACTGTCTATAAGCATCTGCGCCGTGCGCTTAATCAATTACGTACACATCTTAACAACAAATGAGCGTATGAACAAGAGTATGAACAAGACCGATCTATTGCTCCAGATGATGGAACAACCCCAGCATTATACTGTAGAAGAGTGGCAGGAGATACTTGCCGATGTAGAGTGCCGTGAGCTTTACGCACTGATGTCGAAGACTCAGAGTGCCATTGACGCTGCCCATGCAGAACAGGAAGTCACTGACGATATGATAGATGCCGAATGGCAACGACTGAGTGATGAAAAGCGAGAAGTAAGAAACGAAAAGTATCCGTTTCTTAAGTTCGCCGTTATGTTTGTGGGCATCCTCATGCTCTCAGGCATTGCTTATGCAGCCATTCATATCGCCAGTCATTATAACGTATCAAAGGAACAGGATTCGGAGGTTATCAAGAACTCTCGACCTTCAACTTCCAGTTCTCAACTTGCTGAGCCTGACACGATAGCTGCACCACAGCCCAAACTCTACGACAACGTGCCTTTAGGAGAAATCTTCGAAGAACTCTCAGCCTACTATAACGTCAAGGTGGTCTATCAAAACGAAGATGCCCCCCGTCTCCGCCTTTTCTATCAATGGAAACCGGAATATAAACTGGAGAAAGTTGTGGAGATGCTCAACAACTTCGAGTGGATACAGATCCAGACCGAGAATGATACCCTATTCATAAGAACCACCGCCATCCCCGCCAAGGATTGCTAAAACGTTTGCCATGATGAAAAGAATATCATTCATACTATTGCTGTGCGCCATTGTGTCAGTTGCAAGTGCACAAAAGATCACACACACCTTTCAGGACGTCCCCCTTTCCGAAGCCTTGAAGTACATTCAAGAACAAGCCACTGATTACAACATCACCTTTATCTACGATGAACTCGAAGACTTCCGCGTAACGACTCATATACAAAACAAGTCAGTCCCCGATGCCATCTTGCAGATTGTTGGCTTTTATCCAGTCCGTGTGGTCAAGAGTGGAAAACATGAGATTTATGTGGAATGTACTCACAAGACCGATAGCCATCTGACGGGTACTATCATCGACGAACAAGGCCAGCCTGTGGCATACGCTAATATTGCCGTTCTTAACCCTGCTGACAGCACGCTGATTGCAGGCGGAGTATCTAACGAGAGTGGCGTTTTTGTTGTTCCCATTGATCAACCAAATATTCTCGCCCGAATATCTTACGTCGGCTACAAGACGGTTTACAAGCAATGCGACAACACAGAACTTGGCATAATACGGATGCAGCCTGAAACCCATACTCTGAAAGGCGTAACGGTGAAAGGTGAGCGTATCGTATCAGGAACTGAGAATGGCCACCTAATATATAATTTGCCCATGTTGCTGCAAATATATCCTGCTGATGATGCCTACGAAGCTTTGACCCGCATCCCTGGCGTGGTTGAGTCGGATGGCAATCTTACTTTCAGCGGGAGACCAGTAACACTCATTATTAACGGCAAGCCAACAACGCTTGATGCAGATAAAGTGATAGAGCGATTGAAAAACATGCCTTCTTCTATGTTGGCTAAAGCAGAGGTGATGCCATCGGCTCCTGCGAAATATCATGTCCGAGGCATGGCTATCAATATTGTAACAAAAGATTTTGCAGGGACAAACCAACTTTCAGGACAACTAATGGGAGGTTGGCGGCAGAACAAATATGGCACAGGCTATGCAGGTGGCAGCCTTATCTACAATCGTGGCAAATTGGGACTGGACATGTCGTACACTTTCACCGATGGGGCAAATTACGGACAAGTGGAGCACGAAGCCAATCATCCACTGGGCGATAAGCGCATTGCTTACGAAGACAAAACGAGCAACCGCAGTGACGGCACCGACCATGAGTACCGCATAGGGATGGATTATGCCATTGCCGAGAACCATCGTCTCAGCCTTGCCTATACAGGCCAGTGGAACTCCACCCGCTCAACCAATACCACAACTGGCACTTCTCAATCTACGCAGCATTCCCGTCAGCACACTTACCTTCACAATGTCGATGCCAACTATGCGGCTCCATTCGGTCTGCAACTTGGCGCGTCGTATACCAACTATCAGGAGCCTCGCACACAAAGCCTTGAGGGCGAACTTCATGACATCAACCGAAACCTGTCAGTCGATAGTCATCAGAAAGTCAGCAAGTGGCTCTTCACGGCAGACCAGACCCATGCACTACCCAATGAATGGGAACTGATGTATGGAGCAAAAGCGCAGTTTACAAATAACAATAGCTATCAGGTCACCCTCAATCAGAACCACGAAGAGATGCCCGATGCCACCAGCCATGTAGACTACGATGAACGTATCCTAAATGCCTATGCAGGATTCAGCAAGCAGATTGGCAAGTCGCTGAGCCTCGAAGCCTCGCTGACGATGGAGCAATACCATGCCACCAAATGGAACGAGTGGCGCATCTACCCTCAGTTCAACGCCATGTGGAACATTAATCCAAAGAATATGCTAAATCTCTCGTTCAGCAGCGAGGCCGTCTATCCCAGCTACTGGAGCACCATGAGCAGTATCTACTACGCGTCGGCCTATACCGAGATATGGGGCAACCCCGACCTGAAGCCCATGTCGAAATATGAGCTGAACCTCATGTGGCAACTGAACCATAAGTACACCTTCACGGCCTTTGCCGAGTTTGAACCCGACTATTTTGTGCAGCTCCCCTATCAGAGCTCTGACCGTATGGCGGTAATTATGAAAGAGACCAACTTCGACTACTCCAATTACTTCGGACTGCAAGCCTCTGCCCAGTTCCATATCGGCCAGTGGCTCAACGGCAACGTGATGGCTACGGGACTCTACCGGCATGATAAGAGCAGCAACTTCTTCGACCTGCCTTTCGACCGCACTCGCCTCTCAGCCATCTTTGGCGGAACAGCATTTGTTAAACTGTCCCAACGGCATAACATCCAGTTCATTCTCAATCCGTTCTTCCAATCGAAGGCCATCCAGGGTGTCTATGACATCAATCCGCTGCTCTATCTGAACGCCTCGCTCCGCTGGGCATCTGACAATGGTAAGTGGAGCATCAAGGTAAACGGCAACAACATATTTAACAGTTATGCCAAAACTCGTTCCACGCTCGCCAATCAAGACTATGTTATGTGCGTTTGGATGAACTACGCCAGCGTCTCTCTCTCCGCCATCTACCGCATCGGTAACTTCAAGGAGAAAAAGAAAAAGGAGGTAGATACTTCGCGAATGGGATATTAATGAAGAAAACCGCTTTACTATTCATTGCCGCCCTTGTAATCCTGGCAAGCATCGACTTCATCTGGCCTTTCACCTCAGAAAGGAAAGATGGAGACGTGTTTGAGCAAGGTTTGAATACGGCTGAGATGCAGACATACCAAGACCCCGATTTGGGCTTCATGGTCAGATACCCATCATTTTTCGCCATACAGCCTGACTCGCTAGACGAATACAAGAGCTATGTCCGTATCAGTTATGACAACGAGAGGATAAATGTCGTGCTCGAATGTTATGTCCTGCACAACAATGGCCAGTCGATTAAAAGTGGCATGGACTCGCTGGCAAAAGTATTGAATGCCACAGATCGTAAGCTTGGCAGTGATTACTTCATCCTCTCTGGTCCGCAGTATGAGAACAATAGCCGCATAGATGACTATAGCTATTATTCGCGATTCGTTAGTCGAGGCAAACTCTGGTTTGTCTATACAATGGTTTATCCTAAT
>CACXXD010000174.1 GCA_902771445.1 uncultured Prevotellaceae bacterium
AAACTCAGGGCTGTCGAATGCCGGCGGTGCCGGCATGATGTTGAGCAATCGGGGCATCTGCTCCAGTTCGAAATAGGGTGTCACGGCATCCTGTGCCTGCACGTTCATGACAGTCATCACGGCGGCTGCGGCCAATACAAATATCTTTCTCATTTTTTGCGTTATTTTTTTATTAGGGTCTGTTACATAGATTCGTACCAAGTAGCATTTATCAGTCTTCGTCCTCGAAAGAGTTTAAGGAACGACTACTTTCGGCTGAATCACCGCCTCCAGAAGTAGACTCGGCCAGCGGTAGCTGAAAAGACACCTCAACGATCTCCAAATTAGGTCTTAAATAATTCTTCTTGTTCATATCTTACTATTTATTTACTAATCATTTTTTTACCTTTATAAATATACATTCCCTTACTGGGCTTACCGCTGAGCGGACGACCCTGCATGTCGTAGTAGCGACTGGTGCCATCGCTGTCGATAGTGTGAATAACGGGGCTGATGCCATCACTGGACTCGGGGATGTCGAACTCAGCATCATACTCGTCGGACGAGAATGGAATCAGCATCTCGTCATCTTCTTCCGGATCATCACCACCCTTTCCAGCTGCCGCGTAAACGATGCTGTAGCTCTCCTTCTTCACCTCGTTGGCTGTGAAGAAAGCAACAAAAGGATTAACCCAAGCATTGGGAGTGTCTTTGCGTATGCGGCTATATTTTGCCCCCTTCTGCAAGATGTAGGGCAGCATGTCTACACAGGCATCATGCTCAATCTTGCTAAAGGTGCCAGTCCACTTGCCCAAAACGGTGTTCTTGTCGCCCCACTTGTGTACTTTAGTATACTTTGGTGTCACATCGATAAGCTGGTTGAAGCCCTTGAGATCGAACTGACCTTGCTGCACTACCAGAAGAATCGGCACACCTGCATCTATCTCATTGTCTACCTGTTCGAAAATCAACTCCTTTTCATCCTTGATGGCAGACAGCATGTAAGGTGTCACATACTTCAAGTTCTCTTCGCCAACCAGCTGTTTCAGGTCGAAGCTGAAAGGAGCACAGACAGCATAAGTCCAACTCTCCCATGTTCCGTCTTCTTTCTTCTTGGCAGCCATCGGGCGACCATTGAGCGTGAGGTCGTAGCTATACTGCTTCGGATCGAGCAGTCCCTTCAGATACTCGTCGCGAGCATGCAGCTTGGTCATAAAGTCAGTGCAGTCATCTTTGACAGACGGCATCAGCTCGACATTTCTGCCCGTGACAGTGGGAGCAATATAGTAGCATGCCAGAGGGGGAAGAGAACCAACAATACTCCTCTCTTGATTACCCAAAATGGCAAAGGCATTACTTCCTGTTACACTGGTGCCTAAATAGAGGCAATCCTTGATCTCTGAAGAAGAAGAAGTAGCAAATCCGACGATGCCACCAGCATCAGTTCCAGCTTTCACGCTGGCCTGACTGCTACAGCCGATTACATGCGTATCATTATTCATGTGAGCTGTAACACCTCCGGCTCGGAAAGAACCCTCAACTTCCGTCTGCACGACATGGCAGTTTCTAATGAAGGATCCCTTCAACAAGAACCCAGCAATGGCTCCAGCCAAATATCCTTTGAATTTACTGTCAAAAACAATGAGATTCTCCACCGTTGCGCCATCCAGTGTTCCGAAGATGCCTGCTCTACTATCCTGTTTGTCAACGTTCACTCCGCTAATGACTTTGCCGTCACCGTCGTAGTGGCCAGTGAACCTATTGATGGGCGTGTAGTTGTTGGTCTGAGTCTTATCAAAAGCAAGATTAGCAATCTGCTTGAAATACTTGCCCTTCAGCTTGTCGGCATCGGCACCGTTGAAAGCATCTGCAAGCTCTTTCAACTGGCCAGTCGTTGAGATGAGGTACGGGGATTGCTCTGTTCCGTTGCCCGCCCAGCTATAGCCCAAACGCTTGCTGATGGTGGTTTCGCCCAGCTTCAGAGTCACTGTGGCCACTGTACGTGCATTGTTCTCAATGAGTTTTGCTATGAAGAAATAAGCGCTGAAGGCATCGTACTTCTTCACATCCTGACTGATGGTGTTATTGTCGATGACAAACTTCTGCTCCTGGTCTTCAGCGGTAATCTCTACCTGCTTGTAGCAACCATAGAAGTTAATGTAATTCAGGACAGAGGGCACGCTAGCCTGACTGTTCTCATTGTTCTCGCTGCCTTCGTCGCCTTGTTCTCCCTGTTCTGCCTGATTGTCTGAGGCACTCCGGTCATCCTCGCCGACAGGGATAACGGTAACATTCTTGAACGTGGGGTTGACAATGTTAGTACCCGAAGCCCACTTGTACATATAGGGGGTACCAGCCTCGACAGCTGTACTGGTCTTGAATGCCAGTGTCGCATCAAAAGTCTCAGCATTGTACACTGAATTTTCAGCATCCAGCTCCATGATAGTGGCACCCTCCAAGGGTGTATCCTTCAGTTTGTCGAGCGCGAAGGGCAGGCACAAGGCATGCCACTTGTCGTCCTTGTAGAGCGTGAGGCCATTGAAAGTCAGGTCGCCATGACAGTTGTACCATTTGTCCACATCATCGCCGTTGACAGAAATGCGGGCTGTGAAGTAGCCGCCCTTGGGCGAGGCAGTCTCTGCGGTGCCGTGCATGTTGTTCGCGTCATAAGCAATGGCACCCACCAGCTGCAGGCAGCCATAGAACATGCTGGCGGCATTGGAATTTCCGCCTTTCTTGATGTCCCACGTCTGGTTGCAGTAGATGGTGGTCAGGCTCTTGCAGTTGTAGAACATGCTGGAGGCCGCCGTCACCCTACCTACGTCGAAGCTGTTGACATCGAGGGTCTTCAGCTTAATGCACGAGTCGAACATGAAGCTCATGTCTACCACCTCGCTGGTGTTCAGATTCTCCAACCCCTTAAACTCTACCAGATGGTCGAAGTCGTAGAACCAGCTTCGGCACGACTTGGGCTTGAACTTCTTGAAAGCCTCCTTGAACACCACTGTTGTAATATCATACTTCACCTTCGCAGTCAGCTTCTGCCAAGCCAGCGCCTTGCCATAGTCGTCATAGTCGTCTGCCGGCACAGTAAAGGATGCGGTGACAGTAGAGCCCTCATAACTGCTACCTGACGCAACTGGCTCACGGTAGTCGAAATACAAGGTGTTGTTTGCACAGCAAATGGCCTGAGCCACCTCTGCGGCCACTGCCCCCTGAAAGGCAAGGAGCAAGGCACTCATCATTAAAAAAATTCTTTTCATCACCATTTTACATCTTCAATTAAACGTACACTATGAAGGAACTCTGTGCTTTTTGCCTTAATAAGAACGTTACCTGTCTCGCGGTCCAACTTCATATAATACGGTTTAGCATAATTTTCGGCCTTTTTCTTGGAGTCATACTCGTACCCCCAGAAGTGGGCAGATTGTTTTTCGGTATGCGGCTTAGTTTGATTGTTTTCCCAGTAGTCCGTCCACTGTGCGTTGAAGCCCGTAACACCGCCTATGCCCAGTGTTCTGGCAGGTTGCTGAACACCCTTGTCCTTCATCTCGGCCACCAGTTGTTCGAATTCAGTGGTTCTGGGCAGTCGCCAGCCTAAAGGAATACGCTCTCTGCAGGCATCCGTTGTTACAAATTTGGGCGCATAGTAGATTTCACCACTTTCATTATCTACTTTGCAATCCACATTACCTTTATCATCTTTTCCATAGTAGGAAAAGTTTTCGCGGGTCCAAACGTGGT
>CACXXD010000175.1 GCA_902771445.1 uncultured Prevotellaceae bacterium
GTACCTTTGCAGTCGAAAGGCTGCGAAACTGCTCCCGCTGAACACCCGCCTGATGTACTTCGACTTGCTCAAACTGAACGTAAACAAATAATAATCACTCTCTGATTCCCTCATGCCCCGCTACCTCCACATACCCCACACTCCCGACACCGCCCGGACGATGACTCTAAACCGACGCAATCAATGATAAATTCTTCATTGTAAATTAACAATTTAATGATTTTCTGGGGACTATTCCCATTCTCAATATAACGCTTTCTTGACAAAAAGCACACTTAGTGTGGTAATCGTGTTAACATCCTCCCCAAATGCGCTTTTTGAAATATTTTTTGTACATTTGCACGCGAAAACGTGTGAAATTTCACATAAATACGTATTTATTATGGCAAGACCGATTAAAGAAACACCCATCCTCTACGGTGAGGACGCACGACGCTTCGAGGCACGCATGAAGGAGCGCCGCCGCATTTCGGCTGAAGAAAGAGCACGCATCAATGCCGACTATGAGTTGGTGTTAGGTATGCTGAAACGTGGTGAAGAACTCAAACAGCAGCGACATGCAGCAACAGTCTGACGATTGTGGGGATGATGACCTAAATGACTTTATCCTCCACGAAAGCCCGCTTTACCGCAAGGATGCACGTGGGAATGCCCTCGATGTACCCCACATCGCGCTCCCTGCACGTGGGAAAGCCCTCGATGTACCCCACATCGCGCTCCCTGCACGTGGGAATGCCCTCGATGTACCCCACATCGCGCTCCCTGCACGTGGGAAAGCCCTCGATGTACCCCACATCGCGCTCCCTGCACGTGGGAAAACCCCGCGATGTACCCCACATCGCGCTCCCTGCACATGGGAAAGCCCCCGATGTACCCCACATCGCAGGCCATGCACATGGGAAAGCCCCGCGATGTACTCCACAGAGAACGATATTCTAACTCAATTGTTTAACAAATAAAAAAAATCACGCTTATGGAAATTCCCGTAACATTAGTGCCGAGCATCGACGCACAGGCAAAGCCCTGCTGGCCATCGACCCCGACCAGCCCACGCGCATCCTCTCCACCGACAAGAAGGCCCAGAAGGCCGGCGGCCTCTGCCTCGCCATCAAGGGCGTGCCGGTGAAGCCCACCGACGACGTGGACGTGGACAAGGAGTACCAGCTCATCCCAATCGACAGTTTATAAACATCATTTTTTATATTAACAAATTAAATTTTCAAGTTATGTTCAAAATAAGATTTATTTCAATGCTCGTGCTGCTCGCAGCAGTAGTCACGGGCGCAATGGCACAGGAGACCTACAAAGTCTCTGTGAAGGAAGGCACCGAGGATGCCAACAAATGGGAAATAGCTCCCGCCGAGGCAACAACCGCAGGCGTGGCCGCAGGCACGACCGTGACCGCCACTTACAGCGGCACGAAGAAGGTGAAGAGCGTCAAGGCCAAGAAGAAGGCTCACGCTGTCGTTGACCTCTCTATGGTGGATTGCGCCGGCAATGCCCGAACCAGCCGCTGGACGGCCAACTGCTACATGGTACACACGGCGGGCGACTATAAGCTACCCCTCGTCTATGGCAACGCCATCAAGGCCGGCCAGACGAACGCCGCAGCCTATACGGGCGTAGAGAATGCGAACACCACGCTGACCTTCCCCCGCCATGACGGCGAGGCCATCACCGACCCGTGGATTAAGGACAACGGCATCACCGTTAAAACTGCTGAACTGCTCTGGCAGGATGCTGAAGGCCTGGTGACCGCCGTGGGTATCAGCGGCGACTACCTGACACTGACCGTGGGCAAGGATGCCACCGGGCAGGAGGGCAATGCCGTCGTGGCCGCCAAGGACGCTGACGGCAATATCGTCTGGTCGTGGCACATCTGGGTGACGAAGCAGACCTTTACCGACCTGACCACGGTCGACACAGGTGAGGACGGCCACGTCTACACCGTGACCCCCGTCAATCTCGGCTGGGTGGGCGACCGTGTGAGCCAGGGTACCAATACCTTCTACCAGTGGGGCCGCAAGGATCCGTTCAAAGGTACGGGAGATGTTACCGACTTCAAGAGCACCACAGCCACCATCGCCGACAACATTAAGAATCCTACGACATTCTATAACTCCGACAATAAGAACACACCCAGCAACACCACCTTTTACAATATGTGGGATGCGCAGCAGACTGGCACGGACAACATCACAACGGCCACGGTGAAGACGGTGTACGACCCATGTCCCGCAGGCTTCTGCGTGCCTACGGGCAACCTGTATTCTTACATAGACAGTGGTGTCAATTTCGGATGGGATGGTACGAACATGGGCCTTAACCTGACTTCCGTCACTCCTAACGTGTTCTTCCCCGCTTCGGGCTATCGTAACTACAGCGCTGGCAGTCTGAGCAGTGTTGGCAGCACCGGTTACTCCTGGTCTGCGTCGGCCTACGGCAGCAACGCCTACAACGCTCGTGGTCTCGGCTTCTCTTCGGGCCTCTGGCTCTGGAACTACGGCACTCGGTCTTACGGCTTCCCCGTCCGGGCGGTCGCCGAAGAATAAATTTCGTGTTACCCGTTCTTTCAGCGGCTGGCCCTTCAAAGGCCAGCCGTCACCCCGCTCAGGCGGCAAATCCGGCGGAATGGCTTAACGGCTGCAAAAGCGACCCGCTCGGGCGGATTTGCCGCTCCAGCTCTGCTGGCTTGCTACCGAAGAGACGCAAGAATCCGACCGCAATGAATATAAGCATTTGAAATGCGATTTTCGGATTGCAAGTCCTGATACTCGCAGCAGTCGGATTTCAAAATCCGACTGAGCCAAACCCACAGAGAGGGCGGCCTCCCCGCACGAAAGAACAACAGATTCAGAAAAAACGACGACTCGGAAAACATGGACATACCCGTCATGCCACACCCAGGCACCGACACCCAGGCATCGCCATATCAGAGCCGTCAGACAAAAGAGCCCGTCCCCATCGTGAGACGACTCTCTTTACTCGCTCAACGCGATCTTTGACATACTGAGACAAACGGATATTTATAATGCTTAATGCATAATTATTTCTGAGGGAAATTGTGGGAATCTCGCGGAAAAGTTGTATCTTTGCCCCCATAATCACAAAATGTAAAAAGATTATGAGCATCGACACGTACAAACTGACAAGCATGGAGGAGCCTACCGACGAGGTGCTCTCGCAACTGATGCGTGAGGCCGCTGAAGAGGCAAAGCAGAAGAGAGCAGAAGCAACGGCACGTTTCTTCGGACAGTTGAAGCGTGAATCTGAAAAGATTGCAGCATCATGTTAACAGAGAAACATCGCCCGGTGCTCATCGTCATTGCCGGTCCAAACGGGTCGGGCAAGACCACTATCACCTCGAAGATTCTTCGTCACGAATGGCTTGAAGATGCACTCTACGTCAATCCCGACCAGGTGGCACAGGACCGATTCGGCGACTGGAACTCGCCTCAGGCTGTGCTTCAGGCTGCACAATACTGCGAAGAGCAGCGTGAAGCGTGTCTGAAAAACGGTCAGAGTCTTATCTTCGAGACGGTCCTTTCTTCCGAAGGAAAGGTTGACTTCATCCGGCGCGCTCATGAAGCAGGCTATTTCATTCGACTGTTCTTCGTGTCCACCAGCCACCCCACTATCAACGCATTACGCATTGCTCAGCGAGTAATGGAGGGCGGTCACGACGTGCCGATTCCCAAGATCATCTCGCGCTATCAGAAGTCGATACTCAACTGCAAGCGCGTGGCAGCCATTGCCGACCGCGTGTATGTTTACGACAACTCTATAGACGACACCGAGGCCCGCCTGCTATTCCGCATGACCGATGGCAAGCTCTTCAAGTGCTACACCGACGACATCCCCCTCTGGGCGCAGACCATCATCGACTGAGCCTGCAACTGCCGAGAAATACAAGAATATCCGCCGAGACATCACACCGATGCCTCGGCGTTTTGTATCCGTCACTGTCTCACGTATCGTCATCGCATCGCCGGGGCGACAACAAATTAAAAGTATAACAAATTAAAGAACAATTAAAACATTAAAGAACAATGAAACATCGATTTCTATACATCATGGCACTGCTGCTGACGCTGGCGACGGGCGCATGGGCACAAGACCCTGACCCCATCGACCTCACGCCCAGTGCCGACGGTACGGTGTGGACACTCAGCACGATGCCCGAATACGACGATACACCGAGGGCGTGGAGCTGACGAAGACCAGCGACGGCTCTTGGACACTCGCCTCGATGCCAGGCTTCGACGTGGAGTTGGAAGTGGAGTACTACACCGACGAGGAAGTGGCCGAGATGGAAGAGGCCGCCTTCACCGAGGGTGTGGAGCTGACGAAGACCGGCGCGAACGAGTGGACGTTGGCCGCAACGCCCGGCTTCGACGTGGAGCTGGAGGTGGAGTATGAGACTGCCCTGGCCCTCTCCGAGACAACGGACAACAGCGCTGCACTGACAGAGTGGGACGGCTACGAGGCCGACGTCACCATGACGCGCACGCTTGCCGCCGGTTCGTACAATACGTTTGCTGCTCCGTTCAGCACCGCCATCCCCGATGGCTGGACCGTGAAGGAACTAACCAGCGCAACGTTCGCAGACGGAACGCTGACCCTGAACTTCGCCAATGCCGCCAGCATCGAGGCCGGCAAGCCCTATCTGGTGAAGGTCGCTGCCAACACTGACCTCTCCACAGCACCCTTCACGGGAGCCATCGTGAGCAAGGATGCACAGCCCTTCACCTCGACCGACGTCGATTTCATCCCCACGCTGGGCGCAACGAACGACCATTCCCGACGGCGACACGAAGGCCGTGCTCTTCCTGGCAGCCAACAATACGCTGCTGAACCCCTCGGCATTGCCCGCCAATATCAAGGGCTTCCGCGCCTACTTCCAGCTGAAGGGCGAGACTGCCAGTCTGGCCCGCGCCTTCAGCATAGACTTTGGCGACGGCGAGGCCACTGGCATCATTGCCATTGGCACTGACAGAGCGGCCAGCACCGACAATGCCACCTACACACTGGACGGCCGCCGCATCAGCAAGGCCACACAGAAGGGTGTCTATATTCAGAATGGTAAAAAGGTTATCATCCGCTCGGCGACGCAAGGAGACGCTTGCCAGAGCAAGAAGTAAAGCAAGGAGGACACCGATATGACAAAGAAAGTAATCGATTTTAATCGCTTGCCTAAGCAAGAATATCAGAAGCCCGTGATGGAGGTCATAGAGTTGCAGCACAAGAGCCAGATTCTGGCCGGGTCTGTAAAGAGCGTTAAGACCAAGGGCCTT
>CACXXD010000176.1 GCA_902771445.1 uncultured Prevotellaceae bacterium
TTAAACATTATCAGAACATTACTTTCTTCGTCACGATTTTGCCGTCGGGCATGGTCTGACGCAAGATGTAAAGTCCCTTGCCCGGAGTCGTGACTGGCGTACCATCGACCGTGTAGAAAACCGAGCGCAAAGGCTGGGTCATGTCCACTCGCTCTATGCCGTCTGAACCACCGAAATGATACTCTATATAGAGAATGACACATTGCTGCTCGCCCGTATTCGTGAACGTGAACTTGTCTGGCACGCTGGGCAGCGTGTAGGTGATGGCATTGGGATTATCGCGTGTGGCATCGAGGTCGATGACAGCCGGAGCCGAATCCTCGTCGTACTCCATGCCAGCCACTTCCTTCCACCAGCTTGTGCGAGTGGTGGTGGTGGCATCTGAACGCACGCTATAGAAGATTACCTTTGTCGCCTTGGCACCCTCCGGCATGAACACCGTATTCTGAGCACCGTTCGACCCTTTGATGGGAGTGCGTTCAAGAATCTCGCCATTATAGGGAATCTTCATCTTAGGGTTGTTGCCCCCCGAGGTGTATGCCTTCGTCAGGTTGCCCGTCATCACAAGACTGAAGCCGTAAGCCTCGTCGTTGGCGGCTCCCTCCATCATATTGTTCACTCCGCTATTGTCGTAGCTTTTGGCCACCATATTGCCCCAGGCCAGCAAAGCCGTCTTCGTCTCGCCTTGCGGCTCTGGAGTGAGACCGCCCTGTTCAGGGTTCTCCTCTCCCCCTACAACCTTCAGAATGCCTTTCGTGTAGAGTTCAGAATCGTCCCACGTCTGTCCCTCACCGGGAGCGGCGGGCTGAATCTCCTTGAACTTGCCAGTGATGGCACCGCCGGAGAGGTTGAATATCTGGTATTCAGTATCCTTATAGGGAGCCTCGGCCAGTGTGCCACCGTTGATGGTCAGCACGGCATCGGTGCTGATGGTGGTTGCCCCCTTCAGCGTGATGGTGTTGCTCTTGGTGCGATCGGCCAGCACATTCAGCACGGACGTGCCATTCAGTTTCAGCGTATTGTTGAATGTCAGTCCGCGTCCGTTGACCAGCGTGTCGCCTGCCTGCAATGTTGCCCCGGTGTTAATCGTTGTGGCAGCAGCCAGCGAGCCCGTACCCGCCAACACGGCATTGGTGCGAACCGTGACGGCACCTGCGCCCGAATGGGTGCCATTGACGATGAGCCTGCCTGCCGACACGGTCGTGGTGCCGCTATAGACGTTGTTGCCAGTCAGTCGCCAGTCGCCCGTGCCGCGCTTTTCAATCGTGGTCGTACCATTCTTGCCTCCCTGGCTACGGTTGTCTATCACGCCTCTGAAGGTCTCGTGGGTATTGGCCGTACCAACAATCCAAGTGCCACTACCAGCGTTTTTCACATCGAAGCCCGAAAGATAGGTGCCGGCATCGCCCGACAGACCGCCAAGTGTGCGCGTCGACTGATTCTTCGAGCCTACCACCTGTGCCTTTCCCTTCAGATAGATGGTGCCATTGGGAATGCCCACCCAGCTGTCGCTCTTGCTCATGGCAAACTGACTATTGCCGGCATTGCCCGTACCATTGACGATGACCTGTCCGGTAAACTCAGACCAATCGCCCTCAAGATACTCACGAACCCAGTTGACCTCCCACTCCAGCGTGCCGGAGCCACTCACCTTGTTGGCCATCTCGCAATTGCGGAAGAAAGAAATCTTCGATGTCGTTCCGGCAACCGCCTCGATGGGGAAAGTGTATTTTGGATTCTTGTCGTTCTCGCTATGCGTGACGAAACTACCACCAGCCATCACCAGTTTCGATGCCTTGCCCAGCCCGGCTTTTGAGGTGTTCTCACCTTCAAGCACGATCGTGCCGCCACGCATGATCAATTTGCCATCGAAGCCGAAGAACGACGTGTTGTTGGTTGCAACCGTAATCTGGCCTTCGCCATCGATGGTCAAGTCGCCTTGTCCCTCAATCTGACCGCTCATGGTAACCACCGTACCGCTCTTCTCGATGTTCAGTTCAGTGTCATTATACAATGTTGCCGAACGGTTAGTGGCCGTGCTCTGTCCCGTGTACTTATACACACCACCATCCATCACCCAGTTCTGGGCAAACTCCTGGCTCATGCCCAAGCCACTGGCCATGCCGCCGTTCTTGAGCGATGCAAACTCAAGAACGCCCTTGTGCAACACCGTTGCGCCCTCATAGTGCTGATCGCTGCCGATGGTGAGCGTGCCTTGGCCCGTCTTGTTCATCGATGCCGCTCCACTGATGTAGCCATTACCATTGATCGTGACGTGTGCATCGGAGCGCACCACGACAGCCGTCTTGGGAGTAGGCTCGCTGAGCGTGATAGTCTGATCGTCGGTCGGATTGATCAGCCATTCGCCCTCTCCCGTTCCGTCGAAGGTCTCAGCATCAATAATGTTCACCTGTTCCGGACGGGTCTTGGCCGTAAGAACATCGGAATATTCGGACTTGCCTGATTCGTCGAAGGCACATACACGAATGTCATAAGCCGTGGCAGGTGTCAGATTGCCGATTGTAAACGTCGACGTATTGGCTCCGACGCGCCCTATCTCGGCAAACTCGCCCTTTTCCTTCATCTCGACGATGAAGCCGTCTTCATTGTCACTATAGTCGGCCCACGACAAGGTGAGGCTATTTGTGGTTGACGTTGCCAATGAGAGCATCAACGGTGCACGCAAGAAGTATTGACGGTCTTCCTGAGAGATGGAGTTGATATAGTTCTCAATGTTGGCATAGCCGTTGTCGGCAATGGTCATGGCATCGTTCTTTGTCTTGTCTGTGCCATTGGCGTCTTCCCATTCATCGGGCATGCCATCGCCGTCGGTGTCCACACGCTTAGTTCCGGCAAACATCTTCCACGAAGTGGGCAGACCGATGGGCAGGTCTCTCTCGTTGGTGATGAGCTTGCCTTGCTTGCCGAACGAGAGCACCTCGTCAATCATGTAGCAGTCGGCTATGTCACGATATGGCAACGAAGCCCCCACTTCCGGCAATAGCTTCTGCACCAGCTCGTTGCCTGGCCATTTCTCCAGCTCAGGATAGGCATAGGGCTGACTCTGTCGATCGCCACCGCCATCGCCCGTGAAGAGCACCGGATTGAACTGCCCGTCACGGTTGCTGTCCTGCCAGTTGTCATTGCCATAGAAATGGAAGTCACTATTGCCGCCCGAAAGACCATTGCCGCCCACGGCAGGGCCATTGATGAAGAGGTTGTTCTCGATGTTCACATAGCTTGAACCCTGAGAGTCGCCACCCATGTTGTAGGCAGCATTCTTCCAGTTGTAGACAAGATTGTTGACATACTGGTTGATGCCCTTTACCTTGAAATTTCGCGTGGAGTTGTCGACGAGCAAGATGCGATAGAGCGTGATATTGTCGGCCTGCATCAATCCGCCCGCTGAGTGGGTCATAAGTCCCTGGCCCACAATCGAGTTCATCAGCGTGATGTTCTTTGGCTCCGAACCCTTGCTATCCCAGTTGATAGAGAAGTTCTCGTCTTGTCCCCACGAGAAGGAACAGTGGTAGCGAACGATGATATTGTCGGCTCCAGAGAACGACACACCGTCGCCATAGACGGTCACGCCCTCACCCGGGGCGGTCTGTCCGGCCACGTAGAGGTTTTTGGCAAAGGTGATGCGCGAATTGATGCGAATAATGCCAGCCACATCGAACACAACGATGCGGTTAGGCTGACTCACCGCATCGCGAAGCGAGCCAGAACCGGAATCATTCAGATTGGTCACGTGATAGACCGTACCAGTACGTCCACCCGTAGCAAAGCGTCCCCATCCTTGTGCGCCGGGGAAAGCCAATTGCTGGGCGCTCATGCCTAAGCTGGCCATGAGGCAGAAGGCACCAGCCAGTAGTTTTGTCTTAGTAGAAGTTTTCATTGGCATGTAAAATTAAGTATTTCAAGTTTTCGAATTGGCTCGCTCAATCGATGGCACCGATAATCTCCTGCACCGACTTGCACCCATGCTGGTCGAGCCATTCGGAAATGCCGTCGCGAACTTTTATCGTCACGGTCGGGTCAATGAAATTTGCCGTTCCAATCTCAATGGCCGTAGCCCCACACATGAGGAACTCGATGGCATCGCTGGCCGACATAATGCCGCCCAGACCAATGATAGGCAACTTCACGGCCTTGGCCACCTGATAGACCATGCGCAAGGCAACGGGCTTCACGCATGGGCCACTCAGTCCGCCAGTGCCTATCGAGAGAACCTTCTTGCGTTTCTCTATATCGACGGCCATGCCCATCAACGTATTGATGAGCGACACGCTATCGGCTCCGGCTGCTTCGACGGCCTTTGCTATCTCAACAATATTGGTCACGTTGGGCGAAAGCTTCACTATCAGCGTCTTGTGATAACGCTCCCTCACGGCTCGCACCACGCTCTCCGCACCTTTAGTCGTCACACCGAAGGCCATGCCGCCGTTCTTCACGTTCGGACACGATATGTTCAGCTCGATAGCGGGGATATGCTCCAGCTTGTCAATACGGGCAGCACACTCGGCATAGTCGGCGGGCGACGAACCGCTTACATTGACAATCATATTGGTGTCAATATCCTTTATCTGCGGATAGATATGTTCACAAAAATAGTCGACACCCTTGTTCTGCAAGCCCACGCAATTGAGCATGCCCATCGGGGTCTCTGCCATGCGGGGATAGTCATTGCCCTCGCGAGGCTTCAGGGTCGTTCCCTTCACGATGATACCGCCAATACCGTCGAGCGGAACAAAGTCGGCAAACTCCAGCCCGTAGCCGAACGTGCCAGAGGCCGTCATCACGGGGTTCTTCAGTCGCAGTCCTTTTATCTTTACATCTAATCTTGCCATAGTCAAAGCTTTTATTACCACATCAGTCTATTCACGTTGAACACCGGTCCGTCTTTGCACACACAGAGATTGCCTTCGGTGGTCTTCTCCACACAACAGAGACAGGCACCAAGTCCACATGCCATCAGATTCTCGAGCGACACCTCGCATTCGACGCCAGCCTGACGGGAATAGTGGGCCACGGCCTTCATCATCGGGGTGGGACCACAACACTGGATATGGCCGAAACACTCGTTTTGCAACACCGAGTGATTGGTCACAAAGCCTTTCTCGCCTTCCGACCCGTCTTCGGTGGTGATCATGACACGACCATATTTGCGGAACTCATCGAGCAACAACAGATCGCGAGCTGAGCGAGCACCCAACAAGAACGTGGGGTCCTGTCCGTTGAGCTTCAGCTTGCTACCCAAGTAGAGCAATGGGGCTACCCCCACTCCACCGCCAACCAATAGCGATGTCCCTCCGGCAGACTGCTTTTCGGACAATGTGAAGCCGTTTCCTAAAGGCAACACACAATTCAGCTTCTCGCCTGCCTTCAGCTGGGCCAGTCTTCGCGTACCATTGCCAATCGTGGCCACCAGCAGCCACAACTCATTAAGATCGTAGTCAACAAAATTGATAGAGATAGGCCGACGCAGGAACGTTGAGGGAGAGTCGTCCACTCGCACCTCGACAAACTGCCCCGGCATCATTTCTGGCAATCGCTCCTTGTCTGTCAGCTTCAGCAAGACATAGCGCTCATGTATCCGCTCAACCGACTTCACCGTCAGGTCAAGAACATATTTCTTCATTATCGCTGTACAAAAAATATAACGAATGACTTAGCTATTAAAGATTAGCCTTAATCTTCTCGATTATCTCCTGGTATTCGGCATCGGTCAGATAGACCTTGCCGGGATTCATCTGGAATGTTCCACCGTAGTCGGGACCATCCACATACTTGGGGGCAAGATGGAAGTGCAGATGCGAGAGCTTGTCGCTATAGGCACCATAGTTGATCTTCTCTGGATTGAAAGCCTTCTGCATGGCACGTGTCACGCGAGCCACATCGGCCATGAAGGCATTGCGGTCTTCGTCCGATAGTTCGTTCAGGTCGTTCACGTGGTCTTTATAGGCTACTAAGCAACGTCCGCGATAGGTTTGCTCCTTGAAGAGGAAGGCACGGGAAACACTAAGCGTACAAATCTCGATCATCAGATCGTGCAATGTCTGGTTGTTGGTGCAATAAAGGCACTGTTTAGGATCACTTTGCATAATTCTTATTTATTTATATATGGTTGTTATCGTTCAAGTGGCAAAGATACGAAATTTCTACCGTAGAAGAAAGAAAATCAATAGTTAAATAAAAAAAAACGCGAACAAGTGACGGCAAAAAAGGGTCAGTCGTTTTTTCCGGTGCACGTTATTGCTTTGTCTAAATAAATCAGTACCTTTGCAGCATGTTAGCAGATGATATGATCTGGGAGTTCCTTCCCAGGTAGGACGAGCTTCGACAGAAGTCTTACTATTCTCTATTGCTTGCTTTCTCAGAACTCTTGCCTACGGATACAAAAGAAGAGAGGAATGTGTTCCTCTCTTCTTTTTAGTGACTCCCGCGGGATTCAAACCCACAACCTTCTGATCCGTAGTCAGATGCTCTATTCAGTTGAGCTAGGGAGCCATCCTTTTCGTTTGCGGTTGCAAAGGTAGAAACTTTTTTCGAACCCACCAAACTTTTCTGCTATTTTTTTTGAAAAAAATTCATTTTAGCACGTTTTCGAACAAATCTACCGCCTTATCGCACATTACTTAGAACAAATTTGTAGCAATTTCACGGCATCGATGTACTGGGCAATGCCCTGGGCAACCTCTTTAGCAGCCTTCATGGCAAGCACCACGGTTTGCGGACGGTGCACCACATCGCCACCGGCAAACACACCACGACGGGTAGTCATGCCAAACGGGCGCTCAACGGTCTTCACATAACCCTTCTCGTCGACTTCGATTCCTTCGGTCGTCGAAACGATGCGGTTGGCTGGGCGCGAACCGATGGCAAGGAACACGCGATTGAACGGTTCCACCTTCTCGCCCTCCGGGGTCTGTAGACGCAAAGCCTTCAAACGCCCGTTCTCACCGCCTATAAATTCGGTGCATGAGGTGTTCCACCAGAATTCAACACCTTCAGCCACGGCCTCTTCGTATTCACTCTCTATGGCAGGCATCTCTTCGCGTGTACGACGATACAGCACTTTCACGTCGGCTCCCAGACGGATGGCGGTACGAGCCGCATCCATTGCCACGTTGCCTCCACCAATCACCGCCACACGGTCGCCCTCGTCAACAGGCACCATGTCGCGTGTGATGGCGCCTTCGTTGAACACGTTCACTTGATGCAACAGATAGGTCGACTGGTTCACACCACGCAACTGAGCACCAGGGGTCGAGTTCATGTTCTGAGGAACAGAGGTTCCCGTGCCAATGAATATGGCATCGAAGCCCTCATCGAACAACGAATCGATGGTCACGCCGTTCTTGCCCACCGTGGTGTTCAGGCGCATGTCAACACCCAGCGCCCCAATCTTTTCTATTTCCTTTCTTACAATATTCTTCGGCAGACGATATTCGGGTATGCCATACATGAGCACACCGCCGGCCTCTTCCTGCGATTCAAAGATGGTGACATTGAAGCCCTGACGAGCCAAGTCGCCGGCAACGGTCAGTCCGGCAGGTCCCGAACCAATGACGGCCACCCTACCCCTTGTCTTCTGAGGCAGACGCTCGCGAATGAGTTCCATGTCTGTATCGAAATCTGCAATGAACTGCTCCAGCTTGCCTATCTGGATGGGTTCGCCCTTCTTGCCCATCACGCAATGACCCTGACACTGCTTCTCATGCGGACAAACACGACCACAGATAGCGGGCAGATTTGAACGCTCATTAATGATGCTCATTGCCTGGCCAATGTTACCCATCGACAGGGCCGACGTGAATGCCGGAATATCGTTTTCAATTGGACAACCTTTGCGGCATTGCGGAACCTTGCAATGCAGACAACGCTTGGCCTCATCAATGGCCTGCTTCATGGTGAATGCCTCGTGAACCTCTTGGAAGTTCGAATCATTAATGCTCATTTCCTTTTCCATCTATACTTGCTTTTGTAACCTTTAGATTGCAAAAATAATATTTAATGTGCAAATACCCCAATTTTTTTCAATAGAACGCGCAGTTCTTAACATTTCTTTGTAATTTTGCACCTTGTTATGAAAAAGATTTCGCTTTTAATCATTGTTTTGCTACTGCTCGCCGCCTGTCAGGAAGAGCGGCCTGATTCAAACGCACACATCACCAACACTATAGTTGCGACCTCATTCAAGCCTGAGAAAATGGACAAAGCCTCACTGGAGGCACGGACCCAAAAGGTCAAGGGCGAACTGGAATACTATCTGCAACGGCATACCGTCGACGACGAAGGCTACGACATGGTGGCACGCTATGCCGAACAAGGCGACTCGATCATTGCCAGTTACATGCCCAGACGTAGGCAACCTTCCTTGATGAACATGTTCACTTGGAGAGGATACAAACGACATGGGGTTGGCTTCAAGTTTACACCATATTATATTTATATAGGCAACTGGCAAGGTGATTCGCTGGTCAGTGGCTTACGTATCGACAGTGCCGGTGTCTACGCTGGTGCGTTCGCCCGTCACTTGCAGGCTTCAGGTCATGGCTGCTATAGCTCTTTCGACGGCAACTACTACGAAGGTCATTGGCAGAACGACCGTCGTGAGGGCTTCGGCTTTGCGGTTACAGACAAGAACCTGATGGCTGGCACCTGGAAGGCTGGCCGCTACCACGGCGAGCGCATCTGGCACACCAGCGAGCGCATCTATGGCATCGACATCTCGCGCTATCAGCATGAAGTGGGGCGCAAGCGCTACGGCATCAACTGGAAGAACTTGCGCATCACGCACCTGGGGCGACACATCAAGGGCAATATCTCCGGCAACGTCGACTATCCAGTACGTTTTGTCTACATCAAGTCTACACAGGGGGGCACCATTCGCAACCGTTATCTCATGACCGACTATGCCGCCGCCCGCAAGCAGGGCATCCCGGTGGGTGTCTATCATTTCTTCTCTACGGCACAAAACGGAACGGCGCAGGCCAACTACTTTCTTAACAACACGCTCTTCCGACGGGGCGACTTGCCGCCAGTGATTGACGTTGAACCCACCAAAAAGCAAATTGAGGAATATGGCGGTCCGAAAAAGCTGCTGAACGAGGTGCGCCAATGGATAGCCATCGTTGAGAAGCGCCTGCATGTGCGCCCCATTCTCTACGTCAATCAGAACTTCCTTAACAAGTATCTTGCAGAGGCTCCCGATCTCTTTGACAACTATCTCATCTGGATTGCACGCTACGGTGAGTACAAGCCTGGTGTCCACCTTGCGTTGTGGCAGCTCTCTTCCGACAGTCGTGTCAAGGGCATTCATCCCGATGTCGATGTCAACGTCTTCAACGGCTACGAGCACCACTGGCAAGAATTCTTGCGCGAAGAGACCATCAAGTAACTTTGTTAATGTACTCGAATTAGAAGAAGTTGGTATAATAGTTCGCCAGTTTATCATCCATCTCCTTCAACTTCCGAAGAACTTGGTTGCAGATTCAATATCAGCATACCCGTATAAGCGACTCTCCGAAAAACGAGGAAAGCAACGACAAGGTGCGAATAGTGAAATTGTGCTGACCGCTGAGCCATTTTGTCACCTCGCTGGGACGCTTGCCAAGAGCCTGAGCAAACTCCAACTTCGTTAAGCCACGCTGCACCATCAGTTCGTTGATGCGATTGGAGATGGCAAACTCCAAGTCCACCTCCTGTTGGATGTCGTCAGGCACCGCCGCCAACATCTGTTTGAATGGGGTCTTCATCGTTTTCATAAGTCAAAC
>CACXXD010000177.1 GCA_902771445.1 uncultured Prevotellaceae bacterium
GATTGCAGCGCAGATGGGGATGACCCCGTCGGCTATCTCGCAGAAGTATAAGAAACTGAAGGAACAGATCATCGTGCCGTATTTCAAGAAAAACTTCGATATGGACTTGGATATGCCGGAGGTGATGGACGAAATGGCCATCCTGCGCAGAGAGGCCACGATGGGCGAGGCCAGAATGTCGATGCCTGCACCGTCCATGCCGGGTTCAATGGCAGACATGGCAGAATCAATGGCATGCGAGGATATGGACTTTATCAGAGAAGAAGTTATGGAACAGAAAAGGACAACACCAGAGTTTATCACGGAGCTGCAGCCAAACGAGATATTTGTGTTTGGCAGCAATCTCAAAGGTATGCACGGCGGCGGTGCGGCCTATATCGCCTACCGCAAGTTTGGGGCCATCATGGGTCAGGGCGTGGGTCTGCAGGGCCAGAGCTATGCCATCCCGACGATGCAGGGCGGTGTTGAGACCATCCGCCCGTATGTGGACGAGTTTATCGCGTTCGCCAAGGAGCACCCTACCCTCACCTTCCTCGTGACCCGCATCGGCTGCGGTATTGCCGGATTCACCGATAACGAGATTTCTCCGTTGTTCGAGAAGGCTCACGACGTGGAGAATATCGTGCTGCCACCAGGTTGGTAATGTAGAATAAAATATCAGAAACAAACAGCAATGAAGAAAGCATCTTTCTTACTGACCGTACTCTTCACACTGGCACTGACCGCCTGTGTGCATAAGACTCTCATCACGCCGAGTCAGAGCCGCGTGGGGTATTCCGCTTGGAACACGCAGGTTAGCTACACACATTGCGACCCTCTGCCCAAGACAGGGAAGCCTGAGTCCGTCCGCGGCACGTGGGAGGTTAACGACGGCATCTTGCAACACAAAGCATCCGAAGAGGCCCCGTTGGCCATCTGCAACTACATTATCCCTTCCAACCACTACACCATCCAGTGTACCGCCCGAAAAGATAGTGGGCCTGATGGTTTCATCATCGTGTTTAACTACGTGGATGCGCAGCACTATTGTCAGCTGAACTATGGTTACGAGGGCAACACGATGCACGCCATCGAGCAAATCAGCGGTGACGGCAAGAAACAGTTGGCCACACGCTCTGGCAGCATAGAAACAGGGAAGTGGTATAACGTGAAACTGACCGTGGCAGGCGACAGCATCAAAGCATGGCTCAACAGTGAACTCATGTTCGATGAAGTACTCAAATAAAATCGAACGAGAATTGAAAATATGCCTGTAGCGCGACAATTATGCATAAAAACACAAAAAAAATTTGGTAAGTCAGGAAAAAATCGTATTTTTGCAATATCAATGTCATAATGGCATTTGACACCAAGGAAAAGAATATGAACTAAAAATTTTACAACTATGAAAAAGAAAGGTATTATCCTATGTACGGTAGTAGGAATATGCGCCATCGGGTTGATTTCCTCTTTCTTCATTGATTGGCCTGTAGATTTCCATTCGGCGGATGGTGATATCGCAAAGGCCGCTAAATTCTCTCGTGAACAAGCTTTTAAGGACCTTTCTAATATGGAAGAGCTCCTTCAGACCGACTCAGCATTCAAGGATGGTATTGTGGCAGCCCAGGTGGTGATGCAGACACGCGCCGTCCAGTTCGCCACGCTGGTTGATATGTCGAATGAGGTAGCCGGCAACATCCCCGCATTTGCCGAGGTGCTCAAGGATATGAACGCCCAGCGTGAGTTGGTGGACAACGTTGCCAGTTCGCTGGCAGAGTCGGCAGAAAAGTTGAATGCCGCCCTTGATGGTAAGGAGTGTCCCGACTTGGCCCAGTCCACCATCAACGCCTCGTTGGCTTACACCACGCTGCAGAAGCAGAACAATCTGGCCAACCGTTTCATCGAGACCACCGACAAGTATCTGGAGACAGCCCAGGGTGACGATAAACTGAAGCTCGTCCGCGACCAGTGGTTGGAGTATCAGCAGATGACCGCTGCCCTTGATGGTGACAAGACCAGTGCTGAGGCTTTGGCAAAGAAGGGCAACCTGCTTAGTGGCGAGAAGGCTCTTGCAGCCGTAGCTAATTTCGATATTGCTGAGCGTTTGGTGTGGTCCCAAGATTGAGCCCTATAATGCTCAGAAGGAGGTTCTTGCTCATCGTAAGATCGATTCCTATAATACTTTGATGGTAGGTAGTGCCAGCAAGGTTATGGAGGCATTCAACAGCGCACTGAGTAATAATTCTGTTTTGAATCAGAGCCAGAATATCGCTCTCAGCCTTGTGATTGGCAACGTCATCAGTCAGACAGCAGCAGCAAACAACAGTGAAAAGCTGAATAGGAAGCCAGGACCCCCCATTGAGAAATGACAACAGCGTTGTATATGCGTAACTGGATTGCTGTTTTTCTGCTGTTGTTGATTCCCTGTATATCCAGGGGGCAGACCCAGACCTATTACCAGTATAAGACGGACGAAGCCACGCTGGTGTTCTTTGACAAGAACCTGTCGCGCTACATCCCTCATATGATACGCATGTACCAGAACGGCAAAGCGCTTCATCAGCAGATATGGACCAGTGATTCCATCTATCAGCCAGAAGCGCCCCTGCTGTTATTGACAGACTGGGAGGACGACGGTAATGGCGGAGCATCGCCATTACCGCGTTCTTTTATACAAATCGGCATGGCTCCGTTGAACATGTCGTATTACATCAATCCTTCCGGCGAACGATACAGTCAGTTGTTCAAGCACGAATATACGCACATCGTCATGACTGACAAGTACAATCGTCGCGACCTCAATTGGCGTCGCTTCTTCGGTACGAAGGTCGATACCGACAAGTCGCAGCCCATCTCAGCCCTATGGAGCTATCTGAGTGTGCCCCGTTGGTATTCGCCCCGTTGGTATCACGAGGGCATTGCCTGTTTCATGGAGACCTGGCTCGGCGGTGGCATCGGACGTGCCTTAGGGGGCTACGACGAGATGTATTTCCGCAGTATCATCGACGGGGGCGACAAGCTCTACTCGGTGGTGGGTCTGGAAACGGAAGGTTCCACCATGGACTTCCAAGTGGGTGCCAATGCCTATCTCTATGGAACCCGTTTCGTCAACTATCTCACCAAGACCTACGGCTACGAGAAGATGATCCAGTTCTATAACAGGACCGCCGACAGTCGCAATTTCTTCGGCAAACAGTTCAAGAAGGTCTATGGACAGTCACTCAGAAAGGTATGGGACGACTGGAAGGAAGACGAGAAGAAACATCAGGAAGCCAACCTCGCTGCCATCCGCCAATATCCCATCACCAAGACCAAGCCGCTGACCAAGGAACCGCTGGGTTCTGTGTCACCCTTCGTCTATGACCCTGCCACCCAAAAAGCCTATGCCGCCATGAATGCCCCGGGTGACTTTGCACATATGACGGAGATCGACCTGCAGACGGGCGAGCAGAAACGGCTGAACGACATCTACGGCATCCAGCTCTATGACCCTGCTTACGTAGCACTTGACCGTAAGGGACAGCGACTTATCTATACAACGAACAATTCGAAGATGCGCGGCTTGGAAATCTATGACATCCAACGGAAGAAGGTGGTGAAGAAAAAGAAGTACCAGCGCATCAACAGCATCGTGTACGACAATACCCACGACTGTCTCTACGGCCTGTTCTCCAACGGCGGCACACAGTCCATTGTGCGCCTGGACCGCGATTTGGAGCATCCGGAAGTCATCTACGCCTTCCCGTTCGGTGTCAGCGTGTTCGACTCGGATATCAGTCACGACGGCAAATGGCTGTCGTTCACCAGCCAGGGCAGCAACGGCGAGCACACACTGCTGCTGTTCAACACCGAAGAACTGGCGAAGGCCGTCTTCAAGCCCGTGAAACTGGTAACATGGCGAGACAGCAACTTAGGACAGTTCCGCTTCTCGCTTGACGACAAGTATCTCATCGGCAGTTCCTACTATACGGGCGTCTCCAACCTCTGGCAAATCAACATAGAGACAAGCGAGATGGAAATGCTCACCAATACCGACATCGGCCTCTTTGCACCGTTGGAGATAACGCCCGGGCAGCTGCTGGCGCTCCAGTTCAAGCGCGACGGACTGCAACCCGTCTTGCTCTCCCGCGAGGTGGTGAAAGATGCCAATGCCGTCAACCTCTATGGTCAGCTCGCCTATGAGAACAACAAGGAGGCGTTGGAACAGGTCGGTCTGCTCAGAGACTCGCTGCCCAGAAAGAACTTCGGCGATGTGTATAACAACATCACGTCCTACAACGTTCTTAAAGAGATGCGGTTTGCCGGGGCATATCCCATCATCAGCGGCTTTACCGATGCCAGGGCTTGGAATCACATGACCCCCGTGTTAGGCTATCGCTTCAACGTGAACGACCCCGTAGGACTGAGCAGCATGAAACTGTCAGTCGGTTTCTCCCCATGGAGCAACAACGCCTGGAAAAACAAATTCCATGTTGACTTCGATTGGAAATACTATTTCTGGAGTCTTAAGGCCGCATGGAACCACATGGATTTCTACGACCTCTTCGGTCCGATGCGAAAGAGCCGTAAGGGTTATGTGGTGCAGTTAGCCTACGACAACATCAATTCCTTAATTACGCCTTATAGCAAATCATGGGGTTTCTCAGTGGCAGCCTATGGTGACATGGACGCACTGCCCTTGTATCAGGAGGTCGAGGTGCAGGATGTCAGGTCGATGCAGACTGCGTCGATTTACGGAAAGTGGTCGAAGATGCGCACCTCGTTGGGTGGTGTGATGAAAGAGCAAGGCTACGAGTTAGGCATTGAGGGCTACGGCTATCTGGCTGGCGGACGGTTCTATCCCTCCGTTGAGGCTTCAGGTAACTTCGGCACACTGGTGCCCTTCGACCGCAACACCTCGTTCTGGCTCCGCACGGCAGCAGGCCACAACTTCGGCGACGCAGAATCGGTGTTTGGCACCACCTATTTCGGTGGTTTCCGTAATAACTATGTTGACAATAGGGATGCCTTCCAATATCGCACCACCTTGGCAATGCCCGGTGCTGCCATCGATGCCATCCCGGCACACTCCTTTGCCAAGGCTACGGCAGAGCTCAATCTGCGCCCCCTCCGCCTCAATAACTTCGGCACCCTGTTCTGCTATCCTACGTGGATCCAGTGCTCGTTCTTCGGGACAGGGCTCTCCGTCTGGAATCCCAACTCGTCTCACAAGATGTATTACAGCACAGGCATCCAGCTCACCACCGAACTGGTGTTCCTCAATTATCTCAAGACGACGTTGTCTATCGGCTACGGCCATCTGTTTGCACCATCGGGCTTCGTTGGTGGAAGGCGTGGCAATAATGAATTCATGATTTCACTCAAACTGTTATGATATTATTTGTCGCAGCACTCCTCCCCGTTGTCATCTACATCATTGTCGTCTATCAAATCGACAACTTCTCGCTCATCAGCGT
>CACXXD010000178.1 GCA_902771445.1 uncultured Prevotellaceae bacterium
ACTGAGTTTTAGCATCCGTTACATTCTGTTCTAAGTCATAACTCAGTTTGATATGCCTGCAAACCCACTTTGATTCAATACAAATCTCAGCGCGAAGGCCGCTCAGAGCTGTTCGAAAGGCGAAGTATCACGGAGAGAAATAGTTCTTTTTGCGAAGCAAAATTCTACAACACACTGTAAATCAATGATATGCGCAACCCCTCTCAATACTCGCATATTTGCAGGCGACTTTCAATTTGGTGAATTCCATGCGATTCTCAGAGGGGTGTTTGTCAAGAAAATTCATAATTCAAGCGGAAGCGTAGAAAAGAAGCAGAACGCAGAGATGAGGAGGGCGCAATTGTGAATGATGCTGTCCTTTTTCTGTTTAAGTTGATAAAAAAATCGTTTTTAGCAAGATTTTGCAATATAGAGTTTGCAATTTCGAGTTTTTTTCGTAATTTTGTCGCTTGTTCAGTAGTTGTTGATTGCATGCAATATAAGAAATTGCGCGCATACATCTTATAATATAAATAATAAAGAAATGGAAGCATTCTTTCGTACGTACCGCTATCTGATAGAACATGTAAATGCACCGGTTCGTCGCACTTTGATGGATGAGGTTGACTGGAATGACCGCATGATTGGCATCAAAGGCACGCGTGGGGTGGGGAAGACCACATTCCTTTTGCAATATGCGCGTGAGCACTTTGATGCGCAAGACCGTCAGTGCCTCTACGTGAATATGAACAACTTTTATTTCCAGGGCCACGGAATAGCCGAGTTTGCAGAGTCTTTCTACCATAAGGGGGGCAGGGTGCTGCTCATCGACCAGGTGTTCAAGCAGCCCAACTGGAGCACCGAGCTCCGCAAGTGCTACGACCTCTACCCCGGACTGAAGATTGTCTTTACGGGTTCGAGCGTGATGCGACTGAAGGATGAGAATCCCGAACTGAATGGCATCGTGAAGAGCTACAACCTGCGTGGCTTCTCGTTCCGCGAGTTTCTGAATCTGCTCACCGACAATAGTTTCCGTCCCTACACGCTCGACGAGATTCTGGAGGACCACGAGCACATCATCAAGCAGATTCTGCCGAAGGTGTCGCCAAGGCGCTATTTCCAGGACTACATCCATCATGGCTTCTATCCGTTCTTTCAGGAGCACCGCAACTACAGCGAGAACCTGCTGAAGACCATGAACATGATGACCGAGGTGGACATACTGCTCATCAAGCAGATTGAACTGAAGTATCTGACCAAGATAAAAAAACTGTTCTACCAGCTGGCCGAGGACGGGCCGAAGGCACCCAACGTGTCGCAGCTGGCCAACGACATAGAGACCAGCAGAGCCACGGTGATGAACTACATCAAGTATCTGGCAGATGCGCGTCTGCTGAACATCATCTATCCCGTGGGTGAGCAGTTCCCCAAGAAACCCTCGAAGGTGATGCTCCACAATTCCAATCTGCTCTATGCCATCTATCCCATCCATGTGGAGAAGCAAAACGCTATGGAGACGTTCTTCGTCAACTCGCTGTGGAAGGACCACAAGGTGAACCAGTCGGGGCGCGACTCGGTCTATCTGGTCGACGGTCATCTGAAGTTCCGCGTGTGCGATGCCGACGCACGTAATAAGATAAGGTATTCGCCCGACACCATCTATGCCCGCTACAACACGGAGATAGGCAAGGGCAATCAGATACCGCTCTGGCTGTTGGGCTTCCTCTACTGATTTCTTAATTTTCTTTAATTAGCAAGGCGACGATGTGACCATTCGTCGCCTTTTGGCTATATAATAGTGTAGATGAACCACGACGAAGAGATACTGATACGACGCATCGCCAGCACCCTCGCAGGCACTGGGGGCTATATGTCGCCGCTGCTTCAGTGGCTCTCGTCCTGACATTGGCCTATCTGCAGACGGGAGAAGACCAACCTCAGCAGAAGTCACAGGAAGTGGAACGAGTGTTAACGTTAACTACAGACAGTGTTCACGTCGAATGCGACGAGCAATCACGTCAGACGCAACCCGTTGCTGCCCGTCAACCACGGCGAAAGCAGCGCAAAGCCCCGTCGCAGTCGGCTGAAAAGCCTGCGCAGAAGGTCTGCGTCAGCTGTGAAATGGATGCTATGGAGCAAGAGATGATGGCCATGATCAATGAATTTGAAAACATGTAAAACGAGCTATGAAACGACTGTTGCTTTTTGTCACCCTGGCCTGCTCGATCCTTCCTTCCTTTGGAAGGGTGGGGGACGACTCCTCCCAAGCCATCGACAGCATTGTGAAATACCTGTCAGACCGTTGTCTCAATTCTGATACCCCGTCGGCCCGCTCTATATATAATAAAGGTGGAGCACCCCGACTACAATCCCTGTTTCGTCAGCTACGAAGTGAAGACACCCGGTCGCAACACCTACTTCGATGCGCCCTGGCACTACCTCACCCGTCGTCCCTCCTCCGTAGGCAGCGACTCGGTCGCTGCAAGTCTCTCCAGCTATCTGATGTTGCATCTTGCCTGGCAATGGAGCCGTCTGCCTAAGAAAAAGTAATGTTAGTAAATAAATTATTGACTGCACTGCTCGCGATGAGTCGTGCGGTCGTTTTATTTAGACAAAACAAAAACAAGAAGATTTAGCAATAATTTGCAAACTCTGCTTTGCAATTCGCCTTTTTCTTTGTATCTTTGCAAGCGTTTTAAAACAAATCATCATTTTTAGGTACGATTGTTTTTACGAAAAAACAAATGACAAAGAAATAAATCAGTTTGTAATTTGCTTAAAAGAATTTAAGTATTGAATAAGTAATGACGCAACTATCGAACGACGAACATAAGGCTCAGATGGAGTCGATGAAGGCATTTGACGAGCAGATGCCCTGCGTCGGCATTTTCTGGTATGACTTGGCCGACAAGTCGCTGTTCGGCGTGCGTAAATCTGAACTGACACCCAAGATGGTGGAAGAGGCGGCTGAGAAAGGCCTGCCATTTATCAACTACCCGCATCTGCACCGCCAAGTTTGGGCAAAGGAGTACTTCCGTGCGCAGGCCACGCATGAAGAGACGAAGTTCAAGGGCGACTACACGCAAGTTCCACGGGGCCGCGTTGCCTGGAACATCGACAAGTTCATCGTCTTGGTGGGTCATTGGGCTGAGCCTATTTTCGATGAATTATCCGAACTGATAGAGCAAGAATTCTCTCTTCCCTACTTCGAGTTCGTCTATGACGAGCATTGGGACTTGGGTCACGGTTGGTCGGGAGACATGAAATAATGAACTAATCAAAAAACAACTAACAAAACAGAGCTCAATTCATTTTATACTTTTGTCTAAACATATTGTTATGAAACGAACGAAAATCGAACAGTTTTTGGTCATCGTTGTCTGGACAGGGCTGATTGGTGGCATCCTCTTTACGCTTCTCGTAAGCAAGGGAATCTGGGAGCCTGGCCAGGATATGGCTTTCCCGCAAGCCGTTTTGACCTTTGTTGGTGGAGTTGGGGCTTCTGTTGTCGGATCATCAAGTAAGATAGAACAATGCCACAGATAAGTTTCTTCTACGGAATATATATTTGGATGAATTTCGCTGACCACCAGCCTCCTCATTTCCATGCGTGGTATGGTGACTACAAGGTCATTGTCAATATCAAGGATGGTATCGTGAAAGGTGAAATGCCGGGAAGGGCTTTGCGTATGGTGTTGGAATGGTTGGAAGACCATAGAAAAGAACTGATGGAGAACTGGGAGAAGGCGCAGAAAGGTGAGCCTCTGAGCAAGATTGAACCTCTAAAATAATAATAATAGCAGTATATGTTTATAGAAGTGGTAAACAAAATCGTGGATTTGGGGAGTTCTCTGAATGGTAGTGTGTTTGCTCCGCTCAAAGACATTGAGACTTTTAAGAACTTTTCCATTAAGTTCAACACGATAGAATGGGAGAACGGAGCCGATTTTGCTCCAGATTATTTATACGAAATAGGAACTGCTGCATAAAAGCAACAAACATAATATTCATTTAATACATTTATTTATCTAAACAAATGGCTAAAGAAAAGAAATTTATCACTTGTGATGGTAACGAGGCTGCGGCTCATGTGAGCTATATGTTCTCGGAGGTAGCCGCTATCTACCCCATCACCCCGAGCTCGCCTATGGCTGAGCACGTTGACGAATGGGCTGCCCGTGGTCGTAAGAACCTGTGGGGACAGACCCGGTGCCGTTCACGGTTCGCTGCAGGCTGGTGCTCTCACCACCACCTTCACCGCTTCTCAGGGCTTGCTCCTGATGATTCCTAACATGTATAAGATTGCCGGTGAGCTCATTCCTTGCGTATTCGACGTTTCTGCCCGTACGCTGGCCAGCCACTCTCTCTGTATCTTCGGTGACCACCAGGACGTGATGGCTTGCCGCCAGACTGGTTTCGCCATGCTCTGCGAGGGTTCTGTTCAGGAGGTTATGGATATGACCGCCGCTGCTCACCTGGCATCGCTCGAGACCTGTGTGCCGTTCGTGAACTTCTTCGACGGTTTCCGCACCTCTCACGAGTATCACAAGATTGAGCTGCTCGACCAGGAGGATGTTCGTCCGCTCGTAAAGGAAGAGTATATCAAGCGTTTCCGCGACCGTGCTATGTCGCCTGAGCGTCCTATCACCCGCGGTACCGCTGAGAACCCCGAGACGTTCTTCACACACCGTGAGGCCTGCAACCCCTACTACGATGCAGTGCCCGAAGTGGTTGAGAAGTATCTGGGCCAGCTCTCGAAGATTACCGGCCGTGAGTATCACCTGTTCTCTTACTACGGAGCCGAGGATGCTGACCGCATGATTATCCTCATGGGTTCTGCTACCGACGCTGCCCGCGAGGCTATCGACTACCTGAACGCCAACGGCCAGAAGGTGGGTATGATTTCTGTTCACCTCTATCGTCCGTTCAGCGTGAAGCACCTGCTGGCCGCTGTTCCCAAGACGGTGAAGAAGATTGCTGTGCTCGACCGCACGAAGGAGCCCGGTGCCAACGGCGAGCCTCTGTACCTCGACGTGAAGGATGCCTTCTACGATGTAGAGAATCGTCCCGTCATCGTGGGTGGCCGCTATGGTCTTGGTTCTCACGATACGACTCCCGCTCAGATCATCAGCGTGTTCAACAACCTCGCTATGCCCGAGCCTAAGAACCACTTCACCATTGGTATCGTTGACGACGTTACCTTCACCTCGCTGCCCGAGGTTGAGGAGATTGCTCTCGGTGGTAAGGGTATGTTCCAGGCTAAGTTCTATGGTCTGGGTGCTGACGGTACCGTGGGTGCTAACAAGAACTCTGTGAAGATTATCGGTGACAACACTGACAAGTACTGCCAGGCTTACTTCTCTTACGACTCTAAGAAGTCAGGCGGTTTCACCTGCTCGCACCTGCGTTTCGGTGACACGCCTATCCGCTCTACCTATCTGGTGACCACACCTAACTTCGTGGCTTGCCACGTTCAGGCTTACCTGCACATGTATGATGTGACCCGTGGTCTGCAGAAGAACGGCACGTTCCTGCTGAACACCATCTTCGACGATGCCGAGCTGGAGAAGTTCATGCCTAACAAGGTGAAGCGCTACTTCGCTCAGAACAACATCACTGTCTATACTATCAACGCTACCAAGATTGCACAGGAGATTGGTCTGGGCAACCGCACTAACACCATCCTGCAGTCAGCATTCTTCCGCATCACTGAGGTGATTCCCGTAGAGCTGGCTGTCGAGAAGATGAAGGCTGCTGCCCTGAAGTCTTACGGTGCCAAGGGTCAGGACGTGGTTGACAAGAACTACGCTGCTATCGACCGCGGTGGCGAGTACAAGAAGTTTGAGGTGAAGGCCGAGTGGGCTAACCTCGCTGACGACGCTGAGAAGCAGGATGATGCTCCCGCATTCGTGAAGGAACTGGTTCGTCCTATCAACGCTCAGGCCGGTGACCTGCTGAAGGTTTCTGACTTCGTGAAGCACGGCACTGTTGACGGTTCTTGGGAGGTTGGTACTGCCGCCTACGAGAAGCGCGGTGTGGAGGCCTTCGTTCCTGCTTGGAACAAGGACAACTGTATCCAGTGTAACCAGTGTGCTTACATCTGTCCTCACGCTGCCATCCGTCCGTTCGTCCTCACCGACGAGGAACTGGCTGGCTTCGACGGCTTAGAGACTCTCGAGATGAAGGCTCCTGCTGCTATGAAGGGCATGCACTTCGTCATCGAGCCTTCAGTCCTCGACTGTCTGGGTTGCGGCAACTGTGCCGACATCTGCCCGGGTAACCCGAAGACTGGCAAGGCCCTCACGATGGTTCCGTTCAACCCCGATGCTGCCGACATGAAGAAGATGGCAGCCGACTGGGACAAGCTGGTGAAGGTTCCTTCTAAGCAGCACCTCGTTGACATCAAGAGCAACGTGAAGAACTCTCAGTTCGCTCAGCCTCTGTTCGAGTTCTCTGGCGCTTGCTCCGGTTGCGGTGAGACTCCGTACGTGAAGCTCATCTCTCAGCTCTTCGGCGACCGTCAGATGATTGCCAACGCTACCGGCTGCTCGTCTATCTACTCTGCTTCTATCCCCTCTACGCCTTACACCAAGAACGAGAAGGGTCAGGGTCCCTGCTTCAACAACTCTCTGTTCGAGGACTTCTGCGAGTTCGGTCTCGGTATGGCTCTCGGTAACAAGATGAAGGAGCGCGTGGCTAAGCTGCTCGCCGAGGCTTGCGAGAAGTGCGATGTTACTCCCGAATACAAGGCTCTGGCTGAGGAGTGGATTGCCAACAAGGAAGACGCCGACAAGACCAAGGAGATTGCTCCGAAGCTGCGTGCCGAAATCGCTGCCTGCGCCGCTAAGGGTTGCGAGATCTGCAAGGAGTTGCAGACCCTCGACCACTACCTCGTGAAGCGTTCA
>CACXXD010000179.1 GCA_902771445.1 uncultured Prevotellaceae bacterium
TAACACTTTGTTTTTTAGGCACTTCAAAGTTACAAATTTTCCTGCACCTGTGCAAGAAATGCGTTCTCTTTTTTTTGTACTATGAATAATTCAGGCTAATGAGAACGAAACGGATGCGCCTGGCGTTCGCAAAAGCCGACTTAATGCTGAAATTAGTAATTGAATTCATAATCATATGCTTTAAGTTTTAATAGTTGCATTCAAAAAGCGCAGACTTTCGCCATACGACTTCTTGGTCACCACAACCATCATACTTATATGGGAATGCCTGCGCCCTATGGGCTGGCACCCAATAAAGTATGATTGCTCTATTTCTATGTGGTGATTAGAAGTCTATTGAGCAATATGTCTTGCGTTCCTTTCGGATTGCAGGTGCAAAATTACATAAAATTATTCTCTTCGCCGCCTGTTTTAACTAAAAAACAATAAAATGACGGCTCGAAACATAAGATTTTCGTCATATCATGCTCATATTGGCAGGAAAAAGCTTAATTTTGTAATCAAATTCTGAGAGTAGATTCTGTGCAAATTTCCAAATTTCGCACAAGAAAAATAGGACATTTTAACAAAAGGGAAGAAGAAAGGCTATAGCTGCAAAGAATTATCCTCTTGACAGTCAGCCAAGATTCTCCGCTTCTCTGCAATATCCAAATTATAGTGCGTTAATGCTCCAAAATCCGTTGTTCTTTACAGTAATACTTTTTGACATAATTAAGGAAACATTTCTTTATTATTTCCAATGAATATGGGTAATATTTTGTATATTTGCAGCCAAATAATCACAGATATATGTCGAACAATCAACAGAATGTGATGCTAAATCGGTTGAAAGCAGCCTTAGCAGAACAAGGGAAGACCAATCGGTGGCTGTCAGAACAACTTGGCAAATCAGAGAACACCGTTTCCAGATGGTGTGCAAACAAGGTGCAGCCGTCTATACAGCAACTGAATGAGATTGCAAGTGTTTTGGATGTGGATGTAAGAAACCTCATAACACCAACGAAATAGGCAGATGATACAGAATTATAATTATACAAACCTGTACGACAACATGCAGATAGCATACGACACTCCAAAGACCATAAGAACAATCAAAATAGGCCAATCTATCAAATTTGCTCAATTACCCATTCTGATTTTCAGGCACTTACAAAACGGACTTTTTAATGGTGACGCATTCCCGAAGTCAGGAAAAATAGCACAAAAAATCCGAACCGCCAAGCGATTCGGATTTTTTTTACGGTTATTCAGCACAGGAGACGGCTTGCGAATGTGTTATTTCTTGTTGATGCGCTTGCTCTCACCGATGGCACCAGCCGGACAAACCAGTCGGCAGAGGTGGCAACCCACACACTTGGTGCCTACCAGACGCGGCTGACGGGTCTCGTGGTCGAAGACGATGGCCTGATGACCGCCGTCGTTGCACGACACCTCACAGCGCCCACAACCGATGCAAAGGGTCTTGTCAAACTTTGGATAAAGGATGGTGTCGCGGTCCAGATGGTCGGAATTCATGAACTTTGGCAACTGCTCGCCTACGAGCTGACTGAGCCGGGTGACTCCACGCTTGGCCATATAGCGCTGCAGACCGAGTATGAGGTCGTCGATGATGCGATAGCCATACTGCATCACGGCTGTGCATACCTGAACGTTGCTGCAGCCTAACTGAATGAACTCCAGTGCATCGCGCCAGGTCTCGATGCCACCGATACCGCTGAGTTCGATCGGCTTTTTCATTTGGGCCAGTTCCAAGACATAGCGCAGGGCAATGGGGCGCACAGCACGACCTGAATAGCCGGAGATGGTGCGCTGACCGGCAACCTCGGCTTCGGCACGCATGGTCACCGACTTGATGGTGTTGATGGCCGAGATGGCATCAGCACCCACCTCAATGCAGGCCAGTGCAGGCTCCGTGATATGAGTGATGTTGGGTGTCATCTTCGGAATCACAGGTATCTTCACGCTACGCTTCACACATTCCGTATAGGTTCTTACCAATTCCGGACTCTGGCCCACATCGCTGCCCATGCCTTCATACTTCATCTGCGGACAAGAGAAGTTCAGCTCCACCGCATCGCAGCCTGCCTCCTCGGCCATTCTGGCCAGGGTCATCCATTCCTCTTCGCTCTGTCCCATAATGCTGGCCACCACCACTTTGGTGGGATAGTCCTGCTTCAGACGGTGCAGAATGTCGAAATCCATCTCTATCGGATTCTCGCTCAGCTGTTCCATGTTGCGGAAGCCGTAGAAGTCGCCGTGCGTGGCGTTGTTGTGCATGGCATCGAATCGGGGCGACACCTCCTTGATTTCCTTCATGCAGATGGTCTTATAGAACACGCCTGCCCAACCAGCTTCAAAGGCACGGGACACCATGTCATAATTGGTGCAGACGGCGGATGAGGCAAGGAAGAACGGATTTTCGCAGCGGATGCCGCAGAAATCAATGGCAAGCGAAGGATAATTGCTGTCATCAACATCATCTTTATGAATACTGCGCAGCATCTCCTTGATACGGATGGGCCAGTTGTAGTGGATACAAGCCTGTTCGGCAAGCTCCAAGTCGCCGTCGGTACAGTCTTTTACCCAGCGCAGCGCAGGCTTATGGTTGTCGAAGCGGATGGCACGAATGGCACGGGCAGGATCGCCCGTCTTGCAGGCTTTGGTGCAGGGAGCATCCTGGCACAGTAAGCACCTGTTGGCTTCTTCATAGATATTCACTTTGCGTGTCTTCACTCCCTTCAACTTAATCTGATTGTCTTCCAGCGATTCGATGATGACCAGCGAATCAATGTTGGTCACACCTGCTTCGTTGAGCAACTTCCGACCACCCTGAAACTCCTTTTCAATGATGAAGCCCATGCCAATCACCTCAGCTTTGGCCTGACGGCAAAGTTCGATAATGCCCAGTGCGGCACTGCCAAAGGCCAGGAAGTCGTCAACGAACAGCACACGGTCATTCGGCGACAAGTATTCGCGGCTGACGACGAGCATGTATTCTCGCTGTTTGGTAAACGAGCGCACTTTTGTCGTATAGGAATCGCTCATGGTCGAGGGCTGTTTCTTCTTGGCAAACACCACTGGCAGCTCCATCACATAGCCCAGCATCAAAGCTGGTGCTATGCCCGATGCCTCGACGGTAAGAATCTTCGTTGGCCTATCTTTGGCAAAGTGATTCATCCATTCTACGGCCAACTGCTTCATGAGACAGGGATCCATCTGATGGTTGATAAAACGGTCCACTTTCAATATGCCACCCTCCAGGCAGCGCCCATCTTGCAATATTCGATTAATCAAGGTCTTCATAAGCTCAAAATGTTATAGGTTAGTATTCAGTGGCAAATATAAATAAAATAATTGAAATGGCATAATATTTCAACTTATTTCGGCTCAATCAGGCATTTTATTGCGAATTCTTCTACTATT
>CACXXD010000180.1 GCA_902771445.1 uncultured Prevotellaceae bacterium
ATCATGGCCTCTTCCTTGTCGCTATAGGCGGGCTTCAGTGTCAGCTTGTCGCCGTGCTCGTTGCGGCTGAACACCTCTTTCGGTATCTGGCGCTCGTTCTTGCGAATCAGGCTGTTGGCGGCCTGCACGATGAGCTGGGTGGAACGGTAGTTCTGCTCGAGCTTGAAGAGACGAGCATTTGTGTAGGACTCACGGAAGTTCAGGATGTTGTCGATGTTGGCGCCGCGGAAGCTATAGATGCTCTGAGCATCGTCGCCAACGACACACACGCGCTGGCGCTCACGGGTCAGCTGAAGCACTATCTTCTGCTGGGCATAGTTGGTGTCCTGATACTCGTCGACCAACACATAAAGAATGCGCTCAACATACTTGCGACGCACGTCCTCGTGTTGCTCAAAGAGTAGATAGGTCTGCACCAACAGGTCGTCGAAGTCCATCGCGTTGGCCTGCTTGCAACGGCTCTGATAGCGGGCGTAGACATCGGACACCTTGGGGCGCTTGGGATTGAAGAGTGAACTGCTGGTAAATGCCTGGGGTAAGATGAGATGGTTCTTGGCCATCGATATCTGATCGGCCACCGACGAGGGCTTATACTCTTTTTCGTCAAGACCCAGTTCTTTGCTGATGCTCTTGACCAAGGAGCGGGCATCGGTCTGGTCGTAGATGGTGAAGTTGGACGTGAAGCCTATCTTCTCGGCCTCGGCTCTCAGTATGCGGGCAAAGACGGAATGGAAGGTGCCCATCTGCAGGTAGCGGGCCGTATCCTGACCGACAAGCCTGCCGATGCGTTCCTTCATCTCGCGTGCTGCCTTGTTGGTGAAGGTCAGGGCGAGGATGTTCCAGGGCTTCAGACCTTTTTGCTGTAGCAGATAGGCTATCTTGTAGGTCAGCACACGGGTCTTGCCTGAGCCGGCACCGGCTATGACAAGCGAAGCGCCGTCGCAATACTCGACGGCTTCGCGCTGACTGTCATTCAATTGTTCTAACATATACTAAGGTAAAGGTGTAGAGTGAGGTGTGAAGATTTTGCTACCGCAGCTGGCTCGTGAGAGTGTGGTCAGCGTATCGTTACTTGGGTGGCTCCGTAGCCGTACTCCTGGAAGGAGGCATCTTGATAGGTGTAGCTCTTGTAGCGATAGCGCAACTCGTTGACGATGGCCTGACGCAAGACGCCCTCGCCCTTGCCGTGAATGAAGACGAGCTTCGTGCCTTTCTTCTTGGCATACTGCTGGAGGGTCTTGCGGAACACGTCGAGCTGATAGTTGAGTATATCGCTGGCTCCCATGCCGGTGGTCGTCTCCAGTATCTCATCGGCATGCAGGTCGACAACGACTGGCTGGCCGGCCTTGGGAGTTTGAGGATTGGATATTGATGATTGAGGATTGGAGGAGGATGTCTTATCGGCTGGCTTGTGATACATGTTTTCCTTCAGCTGGTTGGCATCGACAAAGAGGGGCTTGATGGGCTTGTCGTTCTCAATGAGCGGGTAGACGAGGGAGGGCTGCTCGAAGAAATCGTTCTCCTGGAAGGTGTGGAGCTTGTAGAACTTCACGGCATCGACACGCAACTGCACGTCGACGGCTGGCTTCAGCAGGAAGGGCTTCTCGCGCTTGTAGGGCAGGATCTGCACGCATACGCGCTCCAGCTCGGAAAGGATCTCGCGTCCGAACTCTTCAATATAGAGCTTGGTATTGGGCTCTACCTCGGCTGTGGCTCGCAACTGCCAGCTGTTGGCGCCCGACGAGAGATAGGTGAAACGCATGTAGTAGTTGGAGTCGTTGATGAAATATGCCTCGAAGCGGGTCTGCGTCAGTTCCTTGACATCGACTGGCACGAAGGCCAGATAGGCCGAAAGATGTTCGCCGCCTTTGCGCTCCTGGGGCTGCGCACGAAACGTGACGGGCTTGTCGGCAGGCTCCGCCTCTTCGGGCGCTGCCTTCTTCTGCTGTTGTTTCACCTCGACCACGTGCTGCGTGTCGTAGTTCTCTTCGCCTATGACGACTACTTCTTTGACACTCATTGGCACTTGGAAGCCGTCTTCGTCTTCGACAAGTACAATGTTCTTACCTTGGAAGCCGGCAACACGGCCTCCACCTATCTCACTCAAGAATCTTACTTTATCTCCTATTTTCATAATTTTTTTCTTTTCAGGGCTTTAACAATGAACTGTCACCATAGCTCAGGAAACGGAAATCATGGCTGAGCGCATAGTCGTAAATCTTGTGCCAGTCGCCGTGTACGAAGGCACTGACAAGCAAGAGCAGCGTTGACTGGGGCTGATGGAAGTTGGTGACCATCATCTGAACGATCTTGTAGTCATAGCCGGGCGCAATGATGATCTGTGTGCTGCTGTGAAGGGTTGTCATCTGATTGCGGTCGAGCCAGCGGACAAGGGCCTGCAGGCTTTCTTCGGGCTGGCAGTCGGGGGCGCCATCGTATGGCTCCCACTGGCTCACATGGAGTTCGTGCTCCGTCAGGCTGGGGGTGCTCAACAGCTTTGCGCCCATGTAGTAGAGGCTTTCGAGCGTTCGCACACTGGTGGTGCCTACGGCTATGGCCTTGCAACCATGCTTCAGGAGTTTCTCCAAGGTCTGCCGATGCACTGCTATGTATTCGGTGTGCATCTCGTGGCCTTCTATCTCCTCTGTCTTCACGGGCTTGAAGGTGCCTGCGCCTACGTGCAGGGTCAGTTCTTCGCGGTCTATGCCGTGGGCATCGAGGGCCGAAAGGACTGCTGGTGTGAAATGCAGGCCTGCCGTGGGAGCGGCCACGCTGCCTTTTATCTTGGAATAGACCGTCTGATAGGTGGTCTTGTCGCTCTCCTGGGTGTCGCGGTTCAGATAGGGGGGGATGGGCAGCTCGCCGACGGCATCGATAATCTCGGCAAAGGTGAAGTCGGCATCCCACTCAAACGCTATGCAATGGCTGGTGCCATGCTCGCCTGTGCGCTTGGCTGAAAGGACAAATGTCTGCTCGCGGATGGTGAGCTCGCGCTTGAGGGCTCCTTCTTTCCACTTCTTCAGATTGCCCACCAGGCAATACCATGCGCAATGGCCGCGCATCTGGAACATCTGTTCGTAGTCGTGGGGAAGAGCGGGCTCTAAAAGGAAAATCTCTATCAGCGCACCTGTTTCCTTGCGAAAGTGCATGCGGGCCTGGATAACCTTGGTATTGTTGAAGACCATCAATGCGCCTTCTGGCAAGTAGTTGGGCAAATTGAAGAACAGGTCTTCTTTTACCTCGCCTTTATCATATATAAGCAGCTTGGAATGGTCGCGATGCGGAAGTGGAAACTTGGCAATGCGCTCTTCTGGCAACGCATAGTTGTAATCGCTAATATGTATATGTTTGGTATCCATGATCAAAAATGAAAGTGAAGACCAACACGCTTATCACCACATCGACATCGATGAGCTGATAACCGGTTGTGGTATATCGTTCGGAGATATAATGATTGCCCATGCCCAGTCGCTTCTCCGTATGCCTGTAGAACAGCCATACTCCCGTACCTACGGTGGCGCCCCACAGAAGGCCTGCCAATATATCGCCTGGATAATGGACTCCCAGATAGAGGCGCGTCCAGCAATTGACAAAAGACCAGCCGAACAAGAAGACTGTGAGCAGTCGGCTGCGCACCAGCCATGAGAAGAAGACTGCTATGCTGAACGTGTTGCAGGCATGGGCGGAAAAGAAGCCGTAGTCTCCCCCACGATAGCCGTTC
>CACXXD010000181.1 GCA_902771445.1 uncultured Prevotellaceae bacterium
TGTTGTGAGGTAGAGTCCAAAACGTAAGCATGACTGATTTTGTCCGATTCTACTGACTGATTTCGTCCGATGCAGCCACACCCTTCATGACAAAGAATGTGGCTGCTGATAACTCAAAACTTTACTTCGGGGCCTGACCCCAGCACTAAAATTTGATCTCGGGGCCTGGCCCCAGAGGTGAGTTTTGGGGCCTGGCCCTAGAGGTGAGTTACATTTTTTGATCGAGGTTCTTGCCCTTTTCTTCGTGGGCGAAGTTGGGGATGAAGGTCTTGATGGCTTACTGCAAAATACAAAATAAATTGCGATTAATTATCATCTCCAAACATTTATTGGGAGAGGAAAATAATAAAATCCATGTTAATACGTTATAAAAGAACCATCACAGAGTTAAAGATTTTCACAACTATGACGATATACTAGTCAGTATCTACTCAGTAGAACAATTAGAAACAAGTTACACAACAATGAGTTATCACAAAGAAAAGACTCCGATTCTGGAGCCAGGCTTAGGCCGGGTATTTATGGTATGTTTGTTGGAGGCAATCAAAGCGCCCCGCAATCATGGTCTGACAAGCTTCATCGAGAAGAATGGCATCAACGGCAAATGGCTTATCCCCAATAGTCATCATGACATCCGCATCTCCAAACTATTGAAAATTTTTGAAAAGTTTGCCATCTTTAAGGTGGATGATTTTCTGGAAGAGTGGATTAAACTCGGTGAAGCAATCAATGAATACATCAAAGAAAAACACATCGCCATCCTATGAGTAACAAAGCATTCAATCTTGTGCAACAATCCATCGTGAAGAGGAGCGTCAGCGACGACGACCTCCTGCTGGAAGAGCAGCGCATCACCTGCGATAAAGAGCTGCCTCCGATAGAGTTTCTGTTTCGCGTTTCCGGGAAACCCTGTTTTCCTCGGGGCGAGGTGGTGATGGTGACCGGTAAGGCTAAGAGCGGCAAGACGCTCTTCCTCTCCATGTTGATGGCCTGTTGCGTCCGCGATGAAGTGCTGTTTGTACAGCGTCCCTTTGATGAGATCGACGGATGCTGGGTCAGTCGGCCAGTCAGATGTCTGTGGTTCGACACCGAACAGAGCGACAAGTCAACCCAGGAGATCCTGATGTGTCGTATGAAGAAGCTGATTGAAGCCCCGGGCCAAATGACTTGCAACGAGCCGTGGGAACGCTATTTCGATATCTTCAATGTCCGCAAACTCCATTATGATGAGCGCCTGCGCCTCTTTGAGAAGGCTGTCCGGAAATACGAACCGGCCTTGGTTGTCCTTGACGGTGTGCGCGACCTCTTGGCTGACATCAACGATGGTGTCAAGGCTCAGGAGATCGTCGAGCGGCTGATGAAACTCGCTCAGGAAACCAACAGTTGCATCGTCTGTGTATTGCACCAGAACAAAAGCGCCGAAGACCGCAACCCTCGCGGCTGGATTGGAACCGAACTCATGAACAAAGCCTTCGAGGTGTACTCCTGTGAGAAGGTGAAGCCCGAAAACATCTTCGTAGTCGAACAGACACTTACTCGAAAGTACGACTTCGGCCGACTGCTGTTCTTTAGGATGGATTCAGAGACCGAGCTGCCTGTAGTGTGCGATGCCCCCGTCCGTTTTGCTTCCCTGACCACGCTCTCAAGCATGACCCACTCGGGCGAAAAACTACCCCTTATGAACAAAGAGTATCTGGATTTCGGCGAGAACAACAAACCCATCCCCAAGAAAGACGAACTCTTCTATGAAGCGCTCAAGGCCGGGCCTTTGTTTTATAGTGACATGCAGCAGAAGGTGCAGTCACTGCTCAACTGCAGCACTCAGATGTGGAACAACATGTTCTGCGAGATGCGCGACCACGGAGCGATTATCCGCAAGAAAAACAACGAAGGCAAATACGTATGGCAACTGGCTGCCGCCCAGCCCGACTTGTTGAGCGAGACTGGCGCCGACACTGGCGACAGTCCCTCCTCTTAGGCCCCTATAAGGGGGCCATAGAGGGGGACTTAGCCACAACTTGTCTATCATCCATTAATCCACGAGTCACTATGAAATGGAACGATATCTTTTGCAACACCTTTAAGGAGCTTCAGTCTCAGATTAAACCTGATGGCCGCCAGCAGGTCAATTTCATACTCCCCTCCTGGCCGATGGTCGATGCCTGCCGCGCCGACAGCCTCGATGCCTTCCAGCCTTTCATCGCCGCCGGGAAACTGTCAGTCGAGGATATGCACCAAGCATGCGATCGCTATTATCTTGGCAAGACGAGGAGTGGCATCCCGATGTTCTGGATGATTGACGACATGAACACCCCGCTCGATGCCCACATCGGCAACAGATGGATCTCCACGCTCCTCAAAAACCGCGAGCCCCTCATCAATGCCTGGCACGTAGCGCATTGCCTCTTCGGCCTCCACCTCCTGGCTCACGCCGAGGCTCCCACTGGGGACTGGCGCAACTGTAGCATTGCGAAGCCGAAGGCCAGCAATGCTACTGGGGGGCCTGTCACTAGTGGGAGGTCTACTGTGACGCCAATCTCCATCGTAGAATCCGAATCCTCCGCCATTGTCCTCTCGGCCCTATTCCCCGAAACCATCTGGCTAGCCTACGCCACGACCTCCCATCTGGTTCCCGACCTCTTCGCCCCCCTCGAAGGCCACATCGTCACCATCTACCCCAATACCGATCCGACCCTCTCGACCTATCTCTTCTTCCAAGACCTAGTCACCCTCACCCAACAACAATATGATCTCGACATCACCATCTCCCCCCTCCTAGAAGACAACGCCACCCCCACCCAAAAAGAACGCTGCATCGACCTCCTAGACTATTTAAAAGAGTCCCTCAATGCGCCAGCCGAAAAAAGCTCATGACTCACCCGCGCTCGATCTCTGATCGCTTGCTACCGAAGGGACGCAAGAAGGGCGAAAGCTTTGTGAGTCGTACCAAAACCCTGAAAAAAGCAACGCATTTTTTCAGTTAAGCCTTTCCAATATAGGGGAAAGGTTTGGATTAGGGTGGATGTTTCTTTGCTTCTTTCTTTGCGCCAAAGCGCTCGACCTATGGTCGCTTGCTACCAACGGGACGCAAGAAAGTAAGAATTCTATTTTAAATTTTTAATTTAAAACAATATGATCAACTACTACGACAAACATCTTTTCATCAGCAAGAAGAAACTCGCCGAACTCGCCGGCGTGTCCGACAGGACCTTCCGCCGCTATTTGGCCACTCGTCGCCACATCCTCGATGAGATGGGCATCTCTCCAAAAGCCCAGCTGCTTCCGCCCCAGGCAGTGAAGTACATTTGCGAGGATTACTGCATCGACCTGCCCCCAGAGTTGCAGAATCAGCAGGTTCTGGAGAAATCGCCAATATACCAGAAACTGATCCGCGAACTCCAGATGACTACCTACTTTAACGGTGAATGGACCAGAATCACAGAAATTCCACATGATTTCTAATTTTCTTTCTTCACTGTCGGCCAAAGTCGGACAATGCACTTTCGAAATGTTGTACCTTTGCCATTGCATTTGAGATGCAACGGCGAGTGAAGGCTGCGGCTCAGCATAGCTCGAGCGAGTCTCGGCTCTGCGTTCGCCTTGCACTTCACTTGCACCGATAACGAGCGAGTCAGGATCTGAGTTCAGCCCTGGTACCAACTGAGTCAGAGTTTCATTACGACTAACGGGTAGTTTCATTACGACAAACCCATAGTTTCATTACGACAAACTCCGCGTCAATTTAAAGCTTATGTTTCGCTCGGCTTTGCCGCTTTTACAAAGGCGACAGCCGACTAAAAGAACTTAATTTAATTTCAAAACTTTATGCCAGTAAAGAATCCACAATTCGAAATCAACGTTCGCAAGAACACCAACGCCAACAACCCCGGTTACGGCAAGTACTACCCCAAGGCCAAGGAGAAGCAGACCATCTCCCTGCGC
>CACXXD010000182.1 GCA_902771445.1 uncultured Prevotellaceae bacterium
ACAATGTAATCGGCTATGCGGATCATCTCTTTGTGGTGTTCCACAAGAATGACGGTGTTCCCGTGGTCGCGCAGTTGCTGTACAGAGTGCTTCATCAGTTCGATATCGTGGTTGTGCAGACCTGTGCTTGGCTCGTCGAGGATGTAAAGCACATCGCAGAGCGACGAGTTGATGTATTTGGCAATCTTACAGCGCTGGGCCTCACCACCTGAGAGCGTCCCTACTGCGCGATCGAGACTCAAGTATCCCAAGCCGATTTCCTCCAAGGCTGTCAGACGAGCCCCGATGGCAGCCTTTAGGTCTATGGCTAGGGGGGCTGTCAACGAACGTATCCATCTGTTGAGTTTTGTAATTGACAGCGAACAGACTTCAGCGATGTTCTTGCCCTCAATCTTACAGGAAAGTACGCGAGGACTCAGGCGAGTGCCGCCACAGTCGGGACAGGTGCCCATCCGTAGCATCGGGTTCAGCACAGCGGCATGGAGCAACCCTTCCTCGGAGTTGATGATACTGCGATACATGCGAGGGATGAGTCCCTCGTACTTAGCGCTTTTAGGCCAGTTCGACGGTGGATTCTTCAGACGTATCTGCGGACTGTTCAGGAAGAGTTCCAACTCCTCAGGCGAATAGTCACGTATCTTTTTGTCGAGATCGAAGAGACCGCTGTGTGCATAGCGTATCCATCGCCAGCCACCTTTACCGAAGGCAATGTAGTGGATGGTGTCCTCATCGTTGAGGCTCTTGTCGAAGTCTACGAGCTTGTGAATGTCGAGTTCGCGGATTTCACCCAGTCCTGAACAGCGTGGACAACTGCCCTCAGGATGGTTGAAACTGAACGACTCGGCGTAGCCTACAAACGGTTTCCCGACACGCGAGAACAACAGTCGGATGAGGGCATAGATGTCTGTATAGGTGCCCACGGTGGATCGTGAATTGTTGGCGGGCTTTTTTTGGTCGATCACGATGGCGATGGGAAGCCCCTCGATGGCGTCAACGTGAGGACGGCCGTATTTGGGAAGGTACTGCTGTACGAAGGTTGGAAAGGTGTCATTCAGCTCGCGTCTCGACTTTGCGGCAATGGTGTCGAGTACCAATGAACTCTTGCCTGAGCCCGAAACACCCGTGAAAATGGTGATCTGGTGCTTGGGAATCTTCAGGGAGACATCCTTCAGGTTGTTCTCTCGTGCCCCGCGAATGATGATATTGTCTTGTTTGTTCATACACATATTGTTAGACGGAAGAGGGTCGTATTATCATCTGACTGTATCATTCAGGTTGCGCTTCAGGAAGAAAGCCTTCGTGGCTAAAAAGAAGGTGGCAACACCTGCGGCATTGACGATGACGACGGTCCAAAAGGCAGCACTATAGCTGAGCAGTTCGGCAATAATGCCGCCCAACAGGATGCCCAGTCCCATACCGATGTCCCATGATATCAGGATGGTGGAGTTGGCTGTGCCGCGTTGGTTGCTGTGTGCCACGTTGATGGTCATGTTCTGGAAGGCAGGCCACATGTGGCCGTTGCCGAGACCGATAAGCAGCGCCGAGCCGTAATAGCCTATCCAGCCAGGCACTAATATAAATAAGGTATAGCCAATGAGTGAGATGACCATTCCTTCTCCTGCGTTTCGCGTGAGTCTTCCTTGGCGCAAAGCCTTGCCTCCTTGTAGTCGCGAGGCAATCAGTCCGATGGAACAGAGCATGAAATAAGTGCCTGTTCCCCCTGTGATGCCCATCACCTCCTTGCCGTAGATGGCCAGATAGTTGCTCAGCACACCAAAACTGAAGCCGAAGGCCACCATGTTTAAGCCCAGCAACCAACCTCGCACAAGGAAGAAGCGATCGAACGACAGTTTCGACTTGTTCCTTACGATCTCCTTTTCGGGAAACACGACCGTAGCATCGACTATCCAGCCGCCGCAGGCCACAATCAGCGCCAGCCAGAAGAGAAACTCAAAACTGTCAGTCAATTGATATATCCAGATGCCGATGGTAGGGGCAACGGCCATCGCCAGGTTATTGCTCAGTCCGTAATAGCCGATGCCCTCCGTGCGACGACTCGATGGCAGTACATCGATGGCTGCCGTAGAGTTGGCTACCGTCAGTCCGCCAAAAGGCCCTCCATGAAGGGTCCTCACGATGGTAAATTGTAATAAGGTGGAAGCAGCCAGATAGCCGGCAAAGAAGATGGAAAATGCACTGAAGCAGACCATCAGCACCGTCTTACGCGGAAATGAGTCCACGAAATAGCCGCTGAACGGGCGAAATACCAGTGCGGTGATTGTATATCCCGAGAGCACGAGACCGATGACGTCCTTTGTTGCGCCGAAATGCTCGCTCAGATAGAGCGGCAGCAATGGCGTGAGCACATAGAACGCAAAGAACAGCGAGAAGTTCGCCGTCATCACCTTACAGTAGTTCTTGTTCCACAGTTTTTCCGTGCCAGTCATAAATCATCTAGAATTGCCGTTGCAAAGGTATGAATAATAATCCAATTATGTGTATCTTTTCTTTTTTCTTAATATTTATTTGTTTATTTCAGAAGAACTCTGTCCATCCCCAAATGCCTGTTGTTAGAGTCGGTTTTCTCGCTTTCTATTAATCAATGTTCTATCTTCTCTTTATTCAAAAATTTAAGAATATACCGACATCCGACACGAAATTGTGATATATGGCTGATATTCTGTAATTTACATAATTTAAAATGCTTAATTACTGACACTAATACTGACACTATACTGACACGAATTGCCATATACTGACACGATATTGAATGATAATACTAGCAGTATGAGGCCTGATGACCTACCGATAAACTACCATTTATAGCGTACCAAACTACACGTTTCATTACGATAAACAAAGGGTTTTACGTAAGCAAACAATAAAATTCTCTAGAGAATTTACTAATCATGTTACGGCAAAGCTAGTGGCGGAAATAAGTAGACCATTGGAAAGGTATACTCAAAGCAATAGTCATGTAGTAATGGCGTATAAGTTGCTAATAATAGGGTATTTGATGTCAGTATATGGTCTTTTCGTGTCAGTATAGTGTCAGTAATAGTGTCAGTATATAGAATACAAGATGAATATAATATGCTTAAAATAAGGAAGTTATATAAATTCAGTGTCGGATGTCAGTATATTTTGAGATTTCAATTCATTCTTTCAATTTTGAATTGTATGAATTTTGGAGTCGTATGGGGCTTTGGCCAGAGTCAGATGCTCATTGGCTTGGTGATAGGGGAAAGCGGCGATGAAGCAAATACTTCGTAAAACATTTGGCAGTTTGGGAGGAGCCAGTTCGGGCATCGGTATGGAGGTTGCCAAGGTGCTGCTCTCTGATGGTTGGCAGCTGGGAATAGCTGCACGGCGCGAGGATAAACTGCTGGAACTGAAGGCGATGGCTCCTGAGCGCATCAAGGTGATGACGATCGATGTCACACAGTCTGATGCAGGTGAACGGTTGCTCAGTCTCATCGATGAACTCGGAGGTATGGATCTTTACTTCCACGCTTCAGGCATCGGCAGGCAAAACCGCAACTTGGAGGCTGATATCGAATTACGCACGATGGAGACCAATGCCGTAGGTTTCACAAGGATGATTGGCACAGCGTACAGGTATTTCGCTCAGCGTGGCGAAGGGCACATTGCAGCCATTACTTCGATTGCCGGCACCAAAGGACTGGGGCCTGCGCCTGCCTATTCGGCCACTAAAGCCTTGCAGACCACCTATTTGCAAGCTTTGGAGCAACAGTCTCGTCAGTCTGGCCTTCGTATCCAGTTTACTGACATCCGTCCAGGTTTCGTGGATACGGCATTGCTTAACGGCGACTTCAAATATCCCATGTTGTTGCAGCCCGCAGCTGTGGCACGCGACATTGTCGGCAGTATCTATAAA
>CACXXD010000183.1 GCA_902771445.1 uncultured Prevotellaceae bacterium
ATCGTCGGTCTGATATGGAAGGGCATAGCCGTTGGCCTCAATCTGTTCCAGTGCCTTACGGGCCGACTCCGCGGTCTTCAACTCTAAGACGTAGGTGGTGTCTGGCATCAGAACCACTATGTCTATACGTCCACCAGCACACTTTACCTGAGTGCGGACATAGACATTGAGCATGGAGAAAATGAGATAGAACGTGTACTCGTAAAAGCCTTCTTTCGTGGCAGCCTCCTCCAGTTTCTTCTTGAACCCTTCCACGTAGGGAATGCCAGCCAGATAGGCTTGCAACTCGCGCAAAGCCAGTTCCAAATCGTTTTTCTTCAAGGCACGCCAGAACTTCAAGGCGAAGCCTGCCTGCACATTGCTGGCCTCAAGCCCCGTGTACGTTGGAAGCAACCCCTCCGTATAGCCAATGCGCACCTCTTGATTCGGAATGCCCAGCGTGTACATTTCTGCCTCTCGATCGTAATCCTTAATCGTAAGATAACCACTCTGATAAAGCAGTGGCAGGGCAGTAGTCATGGCTTCGGTGGGTTTATCAAAAGCAGTATTAGGCACTTCTAAATCATCCATCGTAGTAATGTCTGTGCGGAAATGCTGCATCTGACGGATGAGGAACGTGGGCGTGCCACTTTCGAACCAGTAGGAAGCGACCTTCTTGCTGTCGAAAGCCTTCAGAAGGCTGAAGGGATTATAGACCTCAAAAGAGTTCTCTGAGAAATGATAGCCATCATATTGCCTCTTCAGCTTCTGGTGCATCTCCTCTTCCGGCCATTCGTATGCAACAGCCAATTGTCTGATGTCTTCAGCCATCACGGTGGTCAGTTCCTGCTCCGTGATACCGCAAATTGCAGAGAACTGGGGCCACATTGTTATGTTAGTCAGGTTGTTGATGGTAGAGAAAATGCTGAGCTGGGAGAACTTGGTGATACCAGTGATGAAGCAAAAACGGAGATAAGGGTCACATGCTTTCAGCGGTACATAGAACTCTTGCATCAACTTTCGGAAAGCTGGCAGGTTTTCTTCTTCGTGCAAAACATCGAGCAACGGAGCATCGTATTCGTCTATGATAACGACTACTCGCTGTTGCGTCTTCTCATAAGCACGCTTGATGATTCCCGTCAACAATCCACCGGGAGTTACCTCGTCCTCATCCATCCCATAGAGAGACACATAATCCTTCAGCAAAAGCATTATCCGTGAACGCAGCGCCGAGGGCGACTCCATACCTTTGGCAAAACTCAAGTCAAGATGAACGACTGGATACGCAGTCCACTCCGTCTCAAGTTCCATCACCTTCAGCCCTTCGAAAAGATCCCTTTCGCCTGCAAAGAAGGAATGGAGGGTGGACGAAAGCAAAGACTTTCCGAACCTGCGTGGACGACTCAGAAAGATATATTTGCGACCATCCTGCATGTGCCACATCAGGTCAGTCTTGTCCACATAGACATATCCTCCACGGATGATTTCCGAGAAGGTCTGAATGCCTACAGGATATTTTCTCTTTCTTGTTTCCATGCGATGATTTCTTTTTGCTTTCCGTTTGCAAATATACACAAAATATGTGAACTACCAAAGTGTCATAGCATTTTTCTTATCTTGCAGTCTTCTATCGGCACGCGGACGGTGACGTTGCCAAGACGGCCCATCGTGATGACAAGGTAATGCTCGCCGGCACGACGGAGATAGCCGCCGGAGATGCCCTTCAGATGGCCACGGACAGCCTCGATGCAGTCGCTCGTGCGAAGGTTCTCTTCGGTGAAGGCGATGTTATCCAAGGCATCGATGCGGACGATGGCGGCATGGAGCTGTTCCAACGAGGAGGCGGGGACGGTGGCAAGGGCTATCCTATTGGTGATGGGATTGCGCAGCTTGGCACGGTCGGGCAGAAACTTGTCTATGAACGGACACTCGCCGACAAGACGGAAAGCCTTGTCGACGGACTCGAGATAGACAAAGAGGTATTTCTTGATGACACAATCCAAGACCATGCGACTGGTGCCATTGGCATAGACCGACTTTTTCTCCCTACCCGCTATATAGACAGGGTGCTCACGGTCGGTGAGATAGTCACGACAACGCTGCATGTATTTATGGTGCGTCAGGACGGCAACATACCATGCGCCAGGCCGCTCTAACTGAAAGAAATTGTCTGGGGAAGATACGCCAAAGGCACTCGATTTGTGATGATTCTCACCTATCGAGCCGCTTTCTGAGTTTCCTGTCTTTGACATTATTTTGATGTCTTTTTTTGTACGAGATGCGTCGCCACATCATCGCTTTTGATGGAAAATCGATGCAAAGGTACAAAAAATAAAGAGATTAAAGCCAAAAGATGGGAAATTCTTTTTGGTTTTTCGTAACTTTGCAACCAATAAAAACAAAACAACATGAAACGGACTATTTTTTTTCTTATAATTGGTGCAGTACTGATGTTTTCGTGCAGAGGTAAACAAGCAGAGAGAAAGACGGCAGACGCCGAGAACGACCTGATGACTTTTGAGGTGGAAGGCGACTCGACCGTCTACGGACTGGTATGCGACGGCTGCACCGACACCATCCTTGTTTTCCTGCCCGTCAGCAACATTGCAGCCGATCCCGACACCTTCAACGTTCTCAATGCCACAAAGCGAGGCAAGGTGCTGGGACACCTGAGGGTTGGCGACAGGATTGGCATCGTGCGCAATGCAACGGACTCGACGGTTGCCGACTGTGTGGTAGACCTTGAAGACCTGAGCAACACCTGGTGCTACAAGGTGACACCCAAGCTGCGTGCCAGGGCCGACATGGAGGGAACCACACAGGAGCTGCCAGCAAGTCTGCCCGACACATTGCGCAAGCGATTGCTGGAGCCGATGGAGTTCACCATGCAACTGCGAAGTGACCGAACAGCGATGGTGATGGGCAGCTTCAAACGGAGCAGGGACGAGATGATGGAACTGGTGGACTACCCGAAGCCGAAACGCTACGGACAGTGGACACTCTTCAACGGCAAGCTGCTGTTGAAGGAGATAGCCTTCCATCCAAACGACAGTACACAGACATTCAGCATAGACACGGCACAGTTCGTCATGCTTGGCCGGGATACGCTGGTGCTGAAGCTGGACAACGAGATTCGTAGTTACTACAGCAAGAAATAATTTGCCCTGGTGGGCAATCGGGCTGGCACAGGGCCTGCCCCTACCTCGAACAACAAAGGTACGAAATATTTTTGGACAAGCGGAAAAATATGAATTTTCTTGACAAACACCCCTCTGAGAATCGCACGGAATTCACCAAATTGAAAGTCGCT
>CACXXD010000184.1 GCA_902771445.1 uncultured Prevotellaceae bacterium
TCTGATGCCTACAAGATGAACGGACTCAAATACAATGCACAATCTTTTGCCCCGGGAACTTCTAAAGATTTGATACTAACTTCTTGCAAACAAGCAGAAAACGCCATTCTCACATCGTCGATAAAATTCGATGGACGTTATGTGTATGAAGTAAAATCTAAGGATGAAGTTCTGTATCAGAAAGTATACGGTATTAGGTAACAGAGAATGAAAACAACGAAAATCTGGAGACTCGCCTTTGCGATGCTTGTTGCTTTCTCCCTCGCTTCTTGCAGCAGCGACGATGATAACGACAAGAACATTGTCAATGAGATTAACATGAGCGTTTCTGCAGAACCGGGCGTGATGTACGACCTCTTCGACAGCATGGGAGAGCATCCCATTGAGTGCATGCGCGTAATGACAGAGGACGAGCCGGGCAGGTGGCAAAACCTGTACTTCAGCGATGTTAAGGGTTTTACTTACGAAAGAGGTCATGAATACGTGCTGCGCGTGAAGCGGACTATTCTGGCCAATCCTCCCCAGGATGCCAGCAACCGCACATACGAACTGGTGCGCATCCTCGCCGACAAGAAAGTGGAAGAGGTGGCAGAACCTGTGGAGAAAGAAGTAAAGAGCGAGGCCGACATAGAGTATGAGCAGCAGTGCCCGGTAGAAAAGTATGCCATAGCCAAAGGTGGCGAATATATGGTAGATGCCGAGGGCAAGGTGACATACGCTGACGGCACACCGACACCCGAATTCGACAAGCATGCGCAAATCTACTTGGAGAACATTCTCGACAAGAGCCACCCGCTATGGCAGGCAGGTGCCCGTTATCAGGCAACCTACGCCTATGTCCTTTCACCGCTTTCTGATGAGATACGCCTTGTACCGAGCAATCATTCTTGCTTCCTCTTCAAGAACATACTAACCGAGAGCGAGATGACCCACGTACAGCAATCGATGAAACAGGGCGAAACCCTGCGCTACGCCCTCATCCTCGCCAATGTCTATAAGCGCGGAATACAAAAAGTGGAGTTCACGATTAAGAAGAAATGAAAACAATAAAATTCTGGAGAAAATCGCGATTAAGCGAGTGCCATGCAAATTTGTTTGCAGATGGTCGAATGGGAGCGATAAATGTATGCCTAAAGAGTCTTTTTGTACCGCTATTGGAACTTGAAGGCGAAAAGATGCTGTAGTTCAGTGGAGAAATATAATTCCAGCCGAACTCATGCATGGCATTTTGATTCATTTTAGAGGGAAATGTGCACTATATCGTATTAAAGTCTGTCATATCAGAATCTCCTTGAAGAATATTTTGTAACTTTGCAACCAAATTCACATAGGATTGTATCATCATGAACGAGAATTTCGCTATACAGCTCTTTGAGGGCAAGAAAGTTCGCATCGTATGGGATGCAGAACAGGAGAAGTACTATTTCTCTGTAACGGATATAGTGCAGGTCTTGACAGATTCCGTGAATCCGCGTGATTACATAAAGAAGATGCTTAGACGTGACCCAGAACTGAAATCCAAGTGGGGGACAATTTGTCCCCCTGTTGAAATGTTGGCTCCAGATGGCAAGCGACGCAAGACGCAAGCCGCTGATCTTGAAGGCATTTTTAGAATCATCCAGGCCATACCCTCCAAGAAAGCCGAACCTGTGAAGCAATGGCTTGCCGAGTTGGGCAGTATGCGCGTTGACCAAATGATTGACCCGGAACTGACCTTTCAGATGGCCGTCGAGGACTATCGTCGTCAAGGCTACAGCGACCGCTGGATAAACGAGCGCATGCGCTCCATTGAGATGCGCAAGGAGCTGACCGATGAGTGGCATCGTTCCGGCATACATGAGCCTAAGGACTTTGCCATTCTGACAAATGTGCTGACAAAGGCGTGGAGCGGCATGACCACAGGCGAATACAAGCGTTACAAGGGGCTGACCAAGCAGAATCTGCGCGACAACATGACGAATGTGGAACTGGCACTCAACACACTTGCCGAGGTAGCTACCACAGAGTATTCTCGCCAATCTAATCCGCAGTCGATGGCCGAGAGCCAACGTATTGCAAAGGAAGGTGGCGAAGTAGCACGCGAAGCACGCGAGACGATGGAACGCCGTCTTGGCAGAAGCGTTGTTTCTTCTGAGCGTGCATCAGACTACATAAGGCCAATTGAGGGCAAAGGGCAGAACACTCTGCCCAAGGAGGACGAATAAGAACAATTCTATGAATATCATCATTATTGGAGCCACCTCAGGCATTGGCAAGGCCTTGTATGAGAAATATGCAACCGACGGGAACCGTATAGGTATCGTTGGACGACGCACTCTCTTGTTGGATGAACTCCACCAATCACATCCCAACTGTACCTTCACGGCAACAGCAGACATTACTAAACAAGATGAGGTAGAGAGAGCTATCCATGACTTCACCAAAGAATTCGGCCACGTGGATTTAGCCATTGTCTGCTCTGGAACGGGCGAGATTAACCCTACGCTTGACTACGCATTGGAACGCCCTACGCTTGACACCAACGTGATGGGTTGGACATACGTCATTGACACGCTCTTCCATTTGTTTGAGCAACAGGCGCACGGTCATCTTGTTGCCATTACGTCGGCTGGTGGACTGAGAGGTGAGCCGATGGCACCAGCCTACAGCGCGACGAAGGCCTATCAAATCAACTATATGGAAGCCTTGCGCAAAAAGGCTTTCAAGTCAGGCGGAAAAGTCATCGTCACTGACATCCGGCCAGGTCTTGTCAATACGGCAATGGCCAAAGGCGAGGGCCTCTTCTGGGTGATGCCTGTCGAAAAGGTTGCCAGCCAAATATGTGCAGCCATTCGCAAGCGCAAGTCTAAAGTGTATGTCACAAAGCGTTGGCACGTTCTCGCCATCATCAACAAGAATTTACCATTCATATTATATAAGAGAATGTAACTTCGTATTTTAGAAAATAGATAAATCGGAATTTATGGACAAGATAAAAATACATGTATTGAGAACGGGCGAGGTGCGAGTGTCGCCCTGTCTGCCTTTTGGCGGCGATGATTGTAGTTTGTTGAAGGCTTCGGGTATTACCACCCCGAAGTCGAAGTGGATATGGTTGCCAGTGTTCAGTTTCTTGATGGAGCATCCGAAGGGGCTGATACTGTTCGATACGGGTTGGCACCGTGAAATGTCTCCTGATGGGGTGCCCGACATTCCTGCCTACATCGGCCTGGCTCTGATTATGGCAGGGGTGATAGTCATCAACCTATTTTCAAAAATGGAGGTACATTGAGCGATGTG
>CACXXD010000185.1 GCA_902771445.1 uncultured Prevotellaceae bacterium
AGGTACATCTTGAGGTTATACAGATTCGGTGTCTCTGCCGTCCATTTCAAGGGGTTGCTGATATGCTTGCTCATGTTCAGCGTCAATGTGCTGCTGCCGCTGGCGAATGTTGCCGCCTGACTTTCCAGTCGGGCCACCTCTTTTCCATTGGCACCGGTCAGCACGGCCTGCACCTTAAGGGGAGTCGTTATAGGCTGCTTGTCATAGCTTCTGACACTTACCTCGATGTTCAGGTCGGCATCTCGGTAATCCTTGTCCAGATCGGTGGTCACATACCAGTCGAACAAGCGGGTCTTGGGCGTGGCATAGAGATAAACATCGTCGAAGATGCCTGCCAGGCGCCAGTAGTCCTGACCCTCGAGATAAAAGCCGTCGCTGTATTTGATGACCTTCATGGCCAGCGTGTTGCGGCCTTTCTTCAGATATTTTGTAATATTGTACTCGGCAGGCTCCTGAGCTCCCTCATTGTAGCCCACCTCCTGACCGTTAATCCACAGGAACGATGCCGAAGCCACCTTCTCAAAACGCAAGAATACCTCCTCACCGCTCCATTCGGCGGGAATGGTGAAGGTAGTGCGGTAGGCACCTGTCGGGTTGTAGTCGCGTGGTGTCTTGGGTGGGTCGGCCTTGAATGGCGCCGACACGTTGCGGAATAGTGGGTCGCCGTAGCCTCTCATCTCCCAGTTCGACGGCACGTCGATGGTGGCCCACTTCGCGTCGGAGTATTTCTCCTCGTAGAAGTTGGCTGGTATCTCCTGCGGTGTGTCGGCGTAGCAGAACTTCCAATTGCCGTTGAGCAGGACGTGATGACCCGGAATGTAGTACGCGCGGCTTTCCTCCTGCCCGTATTCGAACACGTCGAGGTTCTCGATGAAATGATACAGGTCGTCAAACCCTCTCGTTTTCTCTGTCTGTGCCATAGCACCTATCCATGCGCACAACACCATTGAAGCAAATACAACTTTTTTCATGAACTTCACAAAACATATTAAAACTTTTGGCAAAAGTACTTCATTTTAATGTAAATTCGCTAAATTTGCAGCAATTATTAAATAAGTTTAGGAAATTTGGCTATGTCATATTATGGACACTCAGATGATTCTGCCGAAGAAGACAGCGTTGTTGTTAGAAATCAAACAAATTAACAAGTAATATATGACTTACAAAAACATTCTTCTCATGGCCGGTTGTGCGCTCTATGCAGCAGCCCAGGCTCAAGTGACTATCGATATCGACGCTCAGCAGCGCGGACCGAAGGTGAGTCCGATGCTCTATGGCATCTTCTATGAAGACATCAACCACGCAGCCGACGGCGGTATCTATGCCGAACTGATACGTAACCGTTCGTTTGAGGACGGACCTCGCTATGGTGCACCAGCCGATATGCAGGGATGGTCAACCTATGCAGCAGCCCCGTCGCAACTCACGGCAAGACTCATACAACCCACGAAAAAGACACCACTGCTTAACAGTGTGCAGCACAACGCCCTGGCACTCGACATCAAGGCTTCGCCCACGATGCCCGTCTGTCTGGTAAACGAGGGCTTTTGGGGCATCAATGCCGTACGGGGACGCTGTTATCGTCTGTCGTTCTGGGCAAAGACTCTGAAATACCAAGGCACCGTGAAAGCCACGCTCTGCTCGAAGGACGGCTCACAACTCTATGCTGAGACCGTGGTCAGCCAATTCCCTGCTGTTAAGGCCCAGGGCTGGACGAAGTACGAAGCCACCCTCACCGCCAACGACAACGATCCGCAGGCGCAGTTTGCACTGGTGTTCGACGGCGTGGGGCAGGTGCAGATAGACATGGTGAGCCTTTTCCCGCCCACCTTCAAGAACCATGAGAACGGCATGCGTCCCGATCTGGCTAACATGCTGTGGCAGCTGCACCCGAAATTCATGCGTTTCCCCGGAGGTTGTTTCGTGGAGGGGCAGGAGAGTCCAGACAATGCTTTCCGCTGGGAACGTACCATCGGTCCGATTGAGGAGCGTGAGGGGCACTGGAACGTGAACTGGGGCTATCGCACTTCCGACGGACTGGGTTACCATGAATACCTGCAGTTGGCCGAGGACTTAGGGGCCAAGCCGCTTTATGTGGTGAATGTGGGAATATGGCATGGGGGCATGACTCCTTATGACAGCATCCAGCCGTGGATCGACGAGTGCATGAATGCCTTGGAGTATGCTAACGGTCCCGTCACATCGAAATACGGTGCTATGCGTGCCAGGAACGGACATCCGGAGCCTTTCGGAATAGAATATTTGGAGATAGGTAACGAAAACAACCAGCCGGACCCTCGTCAGCAGAGTGACCACTACTACGAGCGCTACGAACAGTTCTACAAGGCCATCCGCTCTAAATATCCCGAGATGAAGATCATCGGCAACGTGGTGGCATGGGGCGACGACAACCCCAAGTGGAATAGCAAACTGTCCGTTGACCTGCTTGACGAGCACTACTACCGCTCACCTGACTGGTTTGCCGCGGCATTCCACAAGTACGACAGCTACGACCGCCAAGGCCCAAAGGTTTATGTGGGTGAATATGCAGTGACCAACGGCTACGGCAAACTGGGTAACATGAATGCCGCTTTGGGTGAAGCCGTTTATATGATGGGCATGGAGAACAACTCTGACGTGGTGGAACTTGCCTCGTATGCCCCCATCTTCGTCAACGAGAACGATGCCCGCTGGCGTCCCGATATGATCCGTTTCAGCAGCAGCCGTGTCATGGGTACCCCGAGTTACTATGTGCAGCAACTTATGCCACAGCATCTGGGTTCACAGGTGGTAAAGGTGGAGCAGAACGATCCCTTTGAAGGAATGGTTAGAAAACCGCTGACACCGAAGCTTAGCCGTGTGGGATTCGGAACATGGAACACACGCGCCACGTTCGAGACCAATAAGGATATGGATTATGTCTATGGTGACTGGCAGAAGGAGGGTAACACTGTGCGGCAGACAGGCCATAAGGATGCCACGCTCTGCATAGAGAAGAGCATCATCGACAGCGACCACTACACCTGTAAGTTCCGTGCCCGCAAAGATGAGGGGGCTGAAGGCTTCATCATCATCTTCAACTATGTGGATGAAAAGAATTATTGTTGGGTGAACTTCGGTGGCTGGACCAACTCCCAGCATGCCATCGAGCAGATCAGCAATGGAGGCAAGTTGCTGGCTGACAGTAAGCGTGGACGTATAAAGGCAGGCCGTTGGTACGATGTTACCCTGCAGGTG
>CACXXD010000186.1:0-3171 GCA_902771445.1 uncultured Prevotellaceae bacterium
GGGCTTGCAGAAAGCAGCGGGCACCATCACCAACTGCTACTATACGACACCGCAGATTGGCTCGCCCGAGAATGCTTGCACCGTCAGCGGAGCCAGGCATGCCTATGCTGTCGCCACAGCACCCGCCAAACTCGGCAACCTGGTGCAGGACTACGGCATGTTGCAGGTCTATGATAACGGCATCTTATACGACGGCACATACTACGTTATTCCTACACCTCTCGCAGGCAGTGGCACGGAAAACGAACCATACATCATCAATAATGATTATGGTTGGAACTCCTTCGCTTACCACGTCAACAACGGCACCAGCTACAGCGGCCAGTTCGTGAAACTGTACAGCGACATCAGCGTATCGGAGATGGTGGGCAGCAGCGAGACCAACTCGTTTCAAGGCACATTCCTGGGCGATGGCGTACACACGCTGTCCTTCACGGCCGGGTCGTCGTCTGCGGCTTTCGGCGAAGAGAACTGCGCCCCGTTCCGCTATACCAAGGATGCCACCATTCGTGACCTCAAGGTGACGGGCACCATATACACTTCACGCAAGTTTGCTGCCGGACTCGTCGCTCGCAATTCTGGTACGACGACCATCACCAACTGCCAGATTGGCACCGTCATCCACAGCAGCTTCCGCGGCGACGGCACCCACGGCGGTATTGTGGCCATGCCGGCAGGCAGCACGACAACGAACATCACAGGCTGCGTATATAACGGTCGGCTGCTGACCACCAAAAGCACCACCTACTGCGGCGGCTTCGTGGGATGGAGTGGTGATAATACTGTTACTGTCGTCCATTCACTCTATGCCCCCGATGCCAACATCGTCGACGCTGCGGGTGAAACGGCCATCGACAACGGTGCTACCTTCGTGCGTGGCAACAAACCGACAGTAGAAGCAAACTGCTACTACACCGAGACAATGGGATCGGCACAGGGTACCCATGCCTATGCTCTCGCCACCGCCCCCGCCAACTTCGGCAACCTGGTGCAGGACTACGGCATGTTGCAGGTCTACGGTAACGGCATTTTATACGATGGCACCTACTACGTGGCGCCCGCCACCGTCAGTCTGGCTGACAACGCCGACAATAGCACGACCATCAGCGGTGCCAACGGCTACATGGCCAATGTCACCCTGCAGAGCCGCACACTCTACCGCGACGGCGACTGGAACACGCTGTGCCTGCCATTTAGCTTGGATAACATCTATGGCACATGCTTACAGGGAGCCACGGTGAAGACCCTCGAATCGACCGGCTTCAGCGACGGCACGCTGACGATGAACTTCACCGAGAACGTGAACGGCATAGAGGCTGGCAAACCCTATATCGTGAAGTGGGAACCTGTGGACCTCTCAACGCTGACCACCCACTATACAGCACAGGACGGCGAGACGCTGACGGGTACGCTCGGCGCAAACGTAAAGATTTCGATTGCAGCCGGCGCCACGGTGAAACTCCAGGACGTGACCATCAACGGGACGAACGACCAAAGATACTCATGGGCCGGCATTTCCTGCCTTGGCAATGCCACCATCATCCTCAAGGGCACGAACAATGTGAGTGGATTCTCTGAGAACTATTCTGGTATCTACGTTCCAAGCGGCTCGACACTGACCATCAAGGGAAGCGGTTCGCTCACAGCCCGTGGCAGTGACATAGGTGCCGGTATCGGTGCCGAATATTATATTCCCTGCGGCAACATCGTCATTGAGGGCGGCACCATCAATGCCTATGGCGGATGGCTCGCGGCCGGAATCGGTGGTAGCTGGCGGGCACTTTGCGGCGACATCACCATCACTGACGGTGTGACCAAGGTTTACGCCGAGAGTGGCTCGAGTGAAGTCGGCGCCATTGGCGCGGGCTATTACAGCTCGTGTGGCACCGTCACTATCGGTGGCACGGTGGGTGCCATCACCGCCTCTTCCCACACCTACACTGGCACTGGCTCGGGAAGCGTTGATGTTGCGATGCCTAATCTCGTGAATCCCGAGTTCAAGAGTGTCATCAACAGCGATGCCCCTGCCAACGTCTCGACCGACTATGTCGATTTCGTGGGCTGCTACAGCCCCGTCAGCATTTACACCGCCGGGAAGACCAACCTCTATCTCGGAGCCAACAACAAGCTATACTATCCTGCGGCCAGCGACTTCACGTTGAACGCCTTCCGCGGCTACTTCCAGCTGAACGGCCTGACTGCCGGTGACCCAAACGCAGACGTCCGCGCCTTCGTGCTGAACTTCGACGAGGGTTCTGGTGAATCTACCGGCATCATTTCGGTTGACGGTGCAGAGGGCACGGTTAATGGTTCCGATATGTGGTACACCCTGGACGGCCGCAAGCTACAGGGCAAGCCGACGCAGCGCGGCATCTATATCAACAATGGCAAAAAGGTCGCGATTAAGTGAGAATAAAGCAGAGCTCGCTCATGCTTTATCGAGCATGAGCGAGCTCGAACGAAGTTCAAGGTAATGATTAAATAAATCAAAGTCTACGGACTCAAAGGACTCAAAGGACTGTCCCGAAAGTCCGAAAAGTCCGTAGACAAAAAGAACAATAAATCCATAGAGAACAATGAAAAAGAAGTATATGAAACCCGAGCAGCGCATCATCGTGCTGCAACATCAGAGCCATCTGCTGCAAGCCAGCGAAGTACATTCCCTCGGCAGCAGCGGCCCCTTCGACTATGAAGGCAGCGACGAGTACTACGATGGCCCCGTGAGATAACCCCACAGACCACAACCATCCCCCGCATGTACTCCTTGGCTATCTCGGAAATCTTCTTGTCATCCAGTTTCTCCAGGTCTTCAGGTGAGAAGCTGAGTGAAATGTGTCCGACAAACTTGTGGAGGGTTGGACGTGCTTTCGCCTGTGCCTTGAAACTGGCAGTGATAGTGGCATTCGATGAAAGGTTCACACCATAGGATGCGATTATCACTGTATCTTTCTTGGCGATGTCGTTGGCGTAGTTGACAAGTCCGCCGAATCCTTCACCTGTAGAAATCTGGGCTATCATGTTTACACGCATTGATTTAGGGTTTGTCTCGGTCGATTTTGACCCAATTTAATCGGTTCAGGATTCTGTCAACTCTTGTATCCCTTTGGCAACCATTGTCAACTATGTCCACGATGTGGCAAAAATAAAGCCTCGTAAATTCCCTGCGGTAGA
>CACXXD010000186.1:3179-5587 GCA_902771445.1 uncultured Prevotellaceae bacterium
TTTTCCGAAGCAACCAAAAACAGTCATCAAAGTGTTAAAAATAGAATATTGCTGATAATCAATAATTTAAAAATGGCTATTCTTAGTTATTCATGGTTGCTCTTGACTGTCTAAATACAATGACGAAAATTAAAACAAAATGCGCCTTTCGTTCAGACGATAAATCGTCCCAAGTTATTTTTAATCATTACTAAACACACAAGTGACAGGCCGATTTGTATATATATTGGAAAAATTTTGTAATTTTGCAGCCGAAAGGAGGAATATATTAAAATAGTGTAGATGATGAAAAGCAAACTAACTGCTTGGCGCGAGCAATGCGACAAAGTGCTCAGCCACCCCGTGTTTCATGACTATCGCACCATCATGTGGCTCTGGCTGGCCCTGTGTGTGTTTATGGTCATCAAGCACCAGTATGAAAACAACTTCCTTATTTTTTGCGGTGTATGGGACCATCTGATAGCTGAGCTGCCCATGTATGCACCCTATCCGGAGGAGTATGAGGACGTGAACCACTACGGCCCGGCCTTCTCGTTGCTGATAGCCCCCTTCGCCATTGTGCCTAAGCCGCTGGGCCTGTTTCTGTGGCTCGTCTTCCTGGTGCTGTTCCTCTTCGCCGCCATCCGCTACTCCGACCTTACGAAGTATCAGCGGCTGTTCGTGTTCTGGTTCTGCACCCACGAGCTGCTCAATGCCATGTTTCTTTCGCAGTTCAACATCGGCATTGCGGCCATCGTGGTGCTGTCGTTCACGATGATTGAGCGCAGGCACGACTTCTGGGCCGCCTTCTTCATCATGCTGGGTACGATGATCAAGCTCTATGGCATTCTGGGACTGGCATTCTTCTTCTTTTCCAAACAGAAAACGAAGTTCGTTGGCTCCCTGCTTTTCTGGGGCGTGGTCATGTTCGTAGCACCCATGATCTTTGCTTCGCCCGAATATGTGGCAGGCCAGTACTACGACTGGTATGTGGCGCTGGTGGAGAAGAATGCCGACAACATAGACTCGCTGGCCACGGGCGATATGGCCGACCTCTCAACCAACATCTCGCTGCTGGGCTTCTTCCGTCGCACCACCCATCAGCTCACCTACTCCGACCTGTGGATCATCATCCCCGGCATCGTCGCCTTCTGTCTGGCCTATCTTCGTCGTGACCAGTATAAGAACGTGGCATTCCGCCAGATGATCATGGCCTCGGCCCTGATGTTCTGTGTGTTGTTCAGCACCGGTTCGGAGAACAGCACCTACATCATAGCCTTCGTGGGTGTGGCTCTGTGGTATTGCTGCGTGCCTTGGCAGCGTTCGGGCTGGGACGTTGCGCTCATGGTGGTGGTGTTCATCATTTCCAGTCTGTCGCCCGGCGACCTCTTCCCCAAGGCCATCTATCGCGGTTTCATTCAGCCCTATGCCATCAAGGCCGTGCCTGTGGCTATCGTGTGGTTCAAACTGTGCTATGAGGTCTATACAAAAGACTATCGAAGTTTCGAAAGAACAAGATTCACTGCAGGATGTACTTTATAGCCTTCGCCAGGAATGGGGAAGTCAATTTCTACGATATCTCTCTAATGGTATTTCATAAGTGTCGGATGAAAGCTTTTGCAGTCATGCATTAATTTAGAATAGGTTTGTTTCTTCATATTGTATTGTTTTTGTTTTAGTTATTAATGGTTTAGAAAACAGTTAGTGCTCGCAGGGATGCGGGCACTAATTGTTGCTGCGGGCCTTATCTATTAATTCACTTTTTACCTAAATTTTGGGGAAACACCTTCTTTCCCTCGAAATAGGTGGCTGCGGACTTGGCTTCGTGAATCTCTGTTTCAGGACATGACAGCACATCCTTGTCAACCAGTAGGAAGTCGGCATATTTGCCTGTGCTGATGCTGCCTCTCTCTTTATCAATGAGCATCTGTTTGGCAATGTTGATGGTCAGGGATTCGATCGCCTGCTCTCGGGTGATGAGCTCTTCGGGCCACCAAGGGGTACCCTTCTCTCCAGCCATTACACCAGTGACAGCTATCTCCATGATGCCGAACGGATCGTCGGGACTGCCGCTCGTTGCAGGGAAGTCGGAGTGAGAGGTCATGTGGATGCCATTGTCGAAATAGGATTTCATCGGATATGACTTGTCTTCCTGACCTACGGGTGTCATACCATGCTCACGAATATAATCGGCTAACCATGATGGGCCATGGTGCCAGAGCATACCAGAGACGGCATACATGTTATGGTCAGCCATACGCTGATAATCCTCCGCATTGACGTTTCGAACGTGAACAAGCGTGTTGCGCAATTCATCCTTACCGCCATTGGCGTATGCGCTGACCACGGTATTAACGGCCTTGTTACCCATCGTGTGAATATGCATGGAGATACCTTTCGCATTCGTCTTGCGCGTAATGTCCGTCAGT
>CACXXD010000187.1 GCA_902771445.1 uncultured Prevotellaceae bacterium
AGAAGAACTTCACTTCTTCTCCCACTACCTCGCTTAGCAGCATGTTAGCGAGTCTTGAAGTACCAAGACGTAAGTACTTGTTGGTCAGCCACTTCTCGCCCAGCACCTCCTTCACGATGGTGTAGTAGATGAGCGCGTCCATCACACTGTTCAGACCGCCTGCGGGCTTGAATCCGATCATGATGCCAGTCTGGTCGTAGTACTCTTTGATGGCCTGACACATCACGTAGGCTGCCTCGGGCGTGGCAGCTGGCTCCAGCTTTCCGGTTGAAGTCTTGATGTAGTCGGCACCGGCATACATCGATAGAATCGAGGCAATCTTGATGTTCTTCGCCGTCTTCAGACAGCCCGTCTCCAGGATCACCTTCATGTCGTGCTCGCCGCAGGCCTCCTTCTGTTGCTGAATCTCGTCGACCACGGTCTCATAGTCGCCTTCGAGGAAAGCCCCCACGTTCATCACGATGTCAATCTCCGTGGCACCGTCCTTGATGGCCAGCTGAGTCTCGATGGTCTTCACCTCGATGAGCGACTGCGACGAGGGGAACGAGCCGCTCACGCAAGCCACCTCAACGCCTTCTACCTCCAGTGTCTCGCTCACCGTCTTGGCATATTTGGGGTACACGCAGATCGTGGCTACGTGGGGCAGGGTGGGGTAGGCCTCTTCAAACTGGTTCACCTTCTCCGTGAATGCCATCACGCTTGTCTCGCTGTCGGTTGTCTTCAGCGTAGTTAGTTCCACGCTGCCCATCAGGAATTTCTTCACTTCTGGTGTGTCGTTCTCATGCACCTTTTCGGCAATGATTTTCTTCACGGCCTCCTTCACTTCCTCGTCGCTGATCTCGAGATTATACTTGTTGAGTGCTTCCTCGATTCTGCTCACCGGCTGAGCCTCATGATGATGGTGCTCATGACCACACTCGCAGTGGTCGTGTTCATGTTTTTCTGTCATAATTTTCTTTTTTTTTGTTTAGGATTGTATTTTATTGTGATAGGTTCGCTTGTTCAGACCACCCCTAACCCCTCCTCGCTCGGCTCTGCCGCTTGCCTTAGCAAGAACTTAGGAGGGGAATTAGTTAGACTCGACTTTCAAAGGCAAATGAAAAGCAAAACTAACCACTTCCCCTCCTAAGATGTTATGGCGATTGCTGAGGTATGATTTCATATATGCTGTATGTTCGAGCTTTTTATTCTTTTAATTTTTTATTCTTTTAATTTTTTATTCTTCAAATGTCTTTCTTTGTCACGGCAAGTCTTTTTCTCGATGTTTTTCCGAAGCTCTTCGGTCAGGTCGACACCCGTCTGATTAGCCAGACAGAGGAGCACCCAGAGCACGTCGGCCATCTCGTCGCCCAGTGCCTTTTTGCCGTTGTCATCGGCCCTTGGGTCACCCTTTTTCCACGACTGTTCGCCATATCTGCGGCCTATGACCCTGGCCAGCTCGCCCACCTCCTCGGTGAGCACCGTCATGTTGGTCAGCTCCGAGAAGTAGCGCACGCCATACTCCTTGATCCACTGGTCCACCTGGTCCTGTGCCTCTCTCAGCGTGATAGATTGCTCGTTCGTATTCATTTCAACAGTGTTAGCGTGAAGAAGATGGCCACGATGGCCCCCAGCATGATGATGATGTTCAGGATGTTGTCGCGTCGGTATTGCTGCCAGTTGAATGCCTTTACGACCACCGTGAGCACCCACAGCAGCAGTCCGACTACACTGATCATTGCACCGAGTTCCATGTTGGCCATACGTCCTAAGATGACCCCCAGGAAGAGCAGCACGATGCCCGATGTCTCGATTTCCTTCAGATATTTTTTCATTCTATTCCTTGTTTTTCGTGTCCATACAGATGGTGACGGGTCCGTCGTTGGTCAGACTGACCTTCATTTCGGCTCCGAACTCGCCCGTGGCGACAGGCCGACCGATGGCTTCGCTCAGTTGACGGCAAAAAAGCTCGTACAACGGCACGGAAATCTCGTGACGGGCTGCTCTAAGCCACGAGGGGCGATTGCCCTTCTTGTAGCTTGCAAATAGCGTAAACTGGCTCACGACGAGGCAGTCGCCGCCCACCTCCATGATGCTGCGGTTCATTATGCCCTTTTCATCGTCGAAAACGCGCAGGCCGACCACCTTGCGCACCAGCCATTCCACGTCCTCTTTGGTGTCCTCTTCGCACACGCCCAACAGGATGCAGTAGCCCTGTCCGATGCTCCGTTTCTTGTCGGTCGACTGTGCTTGCGTCTCGTCGCCCGCTTTAACGATGGTGACGCTTGCCTCCGTCACGCGTTGTATTACGATTCTCATTTTATGTTGTTATGTTTCGTGAGTCTGTGATTGAATGCAGAGTGACCTCTCTACTTCGATGCAAAAATACAATTTTTTTCTCGTTTTGCATGCGCTTTTTCCATTTATTTTGTGCATGTTCTGAGATTGGTATTGAATCATGCTGGGTTTAAAGCCAAATCAAACTGAGATATGACTTTAATCACGTTGTGATTTGACTTAAAACTCAGCTTGATTTGGCTTTAAACCCAGTTTGATTTGGCTTGAATCTCAGAAGTGATGAATTTGTTCGTTTTTCGACCTGCGGTTGAAATCGCATTGTGATGAACTCATTGATCTGAACCAATGAGTTGTTCTAATTGTACAGTACGATTAATTTCAACCGCAGCACGTTGTTTTTTTCTCCTTTCTCTGTGTTTTTAATTGTTTGCCTGAACATCCTACTAATTCTCCTTTTTATGGAAGTGCTGATAGATAATTTCGGCCTTCGAAGGCCCTAAAATGCCCGTAAGCGTCTGTATATCAGACTCTTTGATTCGCTTTACACTCTTCAGCTTGTTCAGCAGCTCGTCTTTCGTCTTTGGACCAATGCCTTTTATCTCGTCAAGCTCTGAATGCAGGGCATGTTTCGAGCGCTTTTCGCGGTGGAAGGTGATGGCAAAGCGGTGTACCTCGTCTTGCAGTTGGGTGAGCACATGGAATAGTTCCGAATCGGTCTTCAGCTGGACCGTTCGGGGCGGGAATCCGTAGAGCAGTTCGTTGGTGCGGTGACGGTCGTTCTTGGCCAGTCCGGCGATAGGAATATCCAGGTTCAGCTCGTCCTGAATCACCTCGCGGATGACCTCCATCTGACCCTGTCCGCCGTCGGCTACGATGAGGTCGGGTAGGG
>CACXXD010000188.1 GCA_902771445.1 uncultured Prevotellaceae bacterium
GTGACGCTGAGCCTGCCCGTCTATGCACAGCACGAGCGGCTCGACTACGAGCGTGGAGCCATCGACACCCTCGCCCGTCACAACCTCTTCACTGTTAATCCCTCGCTACATCTGAAGCACAAGGTCTGGTCGCTGCGTGTAGGCATGACCACATCGACGCCGGGCCTGATGAACCTGATGCCCTACCGCGACGCCCGCAATGCACTCAGCATCATGGAGGGCAACCCGTCGCTGAAGAACAACCGCCGCGTGAACGCCAGCATCACGTGGTCGCCCAAACTGGCAAGCCGCCACACGGGCTTGACAGGCTCACGCATCGAGTCGCGCTACGTCTATCATTTCCGCTCCGTGGCGCAGGGATTTACGTATGACGAGCAGACCAGCGCCTACACCTTCCGCCCCGAGAACGTGGAGGGCAACTGGCAGTGGAACACGTCGCTGAGCACCACGTTCTCGCTCAGCAAGAACCAGAAGTGGTGGATAGACAGCGGCACAGGCTGCGACGTGTGGCACTCCGTCGATTATGCCTCTGTGAGCGGCATGGCCGATGCGCAACTGAATAAGGTGGAGACCGTGAACCTCAGTGAGAACCTGAAACTCAGTTACAAGGCGAAGAACACCAAGGTGAGTCTGCTTGGCGACCTGCTGTGGCGGCGCACGTGGGGACACCGTTCGACGTTCAGCAATATCAGTGCTTTCGATTTCCGCTACGGCGTGAACGCCATGCAGACCATCCCAACGTGGAACACGACGCTGAATGTTGACGGCATGATGCTGAGTCGTCGCGGCTACGGCAGCGATGCCATGAACAAGGACGAGTTTGTGCTCAACGCCTCCGTCACGCAGCCCATCCTCCACGGCAAGGTGAAACTGACTCTCGAAGGCCACGACCTGCTGCACCAGCTTTCCAACACCACCTACGAGGTGAACGCCCAAGGACGCACCGAGACGTGGTACCGCGTCATCCCCAACTACGTCATGCTCCGCGTGGCCTGGCATTTCAATAGGAGTCCGAAGAAGAATTAACCCCATAAAACATCAGCAATAAGTGAAACCTGTGATAAACAAGGCATCCATCCGCCGTTTCCTGTGGCGTCACTGTTATGACCTCCACTATTTGCTATACAGGGAGAAACTCAACCAGGAGGAGAAGAAGGAACTGATAGACTTCATAGAAAAAGCAAACAGAAGTAATAACCCCATAAAACATCAAAAAAAATGAAAACAAAACTTACAATCATCCTTGCATTGGTTGCCAGCACAATGTCGGCACAGATGCTTACACGAGACAATGAAAAGCTGGATACTTTGTGCCAGACAAAGTTCACGGCAGTGTATCAGTATTCAATCAACACGTCCGACGCAGAAAAACAGCCTGTCACCGACTCCATCCGTCTGGCCTTGCAGGTGGGCGATGGCGTGTGGAAGACATGGACTTACGAACGCTATCTGTTTCAGCAGCAAAGGGACGAGGAGATTGGCGAAGACCACTATTGGTTCATGCATAATGAGGCGCTGATGCATATCGCCACAACTACGGTTGGCTACCCGGAAGGCAAGACCATTACGCTCGAATCGATTCCCCCGCTTCAGTATGAGGTAACGGAAGATACAGAAATGCCGACATGGAATATGGTGGAAGGAAGCGACTCTGTTTGCGGCTACCTGTGCCAGAAAGCCGTCGGCAAATATGGCGGCAGGACGTGGACGGCCTGGTACTCGGAGGAAGTGTCGGCACCCTACGGCCCGTGGAAGCTGCGCGGACTGCCCGGCATGATTCTGAAGGCTGAAGACAAGGACGGCATTTTCCGTTTCGACTTCGCAGGGCTGATGCAGCAGACGGCCAAGATGGCCTATATGGGCAAGAACGGCTACACGACGATGGAGCGTAACAAGTTCATTTCCCGCCGCAACAAGACCTTCTGCTCGAAGCAGTACGTGCAGAACCCACGCTACTACATCCCCGACGGCACCTACGACCACCTGAACATCATCGAGATGTGGGCTGGCGGGCCGGAGCCTCCTGCCGAAGATAAAATCTCGGTCGTTGCCACCGACATGATTATCCCCAAGAAAGTGAATAAGTATCAGCCGTTGGAATTGAAGTAACCCCATAAAACATTTATCAACATGAAGAAGATTTTAGTGACCATGATGGCTCTTGCGCTGACGGTAGCAGCACAAGGGCAGACAGAAACCATCGACTCGACGCAGTTTGTGGCCGTGTATGACTATGAGTGCATGACGCAGAACGACGAGGGACAAGACATCACCGACAGAATGCAACTGGCAGTGCAGGTGGGACGGACTGTGGTGAAGTCCATGCCGCGCTCGGCCTACCCGGTCTATGACGGTGACGCAAAGCCCGATGTGGCAGCAGGGTTCCAAGAGGCTCTGATGCACATGCCGACGGTGTGGACGGGCTATCCTGAGGGGCAGACCACCGTGCGCGAGTTCATCTTCCCGCACGACTATGAGGGCAACGAAGCCACGCCCGACATCGCGTGGACGCTCAGCGAAGACACCGTGACCGTGAGCGGTTACCTTTGCCAGCAGGCCACGGCGACGTTCCGGGGCGTGGAGTGGCATGTGTGCTACACAGAGGAGATTCCTTCGTCGGCTGGTCCTTGGCGTTTGCGCGGTCTGCCCGGTCTCATCATCGAGGCTAAGAGCGAGGCGCACACCTTCCGCCTCGTAGAGTTGCGGCAAGAGCATGGGGCCATCACTGCGCCAGAGCAAAACCCCGAAGTGCATAGGATGAAGTACGCCAAGCTGTTGAAGCACAAGAATGAGATTTATGGCAACCGCGAATATGCCAAAAATCCTTCGTACTATGTGCCCGACCTTATGGGCAGTATCACGGACATGAACGTGCTCAACCACAACGGCCAGCAGCTCGTGCTTGCCAATGGCGGGCATCCCCTGCTGACGAAGGCGCATGTGTATCAACCGTTAGGTAATCGTTAAAAAATAACTTGGTACGATTCCCGCTCTACAAGAGCAGTCGCCAAATCTCTATTTATCTCTTTGAAATTGTTTTTTGCTTTTATGCTAA
>CACXXD010000189.1:0-503 GCA_902771445.1 uncultured Prevotellaceae bacterium
ACTGAGTTTTAGCATTAGTTACACGATGACTAAAGTAAGAACTCAGTTTGATATGCCTGCAAACCCACTTTGATTCAATACTAATCTCAGCACGAAGGCCGCTTAGAGCTGTTCGAAAGACGAAGTCTCATGGAGCGAAATAGTTCTTTTTGCGAAATAAAATTTCGCAACACATTGAGAATCAGCGAGATGCACAACTCCTCCCAATACTCGCATATTTGCAGGCGACTTTCAGTTTGGTGAATTTCATGCGATTCTCAGAGGGGTGTTTGTCAAGAAAATTCATAATTCAAGTACGGAAGCGTAGACAAAAAGCAGAACGCAGAGATGGGGGAAGGCGCATAGAGAAATCTGAAAAACTCGGCTCCTCTGCATTCAATAGTTTTACTTGGTAACGATAAAAGGTCTCAAGTTGTTTTTTTATCATTTCCTTTATATTTATCAAGAAGAATGCGCGTGATTGCAAAATTTTCATTACCTTTGTGGACTAATTCAACAAAGAA
>CACXXD010000189.1:511-3564 GCA_902771445.1 uncultured Prevotellaceae bacterium
GTCTCAAGTTGTTTTTTTATCATTTCCTTTATATTTATCAAGAAGAATGCGCGTGATTGCAAAATTTTCATTACCTTTGTGGACTAATTCAACAAAGAACGAACCGACATGGACGTAAAAGTATTCTTTGGCAAGTTTGTCAGCGGCTACCTCTGGGGGCATCTGCTTGCCATGACATTGGTTATCGTAGGACTGTGTTTCGGCGTGAAATACGGACTGGCCATCTACACCCACCACGGTGAAGGCATAGCACTGCCCAACCTGCGCGGCATGAGCTACGCGAAAGCCATCGAGATGATGGAAGAGCAAGGCATCTATGTGGTGGCCAACGACACGGGCTACAACAAGAAGATGGAGGCCGGCTGCGTGCTCATGCAGACACCGGGCGCAGGAACAAAGGTGAAAGAGGGGCGCACCATCTTCGTCACCATCAACTCTACCTCGTCGCCTGCGGTGAAAATCCCCGATATCATCGACAACAGCAGCTTCCGCGAGGCACAGGCCAAACTGACGGCTCTCGGCTTCCGACTGCTGGAGCCGAAGGTCATCGACGGTGAGCGCGACTGGGTGTACGACGTGCAAGCCGGTGGCCACTCGCTGCAACAGGGCGACATGGTGCCTATCGAGACACCGCTCACGCTCGTCATCGGCAACGGCATGATAGGCGAGGAGTCGGAAGAGGACATGATGCTCGACATGCCCGACTCGACCGACTTGGAGACGGACGATTTTGAGGAGGTGACGGAGAGGCCGATGTAGGGCGGCATAGACATGAGTGGCAGAAAAAGACAGATGACTATGGAAGATTTATACGAGACAGACGACCTGGACCTGCTGGAGGCGGAAGACGAACAGCAGGGCGAAGGCGACGGCGGACAACTGTACGAGCACTTCCGGCTGGAGGTGGACCGCGGACAGGTGCCACTGCGCATAGACAAGTATCTGGCTGAACACATGCAGCACCAGACGCGCAACCGCATTCAGGCGGCTGCCGACGCAGGCTTCATACACGTGCTGACGGCTGAGGACGGCAAGCGCGGACTGAAGGCCAAGCCCGTGAAGTGCAACTACAAAGTGCGCCCGGGCGACATCGTCACGCTGATGCTCGACCGTCCACATTTCGACACGACCATCGAGCCAGAAGACATTCCGCTCGACGTGCGCTATGAGGACGACGCACTGATGGTGATCTACAAGCCCGCCGGCATGGTGGTCCATCCGGGATGCGGCAACTTTCACGGAACGCTGGTGCATGCCATCGCCTGGCATCTGAAGAACCTGCCCACCTACGACCCGAACGACCCACAGGTGGGACTGGTGCACCGTATAGACAAGGACACGAGCGGCCTGCTCGTCGTGGCGAAGACACCCGAGGCGAAGACGAGCCTGGGCAAACAGTTCTTCAACCACGACACGCACCGCAGCTACGTGGCACTGGTATGGGGCAACTTCGTGGAAGACGAAGGACGGATAGAAGGCAACATCGGGCGCGATCCGCGAGACCGCCTGCGCATGGAGGTGTTCCCGCCCGACTCAGAGATAGGCAAGCCGGCGGTGACACACTACCGGGTGCTGGAACGCTACGGCTACACCACACTGGTGGAATGCCGACTGGAGACGGGGCGCACCCATCAGATACGCGCTCACATGAAGCACATTGGCCATCCGCTCTTTGCCGACGAACGCTACGGGGGCTGTGAAATTCTGCGCGGCGAGCGAACGGCCAGCTACAAGGCCTACATACAGAACTGCTTCAAGCTCTGTCGGCGGCAGATGCTGCATGCACGCACGCTCGGCTTCGTGCATCCCACGACGGGCCGGCAGATGGACTTCAACAGCGACCTGCCCGACGACATGATGGCCGTCATCGACAAATGGAGAAATTATCTAAAAAATAAATCATGAAACAACAAAAACGTACCATTGCCATCGTATGCGGTGGCGACTCTTCGGAGCACGACGTGTCGTTGCGCTCTGCACAAGGACTCTATTCCTTCTTCGACAAAGAACGCTACAACGTCTATGTCGTCGACATGAAAGGCACCAACTGGCAGGTGGAACTGCCCGGCGGAACCACCTCGCGCATCAACATGAACGACTTCTCGTTCCAGGAGAACGGAAAGACACAATACTTCGACTATGCCTACATCACCATACACGGCACACCGGGCGAGAACGGCATCATGCAGGGATACTTCGACCTGGTGGGCATCCCCTACTCTACGAGCAACGTGCTGGTGGAGGCCATGACGTTCGACAAGTTCGTGCTCAACCAGTATCTGCGCGGCTATGGCGTGCGCGTGGCCGAGAGCGTGCTGGTGCGCCGCGGCCAGGAGCAGCAGATCAACAAGAAGCAGATCATCGAGACCGTGGGCATGCCCTGCTTTGTGAAGCCTGCCAACGACGGCTCGTCGTTCGGCGTGTCGAAGGTGAAGAAGCCCGACCAGCTGGCTGCCGCCCTGCGCGTGGCCATGATGGAGAGCGACGAGGTGATGGTTGAGTCGTTCCTGGAAGGCACCGAGATCACCGTGGGCTGCTATAAGACGAAGAACAAGTCGGTGGTGTTCCCCGTGACGGAGGTGGTGACGAAGAACGAGTTCTTCGACTACGACGCCAAGTATAACGGTCAGGTGGAGGAGATCACGCCTGCACGCATCCCTGCCGAGCAGGCTGAGCGTGCGCAGAAGCTGACGATGGCCATCTACGACATCCTGCACTGCAACGGCATCATCCGCATCGACTACATCATCTCTCCCCAAGGCGACATCACCATGCTCGAAATCAACACCACGCCCGGCATGACCGCCACCAGCTTCATTCCACAACAGGTAAAGGCAGCAGGACTGACAATGACGGAAGTGCTGACGGACATAGTGGAGAACCAATTCTAAATTGAGAGTTGAGAATTGAGAATTATGATTAGTCTTGCTATATAATACCTATAAAAATATAAATAAAACCTGTTGGTTGAATTAAAATAATGCATACTTAACTTGCCCTATAGGCTTATGATTGAGAAGATTGATGTATTGCAACACGGTGAAGGCAGCCAC
>CACXXD010000190.1 GCA_902771445.1 uncultured Prevotellaceae bacterium
GACTGGGAATCCTCGCCCTCGCCTTTTTCATCGACAAAGAATTGCTCCTCTTTCGCAAGCGAGAAACTAACACCTTTGCCAAGTTTGTCGTAGAATGCTTTACGTGAGCGCTTTTCCTTCACAAACATCGCCCTTGTACCTTCGCCACTGGACATGAAGTTCAAGCTATGGTCAATACCCATGTCTCGGGCGACAGCCAGCACATCCTGATTGGCGCCGATGTAGGTAAAAAGCCAGTTTTTCTTCTTCAGGTCCTCCACGAGTTTGAATATTCGCTCATGGTTCCATTCTATAGAACACTGTAAAGGATGCCTTCCACGACAGTAAAGGATAGGGGTTTATAAGGGTAAAGTCCTATCTCTTACAACCGAAACAGGCATTACTTACACCCGAAACTGCCATACTTTTCATTGCAGTCATAGTCGGTTTTACTCAAAAAACTTAAAAAATTGGCGATTTCCTTGCAAAATCAAAATTAAACGCTTATCTTTGCAGCACGAAAGGAAACGATTTCCTCCCGCTGAAATGAAAGAGTAGCACCGTAATCGGGTTAGCAAATCAGTTCAGCGGTTTTTTATTTTCGCAGATTTTGTATCTCAGCATCGAACATCGCTTGGTCAATAATGGCATATGGCTTGAAGAGTCCTGTGTTCTTGATTTTACGAACACAGAGATATGCCTTGGCTCCCAACTCTCTACTAAAGTAGGAAAATATGCAGTCTCAGGATGTTTACCAGGAATAACCTCGCGCCATCCTTCATAATTTGCTTTTTCAATGAAGCCTCTAATATCCTGTGCGACCTTGTTCTTGAAGGCATTGAAACGGTTGTCCTGAGTATTCTTGCTGACAATGGTTTTTAAATCAGATTTCGTTACTTCAACATCCATTGTAATACCATTGGTGACAGTGAAACGAAGCGGATTATCACGCAAAGAATCAGCCATCAGCATTGTCTCTGCCCGAAGCCTTCGGCTCTCGTTGTAATAGTCCTCTTCTGTACGTTGCTTCTTTGCCATTGTCGTTTATTAAGATTGCAAAATTACGAAAAAGTTATCGAATACAGTTGGTTTTACTCAAAAAACTTAAAAATATACGCTAAAATACTTGCAACTTTTAGAAAATACATTAATCTTTGCAGCATCAGATGTATGTTCTAGCTATTCGATAAAAATGTGAGGCTTTGAGCCTAGTCCTATGCACAGCTTTGGCAAGACTCGGCGGTCTTTCTTCAACGTAATTATCTGAGATGGGGCACTAAGTCAATTTATTCTGGAAAATCACTTAAGTAGATTGGGATAACGTCTTAAGGCAAACTATTACGTGCCTCAAGGCAAATCATCATATGCCTTAAGCCAAATGATGGCGTGCCTAAGGTCACATTAAGTCATACACCTTACCTTTGACTTTTCCTGATTTCACTAGACACTTTTTCTCTTCATTAGCTGATTCTGTAGACGCTTTTGTTGTTGTCATACTGAATCGATAGACACAAGCGAAAAAGCTGTGCTGTTTTAGTTGACACTTCGGTCATGCTGGACACGCAGAGCCCTGGGCTGTTTGTTCGGCAAAACTGGATGCCCCTCGATGGGGCATTCAGTATTATGTCAGGTACGCTGGCATACGCCTTCGCCCGGACTGTTTGTTCGGCTCGGCAAAGATACGACATTATTTTCATCTGTGCTGTCTTTTTTAGGATAAATTTTGTTTTTCCACATCTTTTCCTGCACTCCCTGCTCCAGATGTGCCACCGCAGGCGTCTTGTAGCCTATGCTCATATGCAGGCGGTGGTAGTTGTAGAAATGGATGAAGCGCGTGATGAGATTCTGCATGTACTCATACGTATGCAACTGTTTCTGCCGATAAAGGCACTCCACCTTTATTATACCGTTGGCACGCTCGGCAATCGCATTGTCCGTAGGCTTGTAGTCCTCGCACATGGAGATACTGATCTCATGCGCCCTGAGCATAGCCACGTAGGCATCGCAGCAGTACTGCACTCCGCGGTCGGAGTGGTGGACCAGCCCCTTGAGAATCTCGCTGCCGGACATCGCCACCGCCTGCTCAACGGCCATCTTCAGCGCCTCCATTGAAATGGCAGCCTTGAGTGTCCTGGCCAGCGCCCAGCCAACTATCTTGTGCGAATAGGCATCCGTAATCAGATGCAGGTAGCATACGTCACCGCCTGCAAGGGCGATGTAGGTGATATCGGCCACCCAAAGTTGGTTGGCTGCGGTAAGCACGATGTCCTTGATCAGGTTCTTGTACTTGTGGTAGCGGTGGTTTGAGTTCGTCGTATGGCGGGGCTTCGGCTTGGGAAGCATCAGTCCCTTACGGCGCAGAAGGACATAGAAACGGTCACGTCCTGGCACAAAGGCGCGCCCGAACATATCGATGAGCATCAGCCACAGCTTGTAGCCGCCGATACCAGGATCCTCCTCGCGGATTTCCCTGACGGCTTCGATGACATTACGCTCATGCTCCACCTCCTTCTCAATGTCGGCCTTCGACTGGTAGAAGGCCTGACGGCAATGGCCAAACAGCCGGACTACAAGTGCGATGGCGAGACCGCACTCGAAGACCAGTTCCATTGCTACTTGGCCCCAGATTTTTTTCTTATCGCAATGTCAAAATACTCCTCGGCCTTGTCGATCATCATGTCGCGGGCCAAGGTCTCCAGACGGGAGAACTGCAATGCCTTCTCCAGTTCCTTGATGCGCTTCTTCAGCTGCGCATTCTCATCCTTGTAGCTGTCCTTGCTGCGATTTGCCATCTCGTCTTCTTCACAATCCGACTGCAAAGGTACAACTTCTTTTTCAATTACGTACTTCTTTTCCCAATATCTTAGGACTGAAGTACTCTTGATGCCGTGAAGCTTGCAGAAAGAATGCTTGCCCATGCCGGACATCTTAAACTCTCGCAGAAGAGCAAGACGCTCCTCATCATTGTAAACAGTGTAATGATTTTGACTTTTACTCATAATAACACATTTTATTGTTCATAAATGTGTCTACCTATATCAGTATAAGTCA
>CACXXD010000191.1 GCA_902771445.1 uncultured Prevotellaceae bacterium
CCGATGCTGGCGGAAATGATGCCCTTTCCTAACGAGGAAACGACGCCGCCCGTAACGAAAATATACTTTGTATCCATAAAAACGAATCTGTTTTATGGACTGCAAAGGTACTTGCTTTCCACGGATTTCGGTTCACCACCCAGCACTTTTGAATGTTAAAATCCTCTTGACCTGACAATTTGTAAAGTCAAAGGGCTATAAGACTCTATGAAATCTTTCCTTTTGTCCGTAAAAAAAACTTTAGCCTGCAAAATGTCACTTCTGCCTGCAGACAGACTCTATAAAGTATCGGTGCATCCTGTTGTCGTCAGTCAGTTCCGGATGGAAGGCCGTAGCCAGTCGGTGTCCCTGCCGGGCAGCCACAATGTGGCCATCGACAGTTGAGAGCACCTGGCAATAATCATCCAGCACCTCTTTTATATATGGGGCCCGGATGAATGTCATGGGCAGACGGTCGCCCACACCATCGACCGGACCGACAGTCTGGAAACTGCTTAACTGACGCCCGTAGGCATTACGACGCACATTGATGTCCATCACGTTGAGATGACTGTGCGACAGCAGTATCATACCGGCGCATGTCCCGAATGCGGGCAGGCCGTTGCGGATATCCTCCCGGATGGGTTCCAAAAGTCCGAGTTGGCGGAGCAGGTGCATCTGCACCGTACTCTCACCACCTGGCAGAATAAGACCATCTTTCAGTTGCTGCCAGTCTTTCAGTTGTCGTATCTCGAAGGTATCCACACCCATCTGCTGCAGCATCTGTTCATGCTCGGCAAAAGCCCCTTGCAGGGCCAGTACTGCTATCTTCATCTCCCGCGCTCTGCCATTAACAGTTCTATTTCCTGTTCATTGATGCCTACCATCGCCTCACCAAGATCCTCTGACAGCAATGCCAGCATCTTGGCATCCTGAAAATTAGTGACAGCCTGCACGATGGCAGTAGCCCGCTTAGCGGGGTTACCGCTCTTAAAGATACCACTGCCCACAAACACGCCCTCTGCGCCGAGTTGCATCATCAGGGCTGCGTCGGCGGGCGTTGCCACACCACCTGCGGCGAAGTTCACCACGGGCAGTTTGCCGTTATCATGTACATACCTGACGAGTTCATATGGAGCCTGCAACTGTTTGGCGGCTTCGTAAAGTTCGTCTTCACTCATACTGACCAGTCTTCGTATCTCACTCTGCATCAGGCGCATGTGGCTCACGGCCTGGACCACGTCGCCTGTGCCTGGCTCGCCCTTGGTGCGAATCATTGTGGCACCTTCGGCGATGCGTCGCAATGCCTCGCCAAGATTCTTGGCCCCGCAGACGAAGGGCACGTCGAACTGTGTCTTGTCAATGTGATAGATGTTGTCGGTAGGCGAGAGTACCTCGCTCTCGTCGATGTAGTCGATGTCGATGGCCTGCAGGATCTGTGCCTCAGCCGTATGACCGATGCGGCATTTTGCCATCACGGGTATGCTGACGGCTTCCTGTATGCCGCGAATCATCTTCGGGTCGCTCATGCGCGACACACCTCCAGCCGCACGGATGTCTGCAGGAATGCGCTCGAGGGCCATCACGGCGCATGCACCTGCCTCTTCGGCTATACGTGCCTGCTCCGGGGTAGTCACGTCCATAATCACTCCGCCCTTCAGCATCTGGGCCAACTGGCGGTTCAGCGTTTGTCTTTCGTTTGCCATATTATTGTAGTTTTTTGTGTTGATACTCAGTAGGTGATACGCCTTTGTGCTTCTTGAAGAAGCGTGAGAGGTGGGCTTGCGATGAGAAGCCTAACCGCTGTGCCACTTCTTTGAGTGGACAATGGAATGCCGTCAGCATAGCGGCGACTTCGGTGACGATGCGCTCGTCGATGATGGACTTGGGCGAACGGCCACTGACGCGCCGTGTCACCTGACCGAGATAGCGCGGACTGACATTGAGTTGCTCTGCGTAGAATGTCACGTCGGCATAATGCCGGAAATATTGCTCCACCGATGCCACGAACAAATTGTAGAGTTCTTCGCTGCGGCTATTGCCACCAGTGTAGCCGGCAGGATTCTGACTCAAGTAGACTTTCGCATGCTGCATGGCTTCAGCAGCCGTCTCGCCGATGCTCAGATAATAGGCTACTGCCGAACCTAACTGATTGGCTTGGCCATGACGGCGTGGGTCAAAGGTAACGTCCTTAGCGGCCAGTACCACCGTGCATAGGGGCATTAGCAGCTTCTCAATGGTCTTAAACACCGTCTCTGCTACCAGCAGTTCACCCTTAGAAGAGTGCAGCACTGGTGCATAGACCACATGCTGGGGCTTATAACGTCGCAGCACGTCGGCTAATGCCTCCACCACATCCGCACGTCGCAGCAGTCCGATCTTGATGACCTGCGGCTGAAGGTCGTTGACGATGGCTTCCACCTGCTGTCGTACAATCTCGGCTGGGAGGTCATAGAAGTGCTGGATGCCCAGTGTATTCTGTACCGTGATAGAGGTGATAGCAGAAACAGCCTCGCCACCAAGTTCATGGATAAACCTGATATCAGCCTGAACTCCAGAGATGCCCGTGCCATCACTACCCGTGATTGTCAATATTGGTGTACTCATTTTGTGTTGATGAAGAAAATCTGGTGCAAAGGAAATGAAAAAAATCAAACTGCCCAACTTTTATTCCTTTTATGATAAAAGAAAACTCAGTTTGGCAAAAGTATAAAATAAAAAGCACAAGAATCCCCCTATCCTAAGTGGTAGAGGGGGAATACCGAGCAATGATTAAGGTTGCAGCGTAAAACCGAGAACCAGGTATGCTTTTTGTGAACAGGGATTGCCCGTCACCTGTCCGAAGATGGGAATGGAGAACGAGTCGGTCACCTTGATATCCTTTGTTGCACGGAGTGACAGGTTGGTGACGGCAAAGCCGCTCGTTTCATAGAAAGTGGTGGCGAAAGGGACCACGCCTGCCATACCGTCCAGTTTCTCCGCCACGTTCTCCTCGGTTATATCTTCGCTGCTCACGAAATGGGGCTTTACTTTAACACCAGAATAGAT
>CACXXD010000192.1 GCA_902771445.1 uncultured Prevotellaceae bacterium
AATATAAAATGTTATAATGTTATCTCTGAGAGAAATAATAATGATCTGTTATTTGATACTTCGTTTTAAAACGGCTGCAAAGGTACTACTTTTTAGCCATACAGCCAAAAGTTATTGCACAAAATCGCTTGTTTTGTGCACACTTTTCTCGTTTTGTGCAATTTATTTCGTGTCGAATTGATAATAATCAAGTGTTTCACTCTGAGGCAGATACTTTTTCGCTGTGAATATTTTCTGAATTCAAATGCATAAAAATACATTGAAATGTTAATGTGCTATAAAAAACAGGGTCAAAGTGAACAATTTGTCAGAATTTTCATTAAATTTGCAACAACCAGATATGATAACTATAATTCAAGGGAGGACATGCTTATGTATACTAAGGCCGAATTTAAAAACGAGAACATGAAGGTCAACACTAAGTTGACTGAGTCAAGTACCCCCAAACAGCTTCCATCTATTTGGTATTCTTAAATAACAAAAGCGCGACACCCCATCAAGAGTGCCGCGCTTATTGTTACACGCAGGATCACGGGGACAGGTCGCGTGAGTCGTTCGGCACGAGCGATCATGAACCTGTCCCCTTGATCTTTTGGCTTCCCTCGTTTGACATCGCACTCCTGGGGATAGCTGAAACTACGGTATCTAGCTCTTTTTGAATAAATCATCTGCCGTTATCTGTTTGTTGACTTTTCTCGCGTACATATTATTATATAATCCGAAGGGCGTAACGTAAACTATTGAAAAGGATTTCTTCGTGTTCGTTACTTTTCTAAATGTCCGCAGACGCTCTTCTACATGGTTGGCATATGCTTTTGTTATCTCATATTCGCCGCCAGAGTACTTCATTTCGCATACGCTGATAGTTTTGTCTTTCCTATCTATCAGCAAATCGATTTGTCCACCTCTTCTCAGATCCTCATCTGCGTTAGCATCATTTTTGACTGCGTCTGATGGGCGGTATGTCCAAGAACAAGGCGAATAATAGGCTCCGCTAATACCTAAAGCATTTACAATCTGTTCGACATGATGCAGACAAACGGTCTCAAAAGCATAGCCCGACCATGCGCTGTATTCAGGTTTTCCAATCATCTGCATCCAATAATTCTTGCCGTAATTCCCTTCGATCTTCATAAAGTGGAGATAGAACAACGAGAACTGGTCTGTTAGTTGGAACGTCTTGTCCTTCTTCTCCTTGCCGAAAGGCTGATACGAACGAATGAACTCGCAAGTTTCCAATTCTTTGAGCAGTGTGGTGAGATTGCCGTTATTCGGCAACTTTGTCTTGCTGATTAATTCAAGACGGGTCATTCCTTTCCGGCTATTGCTGAGTGCATTGATGACTGCGATATGATTCTCGGCCTTTTTGAAAAGGGAGTCGTATAGTTTGTTGAATTCGTCGGTCAATTCCCCTCCTCTGGTAAAGCAAAGGTCGTTGATGTTCTCTGCCACGCTTTTGTCCCTGCTAAACAACGACAAATAGTAGGCGACTCCCCCGACTGCCATGTAGCAGTCGATCATCTCAGGTCGCTCATAGTTGAAACCCTTGCTCTGGAAGTATTGCTCTGTTTCCTCAAGACAGAAGGGGGAAACCAGCATCTTGTGGGTAACACGGTTGTGCAGCCCACCTCTGGCGTTGATCAGTTTCTTTAGCATCCATGATGTGGCCGAACCACAGACAATCAACTTGATGTCATTCCGATAGTAGGCCCAGTCATTCCAAAAGTGCTCCAGCGCTCCAAGAAAACGGGATTTCGGTGTGTCAAGCCAGGGAAGTTCGTCAATGAAGATGATCTTAGTACCCTCTCCCAGTTTCTCAATGTTTTTGGAGAGCATTCGAAAAGCCTCTGTCCAGCTCTTGGGCACCAGGCCGTCGTGGAAGAAATCTTCCAGTGCGTATGAGAAATTCAGTAATTGGTCTCCAAGGCGAGCATTCTCTTTCCCTGTCATTCTGAAGGTAAATCTACCTTCCAGCAGTTCCTTCACAAGAAAAGTCTTGCCCACACGACGTCTGCCATAGATGGCAACAAACTCCGACTGTTCAGAAGAAATGTAATTCTTCAACTCCATCTTCTCTTTTTCGCGGCCAATAATAGATTTTTCCATATCGTCATTATTTATAATCTGGCGCAAAGTTACAAAAAATAAGCGATTGCGCCAAATAATAACTCTATAAACTGGCGCAATCCTATAAAAAAGTCGCGATTGCGCCAACTTATAAGGTAAATTTTGCCTTATGGCTTCAATTTGTTCTTGTCGTGGGGAAATCTAGTCGTGGGAGGCACCTGGATGGTGTCGATGCTTTCACCCTCGTATTCGAGTCCGGGCCATAGGCCAATGGGGGCATTAGGAATCATGTCGAGGAAATCGCCGTGACTCTCGCCGATTCTAAGGGGCTTCTTCGCCCTCGCGGATAGTGAAGGGGCTCCAGCGGTAGAACTTGGAGAGGTCGATCCAATCGCCTAGCTCGTTGATGATGTCGGTGGTCTCGTCGGGGCCGCCGAAGCCAGCGGTGATCTCCACCTTGTTCTCACCTCCGCCTGCGAAGTCGGGCAGGTCGCACACCAGGAACTGCACGAGGTTGCCCAGCATGATGTTATAGAACTTGCCGCCTGCCATGTCACGATGGACGATGGCCACGCGCTTGTCGCCCTTCCTGTTGTCGGGGAGGGTGAACACGTTGAGCTTCTCGCCATCCTGCGAACTTGTGCCCAGTGCCACACGGTCGCCCTTGAACTCTCCGATCAGCATCACGTCGCCGATCTCGCCCTCGTAGAAGTTGCAGAAGGCCATGACGGGATAGCCGTTGCCCGTGAGGTCGATAGGGCAGTAGTGCGACCATCCACGCCCTTTGCTGATGCGCTCTTTTGCCTCCGAGTCGGCAGCCAGCTTATATTCGAAGTCGTTTAACTCCGAGTGGTCGAGGTGGAACTGCTTTTTATCCCATTTGTACACATGGGTGATGTTGGTGATTCCGATGAAATACTCGGTGATGGTGAAGTCGGTGCTCTTCATCGGCAGGTCCCAGCTGATGGGGGCGCCCTTCACGTCGGGCTGGAAATCGTCGAGCGGACTCTTCTCGGGCTTCATGGTCTGCGTCTGAGGGTCGTAGTCGTACCAGCATAGCAGGTTCTGGGGCATGTCGTGCTGCTCGTAAAGACTGACGGCGAAGATGCGGTGGCCATTGTCCTTGCGCCAGATGCAGGCAGACATCTGGTTGATATCGGTCTCTGAGGCCAGATCGGCGTAACCGTTCTTACGGTCGATGAGGATACGGAAGTCGTATTCGTCTTCATAGATGGATGCCGTGCCGCTCTGGCGTGTGCCCTTGGCTGGATGATCGGCCTGCTTGAGCACCTCGCCTACCACCCATGTAGGCAATGCCTCGTTGAAGGCGCGAAGCAGTTTGATGACATCGGGTGAC
>CACXXD010000193.1 GCA_902771445.1 uncultured Prevotellaceae bacterium
CTGCAGGTGCTGCTCGAGCCAGTCGATCGACTCTGCATCAAGGTGGTTGGTAGGCTCATCGAGCAACAGCACGTCAGGCTTCTGAAGCAGCAGGCGGCACAAAGCCACACGGCGACGCTCTCCACCAGAGAGATTCTTGACACTCCAGTCACCCGGCGGGCAGTTCAGTGCTGCCATCGCACGATCAAGTTTTGAATCCATATTCCAGGCATCGGTGGAGTCAATGACATCCTGGAGTTCTGCCTGTCGTGCCATCAGCTTGTCCATCTTGTCGGGATCCTCATAATACTCGGGCAGACCAAACTTCACGTTGATGTCATCATATTCTGCCAAAGCATCGTACACATGCTGTACGCCCTCCATCACATTCTCCTTCACGGTCTTCTCTTCGTTGAGCGGGAACCGATGATACCTATTTTCGCACCATAAAAGAAACTGAGGTAGATGTTCTTGAGCACCTGCTTCTGATTCTGCTGAATGGTCTTGCTCACTCCCACCATCGAGAATATCACTTTCTTGTCGTCAACTGTTGCCATAATTTTGGGTTGTTAAGGGTCATTATTACTTCTTTTTATGGTGCAAAGATACAAAAAAGGAGGCAAAGTGAGGCGAAAATCATCTTTTTTTGAAAAAAAATCGGGAAATATTTCGGTAATCAGCTGAAAATTAGTAACTTTGCAACCCGAAATCGAAGAAATTCGAGTTTTCACATTATTAATATATAAGCAAAAGAGAAATGACAAAAGCAGAAATCATCAACAAAATTGCCGAGCAGACAGGTGTAGCCAAGAAAGATGTTGCCATGACTGTTGAGGCATTCATGGAGGAAATCCGCGTGAGTCTTGCTGAGAATAAGGAGAATGTATATCTTCGTGGCTTCGGCACGTTCGTTGTCAAGCACCGTGCAAAGAAGACCGCCCGCAATATCTCGAAGAATGTGACGCTGGTTATCGACGCTCACGACTTCCCCTCATTCAAGCCGGCCAAGAGCTTTATCGAGAAAATGAAGTAATCAACATTTTAATAAAATTCTAGAATTATGCCAAACGGAAAGAAGAAGAAGGGCCACAAGATGGCTACTCACAAGCGCAAGAAGAGACTGCGCAAGAATCGTCATAAGAGCAAGTAAGCCTTGCCCCTCTGTGACTCAGAGAAAGAAATGAAAGGAGTGTGCTCGCTAATCCCCTCAAGGATAGCAGCACACCCTTTCGAGTTTTAACGACGACCCCCGTCAAAGTAAGCAAAAAGACAATGACAAGTGAAGTTATCATCGATGTGCAGCCGAAGGACATCTCCATTGCCCTGCTCGAAGACAAGCAGCTGGTGGAATACCAGCAGGAGCAGCGCACGGCATCGTTCTCGGTAGGCAACATCTATGTGGCGAAAGTGAAAAAGCTGATGCCTGGCCTCAACGCTTGTTTCGTTGATGTCGGAGCCGAACGCGTGGCCTTTCTGCATTTTCTCGACCTGGGGGCTCAATTCAACTCTTACGATAAATACCTGAAACAGGTCGTGAGCGACCGCAAGAAGCTCTACCCTATTCAGAAAGCTCACATCCAGCCCGAACTCAAGAAAGACGGCAGCATCGCCACCACCCTCAAGGTGGGACAGGAAGTGCTCGTACAGATTATCAAAGAGCCTATCAACACGAAAGGTCCGCGCCTGACATGCGAACTCAGCTTCGCAGGCCGATACCTGGTGCTGATACCCTTTGAAGACAGCGTTTCCGTTTCCACGAAAATCAAGCGCGGCGAAGAGCGCAGCCGACTGAAACAACTCATCCAGAGCATCAAGCCCAAGAACTTCGGTGTCATCGTGCGTACGGTGGCTGAAGGCAAGCGTGCAGCAGAGCTTGATGCCGAGATGAAGATTCTTTTGAAACGCTGGGAGGATTGCATCACGAAGGTACAGAAAACCACCGAGCGCCCACAGATATGCTTTGAGGAGGAAAGCCGCACTGTAGCCTTGCTTCGTGATCTGTTCAATCCTACCTATGACGGCATTCACGTCAACGACAGCGGTATTTATGAGGACATCAGGAACTACCTCGGGATGATTGCACCAGAGAAGAAGGACATCGTGAAACTCTATCACGGGACGGTGCCTATCTTCGACAACTACGATGTGACTAAACAGCTGAAATCGGGTTTCGGCAAGACCGTCAACTACAAGCACGGGGCCTATCTCATTATCGAGACGACAGAAGCCATGCATGTGGTAGACGTGAACAGCGGTACGCGAATCAAGAAGGAAAACGGTCAGGAAGCCAATGCCTTGGAGACGAACCTCGGAGCAGCCGACGAGCTGGCCCGACAGTTGCGACTTCGCGACATGGGCGGCATCATCATCGTAGACTTCATTGATATGAAGCTGCCCGAAGACCGTCAGATGCTTTATGAGCGCATGTGCAAGAACATGCAGAAGGACCGCGCCAAGCATAATATCCTGCCGCTGTCGAAGTTCGGACTGATGCAGATCACCCGTCAGCGCGTCAGACCAGCCATGAGCGTCAATGTCGAAGAGACCTGCCCCACCTGTTTCGGTAAAGGAACTATCAAGTCGAGTTTCCTCTTTACGGATACTCTGGAGAGTAAGATTGACACCCTCGTCAACAAGATCGGAATCCGCAAGTTCTACCTGCACGTACACCCCTATGTCGCTGCCTACATCAACCAAGGAATCTTCAGCTTGAAGCTTCAGTGGCAGATGAAGTACGGCCTCGGTGTACGTATCATCTCCTCGCAGAAATTAGCCTTCCTGCAATACGAATTCTATGATGCCGACAAGCAGTTTATCGACATGCAGGAAGAGATTGAAACGAAGTAACCTCTCAGAAAAAAGACTATGCTGACACTGAAAATCCTGTTCTGGGCCATGTTGCTCATCGTGTTCTACACCTACATCGGTTACGGAATACTGTTGTACTTCATCATCCGGCTGAAACGGCTCTTCAAGGGGAAACCCCTGAAGACCGCTCTCCCGGCTGACGAGGACCTTCCCACCATCACACTGATGATCTGTGCCTATAATGAGGAAGACGTCGTCGCAGATAAAATGGAAAACACACTGGCTCTTGACTATCCCCGCAACAAGTTCCGCATCATGTGGGTCACCGACGGCAGCAACGACCGCACCAACGAACTGTTGAAGGCCTATCCGGAGGTTGATATCGTCTTCTCGCCCGAGCGCAGAGGCAAGACCGC
>CACXXD010000194.1 GCA_902771445.1 uncultured Prevotellaceae bacterium
AAGGCCAGTGCCTCTGCCAACACCCTCACCATCAAAGGCCCTGCTACGGAAGAAACCATCCGGACAGCGGTCGAGGGTATCGGATATACGTTCAAGGGAAAAGCTTGAAGTTCAAACCTATGCCTTGTGGTTGTAGTACCTGATGAGCAGGGCAACGCCTGTGAAAGCAAGGACGAATTCGAGGGCTACGATTAAGATGTACTGCATAATGGTAATGGTTTTATAAGTTAGGCGAGATGGCGCAGATCCAGTTGTTGAGATTGCACTTGGAAGAATCTGCATAGAGATAGTCGCCAACAATGTGCGCCCCATTCTCCTTGAGTTCGCGGCAGAAGGCATCGGCATAGATGCCGTTGTTGTGCCTGTTGCCAAGAGCCACCATAACGGCGAGGTTCTTACCGCTCAGGCTGGCCCCACGGAACATCTGAATGGCATACTGCCAATGCGGTGACAGATTGCCACCATCCTGAAACTCGACGGCAAGGACGAGACTCTGGCTGTTCTCGATCTGCCTAACGTTCATACTCTGGACGCTGACGGTCTCAGCACCCAATTTGTCAGCTATCTCTTCAGCAATAGCCTGACAGCTGTCGTACACGACGACGATTGATTCATGTTTCATATCTCTACTGTTCTGAATACTCGTTAAAAGGGGAAACGTTGTCTCACGACAGGCTGCCCCGTTAACTTATATAATAATACACGTATGCGCAAGGCTGCGCAGAGCCAAAAAAGAGACATAACATACACGATACCGTCCTTCTTGCATACCTACGGCAGCAAGCGGCCAAAGGCCGAGCGCTTGATAATATCCCACAAAAATGTTTGTTTCGCCTCACGCCCTTACATCGAGAGCCGTTTGGCATGTTACCGAAAAAGGCTGGTCTTCAGACTTTCCTCCACTCCCAAGCGCCTTCTCACCCAAACGGGCAATGGCGTTTATGCTTAGGAGCCATAACGGAGTTCACTGCTGCGGGACAGTCGGAGATTCACACTCCAGTTCCCAATTAATCGCGGCTAAGCGAACCTTTACGGGCGAAGTTATCTATATAGCACCAATTTAATAACAAAACCCCGACCTGCACTGCAAGCCGGAGCTTCTTTTGGAATATATATGGAATGCTCCGAATTTCGATGCAAGAAGAACGTGGGGTATGAGGGCTATAGCGCAAAGCTTCGGCAGGAAATACGACCTGAAAAGGTGGAGATTTTCAGCATGAACCTTGGCCTCGGCCTTGCGCATTAGCCCGCCCCTTGTATCTTTGCTGAGAAATTCGAGTCAGATGGGCTTATTGGCGGGACTTCGGCTTCTTCTTTCTGCGCTCCAAGTGCGCTGCCAGTTCATTGATGCCCCAAATTGCTGACAAGACAAAGATCGGCATAAAGGCCATCGCCCATAGGAACGTCATAGTGTCGTTCAAATGGTACTTCCCCGTGTAATAGGCTAGGATTGGAAAGACAACCAGTGCCACCTTGTCGGCTAGATGGTAGGCAATGGGGAACCACTCCATGCGCGAGGTCAGACGGATGAGGTGTTCTTCGGCTTTGGCCTCGATATACTCGCAGGCAGTCTCGCCACCTTTCATCATTGACATACAAATCTGAGACTGCCGCCATTTCTCGCGGTCTTTCTTCGTTAGTTCTTCGACATAGCGGCTCATGAGTTTCGAGTCGTGCATGTTCTCAGCCACTTGCCGCAGGATGCGTTCCGCAGTCTGGTTCATCTCTTCCAGCGGCACAGCGTCCATGTCCTGGTTGACGAGTTTGCTGCTGTTGTTCCTCATCGCATCGAGGGGAATACTGCCCAGAAGTGTCTGCTGGTCTATGAGCATTTCAATGGCCTCGTGGGTCGATTTCACAAGGGACTTCCCTTTCAGCACGGCCTTTACGCCACGTTCATACTCCTTCTGGTCATAGAGCGTCGCACGTTTACGGCCACCACGGAAAAGAGCCTTCAGCATGTTAACAACTTGCAGGATAACATACGGCTTCTCCTGCTTTCGGGGGCTTTCTTGCCGTCCCCCAGTCTCATTGTTGCCTCCCTGCATCTGACTATCGCCAGAGGGAAGCATGCTTCGATAATCTTTAGACATAATATCAACTTATCTCCTTCGTCCTCTATTATTCTGTTGTCTGATGAATCCGTTCTTCTTCCACCAATACCATTCCTCATCCTTCTTCTTCGGTAGGTCATTATTGCTCTGACCACCTCCAAGAGACGGCTGCGTTTCCGGCAGGGCAAGGTTAGCAACGACGTCCATCATAGCTTCGGCTGCATTACCCACGCGCTCGGCACTGCATTCAAACTGATCAAGCAGTTCCATGGCAGCTTTCTTTAGGCTGTCTTTGTCGAATGATGAACCGGCATTTTCTCCCATATCGATGGCCTTTGCGACGATGCCTTCTGGCAGGATGTCCTCCCTATCAAGCGGGCTAAACTCAGTCCTGAACGGACTCTTCACAAAGCGCTTGATGGCATTCAGCGCAAGCCAGACGGCTGTCCGACGCTCACTCTCGGCCTCCGTGGACTTTTGGGGAGCTGGCTCTTGCGTCGGCTGTGCAGTGACTGTTGGAGTCACAGTGTGATTCGGCTTCGGTTTAGCCATCGGCTGTTCATTGACAGTCTTTTCATCCTTGACCTCATCCTCAATCCTCGTTACCCGTGGATGTTCCTCAATATTCTGCGGCTCAGATTCAACAATCACAGAGTGCAGCTTCTGCCAAGAGTCAGGCAATTTTGACACTGTGATATCGCGCCCATGCCCGAAACCTTTGGCCGAGGCCTTGTACATCACCGTACTGGAGTAATTTCCGTCGAGGTCGTACAGCCTCTCGCCGACGGAGTACCCCCGGCAGACACCCCTCGAGTCGTATGTCGGCTCCACCTCAAACCCGTTCCTACGCATCTGAGCGAAGTATGTCTCGATATCCCAAGCGTCCATTTCCTTCAGCACCTTCATTGCTGCATCGTGAATCCGCTCCATCCGCTTGTTCTCCCTCTCCTCGGCCTTTTTCCATCCGTATTTCTCCGCAATGATATTTGCCGCCGTCTTCGCCCGCTCCTTGCACTTGTGTGTGTCCTGCATCTCGCCGTCCATCGTCAGGCGGTTGGCCACAATGTGTACATGGGGCTTGCCCGTGTCAAAGTGTACAGTGGCTACATACTGACTTTTGGCCAGCATAGTGTGCCTGCCGCTCACCTTCACCTTGGGGTGTCCCGCCCTCTTGTCGATGACTGGCCTGTCGTCCATGTCCTTCACCTCCTCCCGCTTGTAGTCGGTAGCGTCCAGCACCTGAACGCAGTCCTTGCAGAATCTGTCCCACTGCTGCATCGTCCAGTTCCGGCAGACCTCCGGCGGCGGACACAGCTCGATGCGCCAGAAAGGCTCATCCGCCTTATGCTTGGATGTTGCCAGCAGCAGCTGCATGTCCATCAGCACGGCCACGGGCGAGTACGGCTTGCCCGTCATCGGGTTCAGCTCAATGTGGTTGGAGGCGAGAAAGACAGGCTTGTCCTCCTTCCCCGCCTTCTCCTTGTCGAGCACATAGTTGATAGCGTTGGCGGCATGCGCCCCGTCTATCGTTGACATCTTGATTACCATAGGCTATCCCACATTATCAGAGACCTTATCCTTTATATTGTCCAAGAACTCCAAAGCAGTAATGAGATATTCTCGCCACCACTCGTAGCTTTTGCCGCTGATGACGGCCTTCATGCGCTCTTCGGGCGACTTGTTCTTGAACTCCGCCACCATCGCAATGAACTGAAACTCTACATCGCCACGTGACTTCTTCAGGTTCCTGAGCAGGTCCAGTTCTTCGTCGGTAAACGCTGCACGGGGATGCTTGCCGCTCAGGAGCGTCGTACAATACTGC
>CACXXD010000195.1 GCA_902771445.1 uncultured Prevotellaceae bacterium
AACACCGAGGCTTGCAAGCGCTATGCCTGCGTGAGCATCACCGACTGCGAGGTGAAGGAGAGTCCCGACTGGCTGAAGAACAAGCTGACCACCATCGGCCTGCGTCCTATCAATAATATTGTAGACATTACCAACTATGTGATGATGGCCTACGGTCAGCCCTTGCATTGCTTCGATGCCGACATGGTGAAGGGCCACAAGATCGTGGTGAAGACCATGCCCGAGGGTACGCCCTTCGTCACCCTCGACGGTGTGGAGCATCAGCTTTCCGAGCGCGACCTTGCCATCTGCAATGCCGAAGAGCCCATGTGTATTGCCGGTGTGTTCGGTGGAAAGGGTAGTGGAACCTACGAGACCACCAGGAACGTGGTGCTCGAGTCGGCCTACTTCCATCCCACATGGATTCGCAAGTCGGCCCGTCGTCACGGACTCAGCACCGATGCTTCGTTCCGTTTCGAGCGCGGCATCGATCCCAATGGCGTCATCTATGCGCTCCAGCAGGCAGCACTGCTCTGCAAGGAGCTGGCCGGCGGCAAGATTTCGATGGACATTTGCGATGTCTATCCTGAGCCTATCGAGAATGCCCGTGTCTCTCTGAAATACGATTATGTCAACTCGCTGATTGGCAAGACCATCCCTGCGGAGACCGTGAAGAGCATCTGCCAGTCGCTCGAAATGAAGGTGCTCTCCGAGACTGCCGAAGGCATAGAGCTTGAGGTGCCTGCCTATCGTGTCGACGTGACTCGTCCGTGCGATGTGGTCGAAGACATCCTCCGCATCTATGGCTACAACAATGTGGAGATTCCCACACAGTTGAAGTCCAGCCTTGTGGTGAAAGGCGACGAGGATCGCAAGCACAAGCTGCAGAACCTCGTGTCGGAGCAGCTGGTGGGTGCAGGGTTCAATGAGATCCTGAACAACTCGCTGACCAAGATAGCCTATGTGGCTCCACATTCAGCCCCCGAGGGGGCATCTCCCGTCTTCATCATGAACCCTCTCTCTCAGGACTTGGGCGTCATGCGCCAGACGTTGCTCTATGGCGGACTGGAGAGCATCGAGCACAACGTGAAGCGCAAGGCGCAGAACCTGCGCTTCTTCGAGTTCGGCAACTGCTACTTCTTCGACCCGCAGAAGGCCAACGACGACAACCCCATGCAGGCCTATAAGGAGGAGAACTTCATGGGCATCTGGATCACGGGCAAGCGTGTCGAAGGCTCATGGGCGCATCCCGACGAGGACAGCACCTATTTTGAGTTGTCGGCCCACGTTCAGAACATCCTGCAGCGCATCGGCATGAAGCAAGGCATGCTGGTGAACAAGAAGAGCGACAATCCTGTGTTTGCGGCTGGGGTGTGCATTGAGAACCGTGGCGGCAAGAAGCTCATCGAGATGGGTGTGCTGTCGAAGAAGGTGCTGAAGCAGTTCGACCTGGCACAGCCTGTCTACTTCGCTGAGCTGAACTGGACGCAGCTGATGAAGGCCACGAAGAAGAACGAAGTGAACTACACCGAGATTTCCAAGCATCCAGCCGTCAGCCGCGACCTGGCATTGCTCATCGACAAGAACATCGAGTTTGCACAGATTGAGCAGATTGCCCGTCAGACGGAGAAGAAACTGCTGAAGAACGTCGAGCTCTTCGATGTCTACGAGGGCGACAAGCTGCCTGCCGGCAAGAAGAGCTATGCCGTGAACTTCATTCTACAAGACACCGAGAAGACGATGAACGACAAGCAGATTGAGGCCGTGATGCAGAAACTCATCGCTCAGCTGAAGAAGCAGATTGGAGCGGAACTGAGGTAAAAAATATAAAACTATTAATAATATCATCAGAATGACAGAAATGTAGTCTGAAAGAAAATGCGGCAGCAAATCCTTCATTCTTCATTCTTCATTCTTCATTCAAAAAATTATGGGAAGAGCATTTGAATATCGTAAAGCTACAAAGCTGAAGAGATGGGGCCACATGGCCAAGACATTCACCAAGATTGGCAAGCAGATTGCTATTGCCGTGAAGGCTGGCGGTCCGGAGCCGGAGAACAACCCCGCCCTGCGTGCCTGCATCGCCAATGCCAAGCGCGAGAACATGCCGAAGGACAACATCGAGCGTGCCATCAAGAACGCTATGGGCAAGGACCAGAGCGACTACAAGGAAGTGACCTACGAGGGCTACGGTCCTCACGGAGTGGCTATCTTCGTGGAGACACTGACCGACAACACCACGCGCACTGTGGGCGACGTTCGCTCAGTGTTCAACAAGTTCAGCGGCAACCTGGGCACACAGGGCTCGCTGTCGTTCCTCTTCGACCACAAGGCCGTGTTCACCTTCAAGAAGAAGGACGGCCTCGACATGGACGAGATGATTCTCGACCTGATCGACTATGGTGTGGAGGACGAGTATGACGAGGACGAAGAGGAGAACAGCATCACCATCTATGGCGATCCATCGTCGTTCAGTGCCATTCAGAAGCATCTGGAGGAGAACGGCTTCGAGGTCACGGGTGCCGAGTTCACGCGCATCCCCAACGACCTGAAGGACGTGACACCTGAGCAGCGTGAGGCCATCGACAAGATGGTTGAAAAGTTGGAGGACTTCGATGATGTCCAGACGGTCTATACGAACATGAAGCCCGAAGAGACAGCTGAATAAGCGCAAAAGCCCTTCAGAATTTTCAACGGCCCGGAGCATCTTCTGTCATGCTCCGGGCCGTTTGTGTTCTGTTCCCCACAATTTTATGACCTTGAATATTCCAAATTTGTCAAAATAATTCATAAAAAAAAGGCACTTCTGAAAGTGGCATTCTAGGACGAGGACACACCAGCCATTCCGACATGCCAGAACCCTCGTTTTGAGATTGATATTGAATCAAAGTGGGTTTACAGCCATATCAAACTGAGTTCTAACTTCCGTTACGTTCTGTTCCAAGTCATAACTCAGTTTGAATTGCCAATCAGAGTTGTTCGAAAGGTTGGGTCTTGGGGGTAAGATTCTGTTCGATTTGCGAAGTTGGATTTTGCAACACGTTGTAAATCAACGACATACACAACCACTTTCAATACTCACATATTTGCAAGCGAGTTTCGGTTTGGTGAATTCCATGCGATTCTCAGAGGGGTTGTTGTCAAGAAAATTCATATTTTTTGCTTGGCCAAATTCAGCGTGGTAAGGCTGAAATAGTTCGTACCTTTGTGTACAAAAAATTAAGCATTAATTTTGTGACATCCTGTAATTCTGCCTTTCTTTTCTTGTCCGTTTCGCAAGAATTCGCTATCTTTGCGGCATCAAAGGAAAAGAGCCATGATAAAGAACAGATACATACGCTTTGACTGGGCTGCATGGTCACTTGGCGGTTATCTGGAGTTGAGAATAAGCATCGAATGGTTGACGCCTTTTTCGTGTCCGAAAGAAAACAAAAGAAAATGAAAATACAATTATTAAGAATCTTTATTGCTTTATTGGCGGTATTAGTTTTGTGGCCAGTTGGTGTTAATGCCAGGACTTATAAAGGAACCATAACAATTGAGGTTGGTGAAGACTATACTATCGACCTGGGATTTAGCAGTTCTCCCGTTTCCAGTTATTGGTCTAAAACAGGTTCTGCCTTCATCTTTACATCGAATGGCTCCGCAAGACCTACGGAATAGATAACGTGGTATCGGTAGTGCTTCACATGGATGAGAGCACGCCCCATCTGCATGCAACAGTTGTCCCCATAGTCCAGACTGAGCGACAGCGTAAGAA
>CACXXD010000196.1 GCA_902771445.1 uncultured Prevotellaceae bacterium
GACGTGCAGGTGGCCGCCATCAAGCAAGCCGTACAGTCCAAGTTCATGGTGTTGACAGGAGGGCCAGGCACGGGCAAGACCACCACGAGCATAGGCATCATCGCTGCCTTGCAGTCCATGGGTCTGCGAATCCTCCTCGCCGCACCCACGGGAAGAGCCGCCAAGCGAATGAGTGAGGCCACTGGCAAGGAGGCCAAGACCATCCACCGGCTCCTTGAATACAATCCTGCCGAGGGCTATGGCCGGAATGACGAGAACCCCTTGGATGGCGGTGCGCTCATTGTTGATGAGTGCTCCATGATAGATGTCATCCTGATGAACTCCCTGCTGAAGGCCATTCCCATCGACATGCGCCTGATACTTGTAGGCGACATCGACCAGTTGCCCAGCGTCGGAGCCGGAAACGTGCTCCGTGACATCATCGACTCAGAACGCATCCCTGTGGTGCGGCTCACCCGCATCTTCCGCCAGGCAATGAGCAGCCGGATTATCACCAATGCCCACAGAATTAACCAGGGCTACTTCCTTGACATCAGCAATGGAAAGGACACCGACTTCTTCTTCATTCAAAAGGAAGACCCGAGTCTGGCCGCTGCCGAGATAGTCAACATTGTGAAGAACCGCATCCCCAAGGCATACCACATCAGCACCAACGACATCCAGGTGCTCACCCCCATGCAGCGCAGCGTGGTCGGAGCCGCCAACCTGAACGTCATCCTTCAGGAAGCCATCAACCCAGAGGGAGAGTCGCTCAACCGGGGAGGATTCAAATACCGCCAGGGTGACCGGGTGATGCAGATACGCAACAACTACGACAAGGATGTTTTCAATGGCGATGTGGGCTATATAGAGAGTGTCAATATGGATGACCGTTCCCTAACAGTCCGCTTCGAGGAAAGGCATGTGGAATATGAGGACTCGGAACTTGACGAGTTGACCTTGGCATATGCCACGACCATCCACAAATCACAAGGCTCTGAATATCCCGTGGTGGTCATCCCCTTGTTTATGACCCATTTCGTGATGCTTCAGAGAAACCTCGTCTATACGGGTATCACCAGGGCCAAGAAAATCTGTATCATTGTGGGCACCACCAAGGCACTGGCCTATTCCATCCACAACATGGTCGTTCAGAAGAGAAATACGAGGTTGAAGGAACGACTATCTACCAACTAACTCTGAAAATGTAGACATCCCATAGTTTGCAGGAATAGTGTTGTGTAAATGGGAAGTATAAGAGTTTTGTGCTTCTTATTTACAAGACATTAATGAAGAAAGAAGTAAATATGTGATTCACTATGAATAGGATTTCCATCTGCGTCATAATCATTGATAGTTCTCCTATTTTTAGTAAAAACAACATCACCATTTGGTTCAGAATAACAATGAAATGGCAATACAAATCCTGAAATTTGATCCGTATCATATAAAGCCCGATTATTTAATAGGGTGTAGAATTTTTGAGCAAGGGTTTTCCCCTTGTCAGAATTGTCCTCTGACGTGAAGAGTGGTGGCGCGGGGCGCCAAATGAAGAGTGAAGAATGAAGAGTGAACAATGAAATTCGTCTAATTCGTGTAATTCGTTGTAAAAATCAACTTTTGAAGGTGTTGTAAGAACAACGAATTACACGAATTAGACGAATTCTTGTCCTCTGACATGAAAAGTGAAGAATGAAGAATCCGTGTCATTCGTGTAATCCGTGGTGAAAAAAATACGTGAATCTCTTTAGCCGATGCGCTCTGCGCCATCATTTGACAAGCAGTTTCCTGCCTTTCTTGACGACGATGGAACGATAGGATTTATCTACGCGTTGTCCGGCAAGATTATACATGGGTTCGTCTTCACAACTGGTTTCAATGGTTACCTCAGACACGGACATTATAGGGTTGAGAGGATAGAATTCCTGGGGTGTTGTCTGGCTTTTAGAGACGAAGTAAGCATGATGCGCGGGATTGACAAATGTGGCACCGTCTGCCGCATCCCATTTCCATCCTGTTTCCTGCAAGTCTTCGCTTAACACATAGTAGTAGTAGCCTCCACGCGTGAGCTGGTCTTCGTCGGAACCTCGCAATTGATTGAACGGGTCAGCAGTCCTTTTCTTTGTCGTGGGAACCATCACGTAAGTACCTGGTACGGCTTTCAGGAGAACGCCTTGTCCTGCTGAGAGTACAGTACCAGCTTCGGTAAGCTCTCGGCTAACGACGATGGAGCCATTTTGCTCTTTCAATGTAAATGCCTGCACACCTTCGGGGAGCAGGAAGTTCTGGTTGCTGTAGTAGAAGGTGGTATATCCAGATGCAGGTACCTGAACGGTGACGAGTGGACTCTTGTAGGTGAGGGAGAATCCTTGGAAATTCAGCCACTGGTTGCTGCTGGTGACATTGGCAGACAAGGTCATCTGATGGTCTGTGACGATGATGTCGCTGAGTATGGTCTGTGCCTTGTCGCTGGTCAGGGTTTGTGCAGCCCCAGCTGTATTTTCTCCAGTGTTCAGCAAGACTTCGTTTTTCTGAATATCTTGCAAGGTGGTCAGATTTCCCTTGACGGTGTTTTCTGCGGTGGCAGAGATGACAGGCAGCGGTCCTGCACCATCGTTTCGGTAAAAAGCGTGGAACACCGCTTCGTATATGCCATTGGGAAGGTCGGTTTGCGTCTGCTGGAGTTTGAAAGTCTGGTGCAGCACTTGGATGTCACCGTCGCTAATGGTGGGCTGGATATCCGTCCAGTCGGCTGTCGTAGCATTGCCCAGCATGTCGGCATTCGTAAACAGAGAGGTTGCATCGACAGGAACAGTCAGGTCGTTGGCAGTTGCCAGCAACAATTGTCTGGTAGCCTTGCGCAATTCAGCCACAGACGTATTCTCGTCGCTATAGACGGAATATGCCTGCTGGAGTTCCGATGCATAGTCAGCCTCTTTTCTTGCCTCAAGAATGGCTTGCTGCAGTTTGAACAATTGTTTCCGTTCTTTGTATTTGGCGTAATTCCCATTGGTGATGTCGCGAGAGGGGATGAAAGCCCAGTGGGTGTAACCACGTCCGTTGCTTGTCGTCAGTGGTCCTCCGTAAGCGTAGGCAAGGTCGAGATTGGCTTTCTGGCTCTCGGATTTAAGTATGTACATGATGCCTGAGGGGCTGTTGAGAGGTTGATAGACAAAGCCGCCTTCTGACTTGGAACGGTCGCTCCAAACATTACAGCCATCGGCGAGACAACCAATATAGACATTCGGCTTGTCGTTCATGGAAACATACAACTTGTTTCCTGCCTGTCGCTGCACCTTGATGCGATATTTGTTGCTAAAGGTGGTATCGCCTTTTGGCAGACGCTGTGCAAGTGATTGCGTGTTCCAATCCATACCATAGGTGACAAAGGCATCTGCGTCGACATTATACAAGAGAATAGACTCTGTCGATGTGACTTTCGTCACATCCTTGCTGGGCAAGATAGGTGGATTCCATCCGTCGGCCTGTCGCGGCTGAACGATGGTCTGGCCGATGATGTCGTTGATTTCATTGGCTGACAGCGCATAGTTATAGATTCGCAGGTCATCAATAAAGCCATCCATAAGTGGGACATCTTCCAATAGGTTGGCACCTACACCATTGACCACAGGACAGAGGTCAGACAAACGCACCGACACAGGAGCGCTTGCCACTTCCACACCATCCACATAGATTGTCACTCTTTCGGTGCCGATTGTCAGAGCCACGTGGTGCCATCCTTCGGTCAGGCTGCTTGCCTGCAACGTTTGCTCGGTCTCGCCGTTCTTTATCCGGTACACGATATTTCCGCCTGTATTCAAGGACAGAGTAGCATAGTGATCGGCATCCGAGACAAAGTTATACAGACAACTGTTCGTGGCAAAAGAACCGGAAGCAGCGCAAACCCATACCGCATACGTAGCATCAGAAAGGCTGCAGGCAGAGACGGGCAGACACATATAGGTGGACACTCCATCCAGCAGCAACGCATTCTTGCCAGAACGATACTCGGTGGCTTGAGTGGCCAGACCTGACGGGTCACTGAC
>CACXXD010000197.1 GCA_902771445.1 uncultured Prevotellaceae bacterium
CTGTCACGTTTGGCAAAAGCTATATGGAGCTATCCAGAAACAGACTTCGAACCAGAAGTGCAGGATGATGATGTTGTCAGTCTATCAGAAGACAACGGCATTTCTACTGGCCGTAAAATTCAATACTACATCTTCCAAGAGGAAAGGGAGGATGTGGATGAATGGTCTGAAATGATGTGGGCTGTTATCAATAAATTGTTTGCCATCAATCCTGTTCTGTTGTATGAGGAAGCCAAAAGTAACAGAAATGTTTGGTTCTCTACTACTGAGGCAAGTAAGCACTATAAGAAGATTGCAGAGGGATTGTATTATTGCCCATCGAGAAGCAGCACATGGAACAAAATGGCCATTTTGAAGAATCTTTTCCGTCTGTATCAGATTGACGAGGATGATCTCCAATTTGGATTGAAACCGTTAAAGCAATGAAACATAGAAACCTGACATACGAATTAGTAACGCGATTATCCCGACAATATTCGTCAAGATTTGAGTTCCAGAAAAAAATCACGGGGACAGGTACTTGTTTTCTAATCAATGAGTAAAAAACAGAAAGATTTGATTAACTTTGCAAGTGATATGGACGAGAAAACAATAAGAGAAGCATTGCTGAAAGGTGAGCGAGTGACCCTGGAGTACAAACGGGCGAAGGCAGAGGTGCCTAAGTCGGTATGGGCAACCTATTCGGCTTTTGCTAACACCATTGGCGGACTGATTCTGCTGGGCGTGGATGAAGACTTGCAGGAGAAGGACGTTAGTAAGCGATTCCAGATAATTGGTGTGGACGAACCAAGTAAGATTATCACTGACTTCTGGAATACCCTCAACAGCGACAAGGTGAACGAGAATATTCTTCTTGACAGCGATGTGGAGGTGGTGAATATGGATGGGAGGCAGATTGTCTGCATCCATGTTCCTCAGGCAGACTGGATGGCAAAGCCGATCTATCTGAATGGCAATGTATATAAAGGTACGTATAGGCGCAACAACGAAGGGGACTATCATTGCACAGAGGCCCAAGTAAAGGCGATGATACGTGACTCTAATGCAGATGGAAACGATAGTATCCTTATTGAATACTATGGTATGGACGACATTGATCCGGATTCTTTGCGTCAGTATCGGACTGAGTTCAGACTGGAGAATAATACACATGTCTGGAATAGGGTTGATGACAAGACTTTCCTCAGAAATCTTGGTGGATATACCGAGGACAGGCAGACTGGCAAGGAGGGACTGACATTGGCGGGTCTGATGATGTTTGGTAAGGGGCTTGCCATAAGAGACAGGTTTGCTAACTTCCGCATGGACTATCTGGACATGAGTCATCTGGTGGGTGACGAGCGTTATCATGATCGTCTGACATACGACGGACTTTGGGAGAATAACCTGTATCAGTTCTTCCGTATTGTATCGCCAAAGGTTCAGTTCGACTTGCCGAGACCATTCAAATTGGAAAAGGGAGGGAAAAGGAACGATGACACACCACAGCATGAGGCGGTGCGTGAAGCTTTTACGAATTCGATTATCCACTGCGATATAATGGCGGATGCAGGTATTCTGAGGATAGAGAAACATGATGACCGCCTTTGTTTCCGTAATCCTGGACTGCTGAAGTTGCCTGTAGAGACCATCTATCGAGGTGGTCCAAAGATTCAGAATATGCTCCGTATGATTGGCTTTGGTGAGAACGTAGGCTCAGGATTCCCCAAAATCATTGCAGCATGGAAAGAAACCAATTGGGGTGATCCTCAGCTGCTGAACAAACTGGATGTTGACGAAGTGGAACTGGTGCTGCCAGTGCCTTCTACTAAAGCTACTTCTGACACTGCCCCTGCAAATGCCCCTGTAAATGCCCCTGCAAATGCCCCTGTAAAACTAAACAAAACGCAGAGTGCCATTGTTAAAGCAATGAGAAATGATAATCATATTACATATGAAGATTTAGGAACTATTGTCGAAGTTGATAGATCGACTATTAGGCGCAATATTGCAGTATTAAAGGAAAAAGGTGTCATTAGACGTGTTGGTGAAGATAAAAATGGCTATTGGGAAGTGCTATTAGACACTAAAATTGTTGATTAGTGGGCCTTATTTGGTGGTGCAAATGTGGTGCATGTGATAAATAGAAAAATCCGCAAGAAACTGATATTCAGAATCTTGCGGATTTTGTAAAGTGATCCCGTTGGAAAACGTAGCTCGCATCACCAAGACCCAAAAGTTGATAGATGCAAAAGCAATCTTCAAGCAGGCAGGCTATGGACTTTCCGAAAAAATCCTTGATGCAAGCTATTGTGGTGTACCGCAAAAGCGCAAACGTTTCTTCCTCATAGGTAAACTCCGCGAAACGGACGGCTTTATGGAACCCTTCATCAGCAGTGGTCTCTCTGCTAAGCCAATGACCATGCGTGACTATTTCGGTGACTCCCTTGGCATAGAATATTATTATCGACATCCACGCAGCTATGTACGTCGTGGCATTTTCTCTATAGACGAGCCAAGTCCTACCGTTCGCGGTGTCAATCGGCCAATGCCCGAAGGTTACAAAATACATGCAAACGATCCTGTAAAATCCAAGGAAGGCGTTCGATCCCTTGATACGAAAGAAAGGAGTTACATTCAGACATTCCCCCGTGACTTTGTTTTTGAGGGCAGTAAAACAGATTTAGAGCAGATGATAGGCAATGCAGTTCCCGTAAATCTGGCCAAGTTCGTTGCCACGGCAATAGCGAAATACATTGCAACTCCGCATCAGAATCGTAATCTTGAAATAGACTTCGACAACTGGGAACTTGAAGAACGTCTCGCATGGTGCGCCAGTGAACCACAGGAGTAAAGGTAAAGTTAATTGTTAAAGCATAAATTGGGACGAACTAAATCGCCCCAATTTTTTTTTCAATCGTTCAGCCCGAAATTTTTTTTCTTCTTGTCACCTGTTTAGGTGAATCGCCCCAAAATTTTGTACTATAAACAGGTGAAATTTTTCACAAAGTTTAAATTTTATTTTTTTGTAAACATTTTATTTCCTAACTTTGTGACAGATTCCTATGGTTTTTCATTACAATTTAATCAATTTTAAATATAAAAAAATTATGAAGTTTCCTTTAAGATTCACGCTACTCACCGTAGCAATGATGCTGCTCGGATTCAGCGCAAGGGCTGGCAGCATCAGTGAAGAACAAGCCAAAGCGAAAGTTCGAAGTTTCCTGCAGGCGCGACAGCATGCACCCAACGGAAAATATCGTGCTCCGGCCTTGGCCAGCGATGCCAGTCTGCCCCTTGCCTACCGCATGCCGTTTTCTCTTCATGGCACGTCGGCAGGGCAGACTGCGCTTTATGTGTTCAACGTGGGACAGCAGGGCGGTTTCGTCATCGTCTCCGGCGATGACCGCACCCGTCCCATCCTCGGCTATGCCGACAGTGGCTCGTTCGATGCGGGCAAGATGCCTGCCGCGCTGCGCGAGATGCTGGCCATCTATGCACGGCAGATCGAGATGCTCGGTCAGGGCGCGGCCAAGACCGACTCTGTTGTGCGTCGTGCCAAGTCGTCGCGCCGCATCAGCAGTGTGATGGACGACGTGGAGCCGCTGCTCACCACGGCCTGGGACCAGGGCGCTCCCTACAATGCCTACTGTCCCACGCTGAACGACCAGACGGCCCTCACGGGCTGTGTGGCTACTGCTATGGCGCAGATTGCCAACTACCACAAGTTCCCCACAGCCCAGGTGCCTAACCTTGCGGCTTACACCTCGGCAACGAACAAGATCAACGTGTCGGCATGGGGAGCCACTAAGTTCGACTGGAACAACATGCTCGACAGCTATGCCGGTGAGTTCAACAACACGCAGAAGACTGCCGTGGCTACGCTGATGCGCTACTGCGGACAGGCTGCGCAGATGGACTACGGCTTTACGTCGGGTGCCTACAACGGCGATGCGCTCAATGCCTTCAAGGAGAAGCTGGGCTATAATTCCAATGCCAGCTTCAAGAGTGCCGCCAGCTATAGTGCCAGCGGCTGGGAAGACCTCATATATAAAGAGGTGAGCGACGGTCGCCCCGTCTACTACTCTGCCCTGAACGGCGACGGCAGCAACGGCGAGGTGGGCGGTCATGCCTTCGTCATCGACGGCTATCAGGCCGACGGCAACTACTTCCACGTGAACTGGGGCTGGGGCGGTGCCGCCAACGGCTACTTCAACCTCTTTGCCCTCGACCCGGGTGCTCCCATGTCGACCGCAACCACCACTGGCTGGCACTATCAGATGCTGGCCATCGTAGGGTTGAGTCCCGAAACGGTGAACACGGCCAAGCTCATGAAGGATGCCTCGGGCAGCTGGCTCATCACCAGTGCCGACGACTGGAACGAACTATCGGCCAACCTTGAACCATACAATGGAGGAACGTTCAAACTGACTAATGACATCAG
>CACXXD010000198.1 GCA_902771445.1 uncultured Prevotellaceae bacterium
CCTATATCGCTGAAGGCACCTGGACGAATCCGAGGACAGAGAAATCGCTACCGATGAAGAACTTCAGTACGAATGATGATGCCCTCACCGGACGTATTGTTGTGAATGACTATCTTGACTACGAGAATCCGCAGAATATCGGGCGTGAGTATGCCTATTCCATCTGGAATCCTCGCTATGGCTCTATGATGGGAGGCACCGTAAAGTTCCGTGGAGCAGGCAAGTATAAGCTGCATTTTGAGGTTAGCAATGCGCCTGGCAATATTGCCGAAGGAAAGAGTGCGCCTGATCGTCCTGCGATACTGGGCGAAGGAACCCACGACTATTTCTATTATGAGAATGTCAATGAGTGCGGCTATGGTTTCAGTGCCCATTTCTTCAAGAAGTTCGTGGTGTTGATATCTACCACGAAGCATGAGACATTCGGATGTTTCGGTATGGGTGTTGCTTTCGACGGGGTGTATATAAAGGTTAAACAATAGAAGATATGGCATTTTTGGCGCTTTGCCCCGTCGGCAGTGAATAAACAGCCGTGGATGTTTCGCATAGTGAAAAACGATGCAGATAAGGCAAAGCTTCAGGAGTGCTATAACCGTGAATGGTTCGAGACGGCTCCGATGTACATTATCTGCAGCATCCTGCACGACGAGGAGTGGGTACGTTCAGACGGCAAGCATCATGGCGATATAGACATCGCTATTGCAGTTGAGCATCTGTGCCTGGCAGCTACCGAGCAAGGTCTCGCTACCTGCTGGGTCTGCAATTTCGATGCCGAGAAATGCAAGCAACTCTTTGACCTTGGCGACAACGAGGAACCGGCCGTGCTGATCCCCATCGGCTATGCCGCTGACGAGCCGAAGGAGAAGAAACGCAAGATGAAGGAGGAAATCTGCAAGTAATTATGACAGACTTTGATTCCATCTAGCGCACTTCACGTTTAATAACAATCAGACTATCTGTCTTTATTCTGGCCAACAGCCAGTTATGTAGTTTTTTGATTTCTTCTTCAGAGAAAGACTTTTTCTTGTCAGATTCTATGATAGCTGTCACGTATTGATGTGTGTCTGTGGAATCCCTGTTCACTTCAACAACTCTTTGTAGTGCAAACTTGCTGATTTGCGGGAAGAGTGAGGCTAGCTCTGGGCGGATTTCGGCTGCCAGAGCCTCGTATCGCTTATATTCATTTAGCTGCTGGTTCAGAAGGACATTCTCTGCAGAGAGCTGTAAAAGTTGTCTGTGCTCGGTTTCCTGGCTGGTGGTCAGCGAGCTTATCTGATGACTCAGTGCAAGCACGCTGTCGCTTTGCGTACCTTGGATGATGCGAAGGGTATAGTCCCCTAGTCCGTATTCATTCATCCTGCGTTGGGCTTCAGTCTGGGTCAAGTTGCTTATTTCGCGACCTACGGCAACGACACGCAACTTTAAACTGTCCTTGTCTACATCGCTCGAAATAATCTGAGTACCGCGCTGCGTCAGCTCAGTCTTGACGAATTTCCTTACATTGTTATCAAAAATGCTCTGTTGCACGATTCGGATGGTCATGTATGTTGCCGGCAGCATGGTCAGGATGACGATAGACATCAGTATGCGACGCCCTCTGACTGCTCTTCCGTTCAACTGATATTCATATTTTTGGAAATGCATCAGCCGTACACCGCAATAGGTGGCAAGGGCAATAAACACGGTGTTGATGAAAAACAGGTAGAATGCTTCGAGGAAATAGAGCAAATGGCCCGTTGCCAGTCCATAGCCAGCTGTACACAGTGGGGGCATCAGGGCTGTGGCTATGGCAACACCTGGGATAACGTTGCCCTTGCCTCGTGTACACAGGGCGATAATGCCCGCCGCACCGCCGCAGAAGGCTATTAGTACATCATAGAGTGTGGGCGACGTGCGTGCCAGCAGCTCCGAACGTGCCTCGCTGAGTGGTGTCAAGAGAAAATAGACAGTGGCCGTCAGCACACTGATGAGGGTTGCTACACCGAAGTTCTTGCCTGCGCGCTTCAGCAGGTCGAGATTATTGGTGCCAACAGCCAACCCCATACCCACGATGGGACCCATGAGTGGCGAGATAAGCATGGCACCAATGATGACTGCTGTCGAGTTGACGTTCAAGCCCAGCGAAGCAATGAAGATGGCAAAGATAAGCACCCAAAGGTTGGCTCCCCTGAAACTCACCCCTTCGGTAATCTGAGCTATAATCGCCTGCTCTTCCTCTTTGTCGGGCATCAGATTGAAGTAGTAGCCTGCGTGTTCAATAAATTTTCTTATAGTCATACCAATCTTACTCAAAATATCTAAATACACTTAAAACTGATGGCAAAATTACGAAAAATCCAAGAAATTTCGCTATATTTGTGCCGATATTTAACGAAAGTTGGTTCTTATCACGACTCAGCCAGCCATGCAAGCATGATGGCGCTCGCTGCTCTGAGAATTAGGATAGTTTAAAAACAACCCCAACAAAATAGAAGTAATCCATTATATCAGATAAGCTATGACTTACAAAAGTATTTTTCTCATCTTAGCTCTCTTGTTTTGTACGCCCCTTGCATGGGCACAGTACAATCAAGTGAACGACATCCCTTATCGCGAAGCTGCGGAGGGCTATGCGCAGGAACGCTGCAAACTCGATGTGTATTATCCGACAAACTCCCAGGATGCACCTGTGGTGGTATGGTTCCACGGTGGCGGTATCGAGGGCGGCGAGAAGCACATCGACCCGCAGTTGAAGAACAGTGGCCTCGTGGTCGTTGCGGCAAATTATCGCCTGCTGCCCAAGGCTCCCATCGACGACATCCTCGATGATGCTGCGGCAGCTGTGGCCTGGACGTACAAGAACATTGCGAAGTACAATGGAAGCCGCCGCAAGATTTTTGTCGCCGGACACTCTGCCGGCGGTTATCTGCTCGACATCATCGGATTAGACAAGCGCTGGCTGGCGAAGTACGGCGTTGATGCTGACTCGTTGGCCGCCCTCGTCCCGTTCAGTGGACAGTGCATCACACATTATAATATACGTAAGCAGCAGGGCATCCCGCCCCTCCAGGCCACCATCGACCAGTATGC
>CACXXD010000199.1 GCA_902771445.1 uncultured Prevotellaceae bacterium
AGTGCTCCCCCCACCCGTCACGGTATTTATATTAAAGGTAAAAAGAAGATCAACATACGCTAAATGAAACGACTCAACACCCTCATCCTGGCGCTCGGCTTTACGCTTACCATCCAAGCACAAGCCTATATGGACAGCGACCAGCCCAATGCGTCCAAGATGCTCCCTGCCCCGCCCGACACCAAGTCGCTGGGCTTTGTCAACGACTTGACACTCTATCGCTGGGGCAAGTCTGCACGTGAGGAGAGCGCAGGCAAGCTCGCCTACAATTTCATCATGTGGGACTTCGACGGCTTTCTCCGTTCGCTCAGCAAGGCCGTCAACAAGACCATCAATGCGTCGAACACCCCGAAGCTCTACGCCCTGCTCGAGTATGCCGACAAATATGCCACTAAGGTCATCACGGCGACACAGGGCAGCATCATGCGCGAACGTCCCTTCAAGTTGTTCAAGGAGTCCAGCTATGTCCGATCGATGGAGAGCCGTTATGCCGACATCAGTTCTTACCCTTGCGAACAGGCTTTGCGGGGCTGGCTCTATTCACTATTGCTGGCTGAAGTGTGTCCCGATAGCGACGAGAATATCTACACACGTGGCCTGAAGTATGGCCCGAGTATGGTCATTGCCGGATACAATTATGAGAGCGATGTCCACGCAGGCCATCAACTGGGTTCAGCCCTTCTGGCGCGCATGCACTGCCACGGCGATTTCAAGGAGCTGCTCGATGCTGCCAAGCAGGAGATGGGCACAAGCCGCTCACGAGCACTCACTCGCGCCTCCGACGAACCATATCTCTCGCTTGGTGACCTGCCCAACTCCGACGAATATCTGCCCGAGCCGCCACAGGATCTGTCGAGTCAGATGAGCTGCGACATTGTGTCGTATAACGAGGGAAAACTGCTCCGCCAGCAAGATGAGGGCAAGCAGGCTGTTGCAGATGTCACCTATAGTGCCGACAATTTCTGCGCGGTATTCTCAAAGGTGCTCGGACATGAGATTTCGGCTTCGAAGACACCCGCCATCTACGAACTCCTGCAACGCGTACATCCATCGGGCAATGCCGCCACTCAGAAAGCCAAAGCTGCTTTCCGCAGACAGCGCCCCTACGTCTATATGGACGAGCCGACCTCCTACCCCGACGATGAAGCCGGGCTCTATGATACGGGTTCCTACCCCTCAGGTCATGCTTCTGGTTCCTGGCTCATGGGACTCGTACTCTCCGAAGTCACCCGTTCCCATCAGGACGAAATCCTCGCCCGAGCCTATGAATACGGACAGGGGCGAGTCATAACCGGCTACCACTGGCAGAGTGATGTCAACTACGGTCGTGTGGTGGGCAGTGCTGTCTATGCAACCCTTCATGGTGAAAAGGCATTCCTCGATCAGATGAGCAAAGCCGTCCAGGAGTATGACCGCATCTACGGCGGCACCTCTGCCATCCGTGCCGTCAGTGCCGAAGCCACCGATACCCCCGTCTACAACCTTCAGGGCCAGCGTGTCGATACGCCTTCGCGAGGCATCTTCATCCAGAATCACAAGAAGGTCATCAGATAATTAATATGTTCTTATGTCCTTTTGTCCAAATAAAAAACGTTATTCTGTTACTTTGTCTTTAAAACGTTATTCTGTCTTTATCCGAAGGGCACTCTTGATAGGTCCTTTTGTTCTTCTGTCCAGAATCTCCCTCGCCCAGGACTTCGTCGCGATGGAGATCCCCGACTCCGTCTGGCTCCGCATGCAGGGCAAGACCTACGTCGATAACCCTCACATCACGCGCTCCGACCTGCGATACCTCCGTGTGCTCCACTGGGATTACGACCATAAGACGCATCGTGGAGAACTGGTCTGCAACCGCCTGATAGCCGACAAGCTCATCGCCATCTTCCGAGAGCTCTATCAAGCCCGCTATCCCATCGAGCGCATCCGTCTGGCCGATGATTACGATGCCGACGACGAGCGCCAGATGAGCGACAACAACACCAGCTGTTTCTGCTATCGCAATGTGTCCGACACGAAGAAGTTATCCTATCACGCCCGTGGGCTTGCCATCGACATCAACCCCCGTTACAATCCCTATGTCCGTTTCCGTAATGGTGCCCAAGTCGTGCAGCCAGCCAATGGCCGTCCCTATGCAGATCGTTCACGCCAGTTCCGCTACAAGATCAAGGCCGGCGACCTTTGCCACCGCCTTTTCCTTCGCTACGGCTTCACCTGGGGCGGCTCCTGGCACACCCTCAAAGACTACCAGCACTTTGAGTTCAAACCACAATAAAAACAAAGGGCGCAGAGACATTCCCTCATCCCTGCGCCCTACTGTTTCATTACGCGAAGCCCTTTTCCTTCCTCCTTCCTCGCTCAAGGCTCAAGAACCTCGCTCAAAGCGCAGCCCCCTGGGTCAGGCGCCAAAGTACAGTCGCCCGCGACTTTACTTTGGCGCCTGACCCCAGTGGAGCACTCGACTTTACTTTGGGGCCTGACCCCAGCGAGCCTGTGTAATATGTAACTTTGTACCGCCTGCGGATTATATTCCAAATTATCTCATGATTGCTCAAAAAAAAGCAATTTTCGGGTATTCAGCACAGTCTGCGCCATGAAATTTTCACAGAGAAAGTCGATTTTTAATTCTACCTCTACTAAATAATCACGAATTTCTTTCAAACATGCCGATTTTACTAGGTTTTTAAACCTCTACTAATCCTCTACTAATCCTCTACCTATCCTCTACTAATTATCTAAAAGCCATCTACTGCAGAAGCGTACCTTTTGTTGCAATAAGCGTTCCTTATTCTGCAATAAGGGTCCCTTATTTTGCAATTAGCCTTCCTACACAGCCGATAAACAACTACCCACAGTCACGTTCCTTATTCCCAACGTGGGAACACTTTATTCCCAGCGTGGGAATCATTTGTTCCCAACGTGGGAACATCACGCTCCCAACGTGGGAATAATTGTAGCCTTGTAGGACAAACAACACATTTGTAGTAGAGGATTAGTAGAGGTTTAGTAGAGGATTAGTAGAATTAAAAATAGAATCTAAACAGATAAGACTCAATGACTTACACAATTATATGTAGAGACAAACAACAATTTACAACAATTAGTCAAGGAAATAATCGCAAGACAGGTGGCAAATCAAGCGCTCGATACCTCAAAGGGACAATGGCGCAAAGGTAAAAGACAGAAACCTTTGCGCCCGTGTGATACATTGTCTGTGACACATCATTTTTCACTCCAGCATCACCATTTTATTTTTTTATCTTATCACTACCATTTTTACCCATTTTAATGTGTAAAAGTGTAAGAGAGCTTCATCCGTCTGACATACAGATAGTTAGTTCTGTCTGAGTGCTGTTACACATTTGTGACAGATCTGTGACACATCTGAATGTGTAACAAACTGTTGTCTCCTCAATAACCCGCCCTTTTTTCGCAATAAGGCACCCTTATTTGAAAATAACCCTGCCTTACTTGACAGAAGTGTTCTGATGCTGCTGACATACTGACATCAAATTCTATAGACAAATTAAAAAATAGGATAACAGGTACAAAAATGCCTATATCCTATTTTTATAATATCTCTTAGAAACCGATGTCAGCATGTCAGCAGCTTTGGTCTGTTCGGTGAACGGCTGGTTGAACATCTCCAGGAACCCTTTCGTCAAGCCCCCCACTAGCTTGCACACAATATGCCTTAGAACTTTGTTGAAACACAAAAACTTGGCCGAAAATTTGGAACTTTCGAAAAATCTCCCTATATTTGCAATCGTAATTATCTAATGTACGCATATGACGAAGGAGACAATGACAAAGCTGATAGCAGATTACTTCAAGACACAACCCGTCCTGAAGGCATGGCTCTTTGGCTCCTTTTCACGTGGTGAGCAAAGGGATGACTCCGATGTAGACATCCTGATCCTGCCAGACAAGTCGCAACATTTCTCCCTCTTTACCCTTAGCGGAATGTATGAGGACTTGAAGGAACTTCTTGGGCGCGAAGTCGACCTGATTACAGAAGGTGGCTTGATGCCCTTTGCCCGTGAAAGCGCTGACCGCGACAAAATCCTAATCTATGAGAGAGCAGCGTAACGACCCTAAACGCCTGAAGGATATCTTGCAGGCCATCGACACGATTTTCCTGTATGTGGATAATCGTGAAATGAAGGAATTCTTGTCCTATGTTTGAAACGCAGCATTATTTATTAACTATGAGAAGATTGCTTTTTACTTGTATAATCGCTACTTTAGCTTTATGTGTTAACGCACAGCAAAGTTTGTCGTCTGTGATTCTTAAAAATGGAACAGAACTGAGAGGCTATATTAAGAGTATAGATCCTTCTGATGCTCTGACCATGATTATTTCAGATAAAGAGGTGAAAATCAAGATGAGTGAAATCTTGCAGGTTAATTCAGCGCCAGCTAATGATTCTTCTCAGCCCGATAAAAGCGATGTCAGCCACAAGGAGCGAATAATCAAATACCCTTATGATCCATTAGCTGGATACAAAGGTTATTTGTTAGAAAAGGGTAATAACGTTTATATCTACGGTGACGATTCTGAATTTGAGAAAGTTGGCGTCAATGAGTTGAGACGTCTTTTGATAATGGATGGCTTCTGGAATGTCGTTGACAATATGAATGAGGCTCATTTTACAATCAATTATTGTATAAAGAAGAGCAATGGAAATGGGAGCTCTTATATCTTAAATCGTACGATGTATCATGTGAAAGATCCTGATTATGTCTTGTTATCTGTAAGTTCCTGGCGAAGTAATGGTTCTGAGTTTCTCAAGGAATACAAAATAGACAATCCAGATTCAAAAAGGAGCAATGAATTACTGAGCAATAAGATGTATTATGAAGTTATCGTGCCTTTCCAAAAGAGTATTGAGAATGGGAAGTTGAAGAAGAAGATACGTGAGAAGTTCGTTGTAAAATAA
>CACXXD010000200.1 GCA_902771445.1 uncultured Prevotellaceae bacterium
GAGTTCACGGAAACATCAATATAGCAGTGGTAGATTTCAATATATCTTGGATAGTAACCTTACCGCCGTTTACCTGCTCCAACTCTTCCTTTGTCAACTCCTGAGCCTTCTGGCTGTTCATTTCATTCTGCTTCATAATCTTATAAATTTTAAATTGTTAAACTTACTGTCTTTTCTCTTGTCGCTCAGACGTTGTTTGTTCTGATTGACGATGCAAAGTTACGGCGATTTTCTTCTGATTCCAAGAAAATTCCCGAAATCTTCTCTCACTTGTAGCGACAACCGTCCCCACAGGCGACATATCAGGCAAACACCCTCATAATCTGTCGTCTCTAGACAAGATAACACGGATCCAGGCACGTGTTGAAAATGCGTGAATGGAGTAGCAAAATATGCAATTTTTGTTGCAAAATAAACAAAAAGTGAATTTTAAGGCTTTTAAGATTTGGTGGTTTGGAAAAATTTGCTTAACTTTGCAAAACGTAAAGCTAATAAATTATAAATATAAATATGTTTAACCCCTAAAATAGTTTTAACATGAAACAATTGAAAATGTGGATGCTTGCCGCCATCCTGATCTGCGGCACCGCAGCGATGTTCACATCGTGCGCAGCGAATGAAGACAACGCGACACCAACGCCGACGCCGACACCGGAGCCGACAGCAGACATTCCCGCCCAGCTGAAGCAGGGCGTCTGGACGGAGTTTGACACCATTCTTGTAGCCACAGGCAAGGCCACTATGGAGGAACTGGCCAATATGCCCACCGTCGGCATGAATGTTGAAGGCGACAAGGCCTACTTCTTCACCTACACGGCTGAGGGCGCAGACGACCTCGTGGAGGGAAAGATCAGCTACAACAACACGACGGGCACAGGCAGCATCACATTCCCCACCATCGCAGACAATCCGCTCTCAGGCCAGACGGTCAACTTCACCGCGACCTCCGACGAGGAGGTGGAGTTCGAGCTGACCTACGAAGGCCAGAAGACGACGGCCAACTTCGCATGGCTCTGCGAGAACCTGGACAACTGGTTCACGGAAATCACCGACGAGGACTGGAAGGCGCTGATGGCCTATTATGAGCAGTATGACGAAAAAGCAGGCCCCGACGCCAGCATCGACTGGAGCGACTCGGAGGTGGAAGGCCTGGACAAACCGCTGGTGTGGGACGATGGTATAGCGGCTACAAGAGCTGAAAACAGCGACGCTGACTCAAAAGTCAAAACGCCCGAGAATATATTCTCGTCCATCTTCAAGCCGGACCCTCTTGGGGAAATAAACGATAAACTTGACAATCTTCTGGGGAAAATTGACGAGGTGCTGGCAAACCAGAGGATAATGATACAAAAGCTCGACGAGATAAACAACCGCCTCATCGCCATCGCTAATAAGATGAATCAGCAAGAGGCGGTGAACATATTCAATACCCGCAACTCAACATATTATAATCCGCTGGATGCGCAGAATGTTCAATTCTTCAATTCTGCCTTCGATCTTTATAATAAAAACAAGAGCAATCTGAGCCAGGAGAACAAGGATAAATTAGGCGAATATGCCAAAGCATGGGCGGGCGCTGGCAAGATGTATGTCGACCTGACCTGGAATTATATGAAGTACATCACCACCGTGCAGCATTCCACTTACGGCATAGGTATGGACCGCATCTACGACGGACTGACCTTCGACAAGTATCCCTGGGAGCATCTGGGCATAGGCGACCGCCAGGCCTATCGCGCCTACGACCTGACCATGATTGCCAAGTGCCTATTCATGATCACTCTCTACGCCACCTATGGTGGTCTGTCGGACGTCGAGAAGGAAGGACTCTACAATATCTACAGTGATTACACGACTAAATTCTTGGCTTTCTGCGACTTTAAGGTCATCAATCCCGATAAGTTCCTCGTCTGCCAGATTCACGGTGCCCGCTTCGCGATGCACAAAGAGTTGCAGGAGTATAAATATAGTGGCGATGCTCCAGATCCGAGACGTTACGGTAGCGATGCTATCTATATGCCGAGGTGGCATGAGGCAGGGAAGATCAATATCTCTAATCCGGCAGAAGTGAGGGGAAAACTGATTCCCAGGTTTAAGATGGATGCCATCCTAAAATATTATGGTACATCATGGGTTAATGCATTGATAGATGGTCATCAGTATTCAGGCGGTGCGACCTGTACTCACAAACCGGGATCAAAACCAACTCTGATGTTGTGGAACAGTGATAAGAATGCTAAAAATGGAGCGGAGGTATTTTTTGATTACTTTGGAAAGTTTAGACCTGTTGATTGGGGGCCTCTTAGAATATATAATGTAACGTGGGATCATCAGACTCATGACTATATTGATATAGAATGCCTTACCGATGACTATAAGTGGAATGAATACGATGGTCCGGAACGTTTCTACGCTGCGATCGTCGCGTGGCACTTATAAGCCTCCTCCCGCATTCGTAACATCCAACAGAGTCCCCGCTCATCACATTGGGCGGGGACTCTTTGCAGATCATATAGGTCTGTTCATAGCCCACGGAGTCTCAAAATCAGCAAAAATTGTTTCAAAATTTACAATTTCTGCATTTTTTGGCGAAAAAACCCTTGAAATTGAAATGTTTTTCTTATCTTTGCAGAAAG
>CACXXD010000201.1 GCA_902771445.1 uncultured Prevotellaceae bacterium
CGAGGCGATGCCCGTCAGGAGCAGCACATGCTCGTCGGGCTTCAGGCTCGCAAACGTGCGCGTACTATTATTATTTATATGCCGCAGACACTCATACTGCAATGTGGTGAAGTAGAGGTGCTGATAGGGGAAAAGGTCCATCGCCTTGGTGATGACCCTGAAGTCCATGGGCTTGAGGCTCGTAGGACACTTGGTCACGATAACGATGTCGGCCCTGTTCTTTCCGGCCAGCGGCTCGCGCAGTCTGCCGGCAGGCAGCAGCTTGTCGTAGATGATCAGACGGTGGTAGTCGACTAGCAAGATGTTGATGCCTGGCTTTACGTAGCGATGCTGGAAGGCGTCGTCGAGCAGGATGACGTCGAGACTGCGGTTCTGTTCGGTCAGTATCTTTATGCCGTGCACGCGCTTCTTGTCCACCGCTACGATGGTGTCGGGATACTTTCGCTTCATCTGGAACGGCTCGTCGCCAATGTCGCGCACGGTGCTGTCCTTGTCGGCAACGATGAATCCCTTCGACTTTCGCTTATAGCCCCTGCTGAGCACGGCGATCTTTGAGCGGCCTTTCAGCAACTTTATCAGATATTCCACATGGGGAGTCTTGCCCGTGCCGCCCACGGTGATGTTGCCCACCGCGATGATAGGCACGCTGAAAGAATGACTCTTCAGAATGCCGACGTCGAAACAGAAGTTCCGAAGTCTCACTAAACAGCCGTAAATCCAACTGAGTGGCAGTAGCCAGTCTCTCACTTTGATAAAGTCGCCTTCCATAATTTTTATTTAGTCGATGCCAACGTCCTTTTACTTCTGTTCATGCCAAGTTGTTTTGTTACTTTGTACTGACAGAATAGGGGAACCGGGCCTGCAGACGGTTGCGCTGCTGGTCGAGGCGCATCTTGTCCATCCAGTCGGTCTTCTCGGGGTAAGTAGACGTATAGTATTCGTCGCCGACCTTGGCCAGTTCAGCAGCCTTCTTGATGGCATCGTCGAGCGAGCCCAGCTGGTCGACGAGCTTGATGCCCTTCGCGTCGGTAGCCAGCCACACACGTCCCTGTGCAATCTCGTTCACCTCGTCGCGGGTCATGCCGCGTCCCTGTGCCACGATGTTCAGGAAGGTCTCGTAGCCACGGTCCACGAAGGTCTGCATGTGACGAATCTCATCGCTGTTCTCCTTGGCCATCACCAAGTTGTTCTCATAGTCGGTGTAGCGGTTGGTCTTCACGCCGTCGAAGGTGAAACCCAGCTTGTCGGTGACCAGTCCGCTGAGATTGGGAATCAGGCCAAAGATGCCGATAGAACCCGTGATAGTGGTAGGCTCGGCGAAGATGTAGCTGCCGCCTGCACTCATCATATAGCCGCCCGAAGCAGCCAGTCCGCCCATCGAGATGACCACGGGCTTCTTCTCCTTCAGCAGCTGCACGGCATGCCATATCTGCTCAGAAGCCACGGCACTGCCGCCGGGCGAGTTCACCCTGATGACCACGGCCTTCACGTCGTCGTCCTTGGCCAGCTCGCTCAGGTCACTGACAGTGGTGCTGCCCACGATGTTGCTGCCCGACGAGAAGCCGCTGGCCACCTGGTCGACAATCTCGCCGTAGGCATAGTAGATGGCAATCTTGTCGCCCTTCTCCTTCTTCTCCGACTTCACGTTGAGCATGTCGGAAAGCAACAGCTGGTTGACATCGTCATCGTCGTCGATGCCCAGCTTGTTCTTCACCACATTCTTCATCTGGTCGGGATACATGATGCGGTCTACGAGCTTGGCTTTCAGATAGTCCTCTGGCGAGGCAAAGGCCACGATGCTGTCGTTGGCCAGCTGGTCCAGCTGTTGTGCCGACACCTTGCGGCTGTCGGCAATGTCCTTCAGCATGTACTGCCAGATGCCTTGCAGGTAGGCCGTGCGCTGTTCGCGGTCGTTCTCGCTCATGTCCTTGCGGGTGACACTCTCCACCGCACTCTTGTATTTGCCCACACGGGTAGCCTGATACTTCACGCCGATCTTCTCGTAGAAGCCCGTCTCGTACATCGTCTTGCCGCCCAGTCCCTTGAAGTCAATCATGCCGGTCTTGTTCAGAAACATGCTGTCGGCCACCGAAGCCACATAGTAGCTGGTCTGCAGATACTGGTCGGCGTATGCATAGATCCATTTGCCGCTCTTCTTGAAGTCAGCCAGTGCATCGCGCAGCTGCTGAGCCGTGGCAGGCGAGTCGAACGCAGCCACACCACCTTCCAGATAGATGCCTTTGATGTCATCGTTCTCCTTGGCCTTCTTGATAGAGGCCACCAGGTCATCGAGTCCCATCACTTCCATGTCGTTCCGGTTGAGCAGCAGGCTGAGTGGGTTGTTGTCTTTTGAGCGTTCCTCTATCATTCCGTTCATTTTGATGACAAACACGGAGTTGCTCTCTACTTTCGTGGTTGAGCTTTCGCTGGCAATGATGCCGACAATAGAGATCAGAAAGATGATGCCGGTTACCACCGTAAGCAGCACGATACCACAAATCGTGGCAAGCGTAAATTTAAAGAATTCTTTCATAATACTAATAAAAATTGAACTTTTCTGTTTGCAAAGATAATGAAAAAAAAGAAACAACACTATAATTAATAGGTTTTATTTACATTTTACATGTAGAAAAGTATTTTTTTTGTGAAAGATGCTGTCGCACCCCCTTTGTTGAGAATTCCTTATCTTTTGTGTTGTTTTCAAAAAAAATTCATTATCTTTGACGATGGAAATTCGACTCAATTTCTTCGCTGGCTTCTTGCACAGTTAACATCCGCGAAGAAATAACAGGCACCTTTGGGTTCGCTTTTCCCCTTTCTTGTTCTTTTTTTTCGAGCAATTTGCGTTAATTCTCTCAAAAAACGCTCTTTTGTTACAGCCTTTTTATAACTTTGTAGGCAAATTGCTAATCACTAAACAATTAAGAAATGAGAAAACAACTGGTTTTGACCCTCGTGCTTGCTATGATCTGCACTTTGGGCTCTGCAAAAAAGAAAGTAGCGAAACAGGAACTGTGGCCCAACGGCGAACCGATGGCCGAGTGGTTCACCGACACAACCAAGGTGGATGTGGCCAAGTTGGGCAAGCAATACGTGCTGACCGACTACGGCGTGCGCCAAGGCACCTGCGACATTCAGACGAAGGAGATACAGGCCGTCATCGACCGTGCCGCCAGTGAGGGTGGGGGAGTAATAGTCGTGCCGAAGGGAACGTTTTTCTCAGGCTCACTGTTCTTCAAGCAAGGCACACATCTTTATATAGAAGAGGGGGGCGTGCTGAAGGGATCGGAGCGCATCCACGACTTTGAGATTCGTGAGACCCGTATTGAGGGACAGACCTGTAAA
>CACXXD010000202.1 GCA_902771445.1 uncultured Prevotellaceae bacterium
GTCACACTCAAGTTGGCTCCGGTCCTGAATCTTTCACATGGATTCCGCCTGTCGTCGACGCTTCTCTACAGCAGCCGCCGCGATATGGACGACCGTCATGCCCACCTCTTTGCTACCGTCAAGGCCAACAAGCAGTTGGGCAAGAAGTGTAATGTATTTGCTGAATTCCATGATTTGGCTGGCTATGTCACGGGCTACTGGCCGCAACTCGCAGGCCTTTATCAGAACCGTGCGCTGAGCGTGGGGGCCACTTTCTATCCTTTCAGGAAATAAAGAAATACAAGTTTCACATGTTTGGAGTTATAAGGAGTTATCAGAAGTTAACAGGCTTTCAGCCTGTGGAGTTAAAGGACGAATGTTCTTTCAGCAATAGTAATGTCCCCTAACTACACGAGCCATTGGCTCGTTAACTCCATCTAACTCCCATTAACTCCCAGCAAGCAGAGCTTGCGAAAGTTGGATAATGTAATAATAATGTAACAATGAAAATAGAATCGAAATTAGAATCGGTAAGACCTGGGCAGCCCAAACGGCTGACATATCTGTCGCTGATAGCTGTGGTGCTGTTTCTGGCTTGGTTGGTTTATGCCGTAGGCATCAATCACATGCCTGTGAAGAATACGGTATGGGCGCTGACACCACCCATCATCGCCATCTCGCTGGCGCTGATTACTAAAGAGGTGTACAGCTCGCTTTTCCTCGGAATGCTGACGGGGGCCCTGCTCAATGCTGACTTCAACCCCGTAAGTGGATTCAACCGGCTTTTCCCCGACGGCATCATGGCCGTGCTGTCCGACAAGTGGAACGTTGGCATACTCGTCTTTCTGGTCATCCTGGGCACGATGGTGCAGCTGATGAACCGTACGGGTGGCTCGGCTGCTTTCGGGGCATGGACTGCCAAACGCATTAAGGGCCGCGAGGGGGCACAGCTGTCGACCATGCTGCTGGGCTGTCTGATTTTCATCGACGACTACTTCAACTGCCTGACGGTGGGTTCCGTCATGCGGCCTGTCACCGACAAGCATCTGATAAGTCGTGCCAAACTGGCCTACCTGATCGACTCAACGGCTGCACCTATCTGTATTATAGCCCCTATCTCGTCGTGGGCGGCTGCCGTGTCGGGATTTGTCAAAGAGGGGAATGGTATCAGCATCTTCATTCAGTCCATTCCCTTTAATTTCTATGCCCTGCTGACCTTATTGATGATGGTGCTCATCATCATCATGAAGCTGGACTATGGACCCATGCTGCTACATGAGAACAATGCCCGAAAGGGCGACCCCTTCACGACCGGTAAGAACCAGCGGACCGCAAAAGAACGCCAAAAGGAAGGGAAATTAGGACGGGTGTCGGATCTGGTAGTCCCCATCGTGTTTCTCGTTATCGGGTGTGTCATCGGCATGATCTATACAGGTGGCTTCTTCGAAGGCAAGAGTTTCATTGCTGCCTTTGCTGCCAGCAATGCCTCAGTGGGTCTGGTGATGGGCTCATCCGTAGCTCTTCTCATCACCATCGCCTACTATCTGGCGCGCCAGTCGCTGTCGTTCGGCGACTGCATGGATTGTCTGCCTGAAGGGTTCAAGCAGATGGTGCCTGCCATGTTGATCCTGACGTTTGCTTGGACGCTGAAGAGCATGACCGACAGTCTGGGAGCGGCAACTTATGTAGCCAGTGTGGTGGAGCACTCTGCCGGTGGACTCATGGGCTTCCTGCCTGCCATCATTTTTGTCGTGGCCGTGTTTTTGGCTTTTGCCTCGGGCACGTCGTGGGGCACGTTCGGTATCCTCATCCCCATCGTGGTGTCCTGTTTCCAGGAGGTTGACCCGCAGCTGATGATCATCTCCATCTCTGCCTGTATGGCAGGTGCAGTGTGCGGTGACCATTGCTCGCCCATCTCCGATACAACCATCATGTCGTCGGCGGGTGCGCAGTGTGAGCATCTGAATCACGTCACCACTCAGTTGCCATACGCGCTGACGGCAGCCTCCGTGTCGTTCTTCACATTCCTCGTGGCAGGCTTCACCAAGAGTGCGTTGATTTCGCTCTCATTCGGCATCGTGGCCATGTTCCTGCTCCTTCTTTTCATCCGCCACAGGACAAAGCAATGATGTTTTCCTAATGCTGATTGATTGCCGGAAGTTTTTCTGCCGTCTTTCAAAATCAGCAAACCGAGTCTCAAAATCTGCAAAAATAGTTCCAAAATAAGCAAAAATAAGCAAAAACATGTTTTTATTGTAGGTTATTTAAAGATTTTGCTTATCTTTGCAAAGTATTAAGACTAAAAATATACTATAATTTAATAAAACAATGATGAAAAAATTAATGATGCTCGTTGTACTGGCTTTGGTAAGTTTGGCTGGCGCGGCACAGACCTTTAGAGCGAATCTCGATGAGAGTGTGAAACCTGGTGACAACTTCTGGCAGTATGCTGTAGGCAACTGGCTGAAGAACAACCCGATTGACAAGGAGTACCCGATGAACGGTGCGTTCGTCGATCTGCATAAGCAGAACGAAGTGCGCATCAATGCGCTGATCATGAAGTATGCCAATGAAAAGAACCTGCCTCAGGGTAGCGACGGACAGAAGATCGGTGCCTTCTACCGCCTCTACATGG
>CACXXD010000203.1 GCA_902771445.1 uncultured Prevotellaceae bacterium
CAGGTGGACTATCAATGGACGGGCGAGAACCGATTCATCGCCCCGGCCATCAACTATGCCTTGCGCTACGCGGTAATGAACGAGTTTCATACGCTTCTCTTGATGGACGAAGACAGCCAGTGGCCTGACTTTGCTGCTTATCGGACAGAGATAGAGAGCATATTGCGCGAAGGACGCGACATGGTCTTCACACCGTATGTCGACGGTTGCGACCAATTCGAAATAACCGACGCGATGCAGCCAAAGCGACTGTTCATCAATTCTGGGACTGTGATTCCCATAAAGATACTCCGGCAGATTGGCGGTGCGGATGAGGATGCCTTCCCCTTGGATGCACTTGACCACGACCTCTCGCTGAGCGTGATAGAGCACGGCTATGCGGCGGTATGCCTCACGCGTCATCACCTCCGACACTCCTTGGGACAGCCTCAGCATCTGGGGCCTTTTCACATCTTCACCCCTAATTACAACTGGTTGCGCACATACAACATGACGCGCTCACATATCATCTGCTACAAGAAGCACCGGGCATTGATGACACCTGAGGACAAGGACTATCTGTATAATGAGATCATCCGTCGGAAATTTTTCAGAATCATCTTGGCAGAACCCGACAAGTTGAGGCGCATGACGGCCTTGCTGAAGGGCTTGTATAGCGGCATTCGATATAAAATCAAGAGTTGACATGAAGTGTACTTCGACAATTGCCATACTGATGGCCACCTACAATGGTGCGGCCTATCTCAGCCAGCAGCTTGACTCCCTTCTCGGTCAGACGTTTGCCGACTGGCACTTGTATATACATGATGACGGCTCGACCGACGGGACGAACGACATTCTTGCGCGATATGCCGACGTGTATCCTCAGCAGATTACGGTCTTTGACTATCCCTCGCAGGGTGGAGCATGCCGTAACTTTCTAAGCCTGCTTGAACGTGTGGATGCCCCATACTACATGTTTTGCGATCAAGACGATGTGTGGCTGTCTGGAAAGATTGAAAAGACATTCCATAGGATGCAAGAGGAGGAAGGGCGACACGGAAAGTCACCCGTGATTGTCCATTCAGATCTTTGTCTGGTCGATGCCAGGCTGAATCGGCTTTCGCCATCGTTCATCAGAGACCAGCAGATAAAGATTGACAAGATAAAGACTTTCGACGACTATGCCTCGACCAATACGGTCACGGGATGTGCGATGATGCTGAATCAGGAGGCCAGGCAAATCATGAAGAGACCTTACGACAAGGCTCTTATGCATGATGCGTGGATATGTCTTTCGGTGGCGGCCAACGACGGCATTGTCGGCTTCATCGACGAGCCGCTGGTGCTTTATCGCCAGCATGGCGACAACACGCTTGGTGCTCGCGACATGAGCAAGTTTACGTGGCTTAGCAAACTTCGCAATCTGCGACGGATGATGCGTGACACCATTGCGCATTATCATGAAATGAACGCGGTACGGCCCATTTCGCCCTTGTCGTTCGTCAAGTCAAAGATACGTTATAAAAAAGGATGAGATTATGAGAGAGTGTGCTTTTACCATTGTAGCAAAAAACTATATCGGCTTGGGCCAGATTCTGGGCCAGTCGTTGCGTCAGCATAACCCCGATGTCGATTTTCGCATCTTTGTGTCCGATGAATTAGACGGTGTCTCGCCCTCGTCACTTCCCAAGGAGGTGGTGATGGCCAAGCAGGTGCTGGGCAATATCACATCGGCACAATGGACTGACATGGCCTTCAAGTACGATCTCACGGAGTTCTGTACTGCCATCAAGCCGTTCTGTTTTGAATATGTCTTTTCGCTGGGCTATGACAAGGCCTACTATTTCGACCCCGACATCTACGTCTTTTCGAGTATCGACCCCATCAGCAAGGCATTGGATACGCACAGCATGGCCCTCACGCCACAGGTTGCGGGCATACATGCCAACTATACGGGCGAGCATCCCGAATGGGCCATGAACGTCAACGGCATATTCAATCTTGGCTTCTGCGGCATACACAATAACGACACGGGGCATCGGGTGGTAGGCTGGTGGCAGGAGCGACTGCGCGATCAGGCCTTCACCGATAGGTCGGTCGGCCAGTTCACCGACCAGAAATGGATGGACTGGATACCGGCTTTCCTTGGCGGCGATCTCTGTGTGCTGCAATCGCTCGGCATGAATCTCGCTCCGTGGAACTACTTCGAACGATGTGTCCGAAAAGACGATGATGGCAACATCGTTGTTTCCTATCGCACGGACGACATGCCCCAGCGAACCGACCCGTTGGTGTTCGTTCATTTTGCCGGCTACGACTACGCAAAGCTTAGGCAAGGCATCATATCGCGGAAACGCATCGAGGAGCTGAAGGTGTATGAAGACCTGCAGCTGATCAACGGCATTTACCGCGATGCCATCGTAGCCAATGCCGCCACCTTCGATGCCTTCATCAGTCAGCCTTATACTTACGCAACCTACGACAATGGGGTAGGGGTGGCTTCGTTCCATCGCCGTCTCTATCACGGACTGAAACGGCTGCCTGCTCAGCCGTTTGCTACCGGGGCTGGCACCTTCTACGACATGATCGAC
>CACXXD010000204.1 GCA_902771445.1 uncultured Prevotellaceae bacterium
AGATACGACGGTTTTTAGTCTCATTCCAAACTTTTTCGCTCTTTTTTTATCAAAAGCTATGGACAAAGAACCCATTTATGGACAAATCGAAGAAATCCCGCCGATTTCTGTCCACAAAAGGCTTTTTTTCGTGTTTTCCTATGCCATTCGTAGGGTTAAACACCGTAAATGAAACTGATGATGATGATGGCGGTAGTCAAATAGGCCAGTTTCACCGGGAGACCGATGCGCAGGTAATCCGTTGCGCGATAACCTCCCGGGCCGTACACCAGCAGATTGAGGGGTGTGCTGATAGGAGTCAGGAAGGCAGCATTCACCGCCAATAAAAGAGCGATGGCAAACGGAAGAGGGTTGCACCCTATGACCACAGTGGCATCATAGACAATAGGAAACATCAGTGAGATGGCTGCCGAATTGGATACGAACTCTGTAACGACCGCTGCCATCAGACAAAGCACGATCATCACCAAGAGGGGATGGCTGCCGCAAAGGTCAAAGACACCCGCCGCCATCTGACCGGCCAAGCCTGTCTTCTGGAGGGCCGTACCCATGGCAAGGCCTCCTCCCAGCGATATCAGGATGTTCCAATTGATGGCGTTCATGGCCTGCGATGGTGAGCAGCAGCCAAACACCAGCATCGCGCCGGCGGCGATGAAAGCACTCTGCAGCAGCGACAAGACGCCAGTGGTAGCCAGCAATACCATACCGATCATAATGGCCGTCGAGACGAGCGGTTTCAGACCTGTCACGGGAATCTCGGGAGAATCAAAGAACTGCAACTGTGACTTCAGTGCATCTGTATTGATCTTCTTGCGAGGCTGATGGGCGAAGAGCAGCAAGTCGCCGGCATGCAGGACAATCTCGCGTGGCGACTGGCAGATGCGCTCACCCTTACGCGATACGGCCACCAGCGTCATGCCGTGATCCTGCTCGAAACTGGTTTCACACAGACGCTTTTCTATCAGGCTGCTGCCGAAACAGATGTATGCTGTCCGGAAACACCGTTTAGCACTTGTTCCATAGACGCTGAACACGGAATGGTCGGGACTGACGAATCCCATCTCCTTAGCCAGTTCCAGCAACTCATCTATCTTGCCTGAAAAGATCAGCCGGTCACCGCCTAACAGGGGCTCGTCGTCGCGCACTGGCAATACCTGCCGCTCGTCGTCGAAGTGAATCACTTCCACGAGGCTGCCGGCATGCACACGGTTCAGGCCCAGTTCACCGATGGTTTCACCTATGTGGCGATTGTTCGAAGTGACAAGCATTTCCAGAGTGTAGTCGCCGGTATTGTCAAAAGCAGACTCCGGGGTGCTGATGTCCGGCAACAGTCTGCGAAAAACGATGAGTACCAACGTAGCAGCCACAAAACAGACCACAGCGGGAAGCGTCGATGCAAAAATGCTCAATGACTGACCGGTTTGTTGCTCGTACATGCCGCAGAGCAACAAGGCCGTCGGTGTGGCGATAGCGGCCACAGGTCCACCCATCCCGCCAGCATAACTCAAGGGAATGAGAAGCTTGGAGGACCGGATGCCCAACTTCCTTGACCAAAGCTTGACGACACCTACACAAAGGGCAACGACGGAAGTATTGTTCACGAAGGTACTCAACAGGGCCACAGGCACCATCAGGTGCAGCAGGGTTCTGACCTCTCCCCTTGGCTGACCGAACACGTGTTTCGTCATCCACAGAAGTACCCCTGTGTAAGAGAGCCCTGCGACAATGACGAACATAACCCCCAGGATCAACACCGACGAGTTGACGAATCCGGAAAAGGCCTCGGTAGTGTCCAGCACCCCCGTCACGAACAAAATGCCGACGGCACCCAGAAAGACCACGTCGGTCCTGATCCGAGTGAACAGGAGCGCAGCCATCAACGCTACGATCGTCACAAGAGTGATCCAGGCATCAAGGTCAATCATGCTTATGATATTGAACAACTAACATGGTGAGGTCGTCGCTCTGCTCGGCAGGCCGAGGAGTTTCGATACCGACTCGTTGCATGCCTTTACCTGACCTTGGAAGTAGGCATCAGTCATTCTTATAACCCCTTTGGTTACAAATGCGACCACACACAAGGCTACGATGATCGTCGTGAAGAATGTGACAATCAGGATCCGCCGCGACAGCAGCTTGGAAAAGGACAGGAACTTTTTCACCTTTTAATTCTTTAACTAAAGTTTCGTGGCAAAGATAAACAAAATTATCGGATTGAACAAAAAGAATACCGATATTTTTGTATCTATACATAAAAAAAGGCCACCGAAGTGACCTTTTTTCTTATCGAATTCACTTGACGCTGCGCGTCGAGTAGGCTCACGATCGGCAGAGCTCAAGTGTACTTGGCTCTGCTCTCGCTTAATCGCCTACTTCCAAGGATTGTCGTAAGCGACGGCGCCGTTCTCGAGCTTCTGGCAAACGATCTCGATCTGCTCGTAGTGCTGCTGGCCGTCCTCCCACTTCTCGATGTAGTCGATGCAGTAGCAGTTGGTGCC
>CACXXD010000205.1 GCA_902771445.1 uncultured Prevotellaceae bacterium
GGTTTACAGCCATATCAAACTGAGTTTTAGCATCCGTTACATTCTGTTCTAAGTCATAACTCAGTTTGATATGCCTGCAAACCCACTTTGATTCAATACTAATCTCAGCACGAAGGCGGCTCAGAGCTGTTCGAAAGAAGAAATCTCATGGATAGAAATAGTTCTTTTTGCGAAACTAAATTCCGTAACACACTGAAAATCAACGGCATGCACAATTCCTCTCAATACTCGCATATTTGCAGACGACTTGCAGTTTGGTGAATTTCATGCGATTCTCAGAGGGGGTGTTGTCAAGAAAATTCATAATTCCTAGTGCGGAAGCGTAGAAAAGAACTCTGAAAAATCTGCATCTCTGCGTTCAATAGTTTTACATGGTATCGGTAAAACAATAAAAGCGAATCCTTGATGACGAATTCGCTTTATCGCTTTTTTTACTCCTGCTGCTCTTTCAGATACTCCTTCGAGTAGGCCACGTAGTGCTCGGCATTGTCGGTCTGGCCGGGGCGCGTGGGCTTGATATACTTGGCCGGAACCCCACCCCATATCTCGTGAGGGGGAATCTTCGTGTTCTGCAACACCAGCGCACCAGCGGCCACAATAGCACCTTCTCCTATCTCGCAACCATCGAGCAACGTGGAACCCATACCGATAAGGGCATGGTCGTGAATGGTGCAGGCATGCACCGTTACGTTATGACCGATGGTAACATAGTTGCCTATATGAGTGGGACCTGTCTCGTGGGTCACATGCACACACGAGCCGTCTTGCACGTTGGTGCAGTTGCCAATGGTGATGGGGGCCACGTCGCCACGCACCACCGCGTTGAACCACACAGAGCATTCGTCGCCCATTGTTACGTCGCCCACTATCGTTGCATTCTCGCTGAAGTAACAGTCCTCTCCCCACTTGGGCGAAAGACCTTTATACGATTTTATCAGTGCCATTTCTTATCAATTAATATTTAGTTTGTGCAAAGTTACTACTTTTTATGAAATAAGCGCAATCGAAATGCTAATTATTTTAGCAACCAAGGGTTAGCATCAACAAAAAAGGTGAGAACCATGAGGCCATCATCCTCACCGTTCTCACCTTACTTTTCTTTCCTTACCAGTATCTATTACAGGTTCGGGTTGATTTCGTTCCACTTCGAAATCTCTGGCACGATGTTCAGCGTAACCAGCTCGTCGCGCATCTTGCACAGGTGCTCATAGCTCTGGTCGAGCTTGGCATTCTCCTCTGCGGTACCCTGAGGAATCTCAAACTTAGCGCCTTCAGCTGTCATAGTGGTCTTCATGGCCATCATGATATGATCATACTTGTCGGTCTTCACGTAGGTTCCTACGGGGAAGCGGAAAGGCTCACCGCCCATAGCTGCGCGAATCATTTCGACAGACAGGTAAGCAGGGCTCTGGAACGAGCTGCGTCCGCGAAGCTCGATAATCTTGGCACCACCCTTGGTCACGTCGACCTTCATCTGATCCCACTCCTCTGCGGGGAACTCAGCCGTGCCGATGATGTCGGTCAGCTTGCGGCCCTTGATTGTCACATGACTGCCAAATACTGCCATCTGCTCGCCATGACCACCGTAGGTTGCACAGCCCTCGATCTCACTCTGCTTCACACCGAACTTCTTGGCCAGAGCCGACTGCAGACGTGTGGTGTCGAGACCTGCCAGCGTCGTAACCTGACCGGGCTTCAAACCAGAGTAGAGCAGCGTAACCAGACCTGTAAGGTCGGCGGGGTTGAAGATGATGACAACATGCTTCACGTCGGGGCAGTACTTCTTGATGTTCAGTCCCAGTTCCTCGGCAATCTTGCAGTTGCCAGCCAACAGGTCCTCACGGGTCATGCCTGCCTTACGGGGAGCACCGCCCGACGAAATGATGTACTTTGCACCTGTGAAGGCTTCCTCCACATTGGTCGTTGCAACAATATGAGCCTCATCGAAGCCACTCTGACGCATCTCCTCGGCCACACCCTCGACAGCATTGGCTGCGAAAGGAATGTCATAAAGACAAATCTCACTTGTCAGACCCATCATCAAAGCGGTCTGCACCATGTTTGAACCAATAGCGCCTGCTGCGCCTACGATGACCAGTTTGTCGTTAGTCAAAAATGCCATAGTTTTTAAATCAAATTTAAAGTTGGTTAATAATCTGTGACCGCAAAATTAGAAAAAAAATTGTAGAATAAAGAATATAGAGTAAAGAATGTTTCGCAACAAAAGCAATTTTATATTTTTTGTATTTTATAGACGAATCATTTTCGATTTCTTTGCAAAGTCTAATTAGCAAAATCAGGGGGACGCGTTTCGCTGTTTGCCAACGGACCGTCAGCTTTACAGCCGCTTCAATCCCAACTGCCGCACTTGCAAAATAGTACGCTTCGAATCAGACGGGATGCTCATGTACAGTTTGCCTTTCTTGCCGTCCGTGAAAAACTGCTGATAGCCATAGCCTTCCTCACTGTCCACCAGCACGCTGTCGGGCAGGAAAGC
>CACXXD010000206.1 GCA_902771445.1 uncultured Prevotellaceae bacterium
AACAACAGGACGATTACTCCAAGAGATTTCTTTGATACGACCATATAAATTTGTATTTTTATATTATTCTGTCTTAAAGATAATATGCATATAGTTCCCTTTCTCATAGCCGAAGCGCTGTATGAGAGTGGAACCGTCGTAGATAGCTTCCAGTTGCAGGGTTATGCCGTTTTCGGCAAGTGGGCGGAATGCTTTCGGCTGTTTCAGTTCTTCATCCGTAAATGTGTAATATTGGCTATTGTTGTTAAACTCCACGCGGATGTGGTGGTCTGCGCCGTTATAGTTCAACTGCAAAAGCATGACGTTGGGGATGAAGGCCCATTTGATGTGCGAATAGTCCGTATCGTAGTCGAAGCCGTAGCGGGCAGTGATAGCTAGAGGGGAAGTCTCAGCAAGTGCACGGCTCAGTCCTTCGTCCGCATCCACGACCTTTGAAATCAGAGAAACGGGAAAGTCTTGAAAGAAGACATGTTGCATCTTGTTGTCGGACACATCGACCTGCACGCCGCTAAAGGTTTCACAGTGGGCTTCCGTTATATGTCGCCCATTCTCGTCAATCCTTTCTTTGCAATCTTTGTCCTTATAGACAATTATATACTGTCCCGGATATTCGCCCGAAATGTTCTGTCCGTAGGTTTCCTTTTGCGTGTTCGTCAGCCGCCCCTCCACATTGTCGTCGCTGCTGCAAGAGGCGAGGGAGAAGGCAGCGCACATCACGAAGATGTTTCTCCAGATTTTCATTGTTTTTATTTCTGTTATGTTTTATACGTTAATGATCTGTTTATATAAACGCGAGTCGTCGGCAATCTTGCATCGTCGGGCGTTAAATGTTCTTAATCGATATTCTATTCTTTGAAGTGGGCAGCGTCGGCACTGAGGCCGACGACTGCCCGCTATTAACGAGAGAGAGTTTATAATCGGTTGATTTTTCTTCATAACATCTAATATCCCATACGCGAGGTGTCCACCTCTTTCTTTTTCTTCTCCTTGAAGTTGCCGATGCGGTAGATTGCGGTGAGTGAGGCACTGGCGTAGTTCATCCAGACACGCATGGCGTAGTCCTGGTTGGCAACGGTGGAACGGGTGTTGGCGTAGCAGTTGAAGATGTTGTTGGCTTTGGCTACGACGCTCCACTTGCCGTTGTCGGAGGTCCATCGAAGTGAGGCGTTCAGATAGAACAGCGGACTGATGTCGTAGACGCCTTGGATGGCCTTCGACTGGAAGAAGGGATTGAGGATGAACTGGATGTTATGCCGCTGGGACAGTTTGGCGACAGCCGTGCCGCCGAGGATGGCCGAGAGGCGGGTGCGGTCGAAGGGCAGGTCGAAGAAGTTGCTGCTTTTGTCGTGGCGGTAGAGCCCCGTGGCATTGACGGTACCGTTGAGCCACTGGCCGACATGGAACTGCGCCGAGGCTTGCAGACCGAAGTAGTTGGAGTAGTCGAAGTTAGTCTCCTTCATGATGACGGCCATTCGGTCGGAGGTCTGATAGGGCAGTTGCACGAAGTAGTCAGGTTCAAACTGCGCAAAGGCCAAGAAGGTGTATTTGTGGTTCAGCTGCCACATGAGGTTCACCTCATATTTCGACATGGGCTTCAGGTCGGGATTGCCCCATATCTCGCTGTAGGCCGAGGCGTAGTAGATGCTGCTCATCGTGCTCCAATAACTGGGATAGACGGCCTCGCTGCTGAACGAGAGATTGAGCATATTTTTCGGGTTGATGTTCCACATCGCGTTGAACTGCGGATAGACGCGCCACTCGTTCCATTTCGTGGCATGGTATTGCTCCATCGTCAGCGAGGCGTCGAGGCTCAGCGTCTTGCCAATCTGCTTGCTCAGTCCGGCGTAGGCATTCAGGATGCGCTCGTCGTAATCTACGCTGCTGGTGGCGTCGGGCATGGGCTGCTGGTTGGCGTCGAGGGTGGTCTGATAGCTGTTGTTGTTCGTGAACTGCGCCTTTGCTCCGTAGTTCAATTCCCAGTCATTGGGCAGCGCGTGGGTCTGGTCGGCGGTGAAGAGCCACTTGCTGACTTTCTGGCGACTATCAACTGACAGGTTTCGGTTGATGTCGTACAGTTCGCCCTCAAGGCTTTGCGTGCGAGGCTCCTGATAGTTGGTGTACGACACGCCAAGTTGCAGACCGAACGGAGCCGCATAGTTAGCATCGACGTTGTGCAGGAAAGTGTGCTCACGGGAATGTTGCGTGGACTGTGCCGTGCCTGTCGTGGTATTGGTGGAGCGGGTAGAGTTCCACTGCCCCGTATAGGCCAGGCCGAGGCGATGGTTCTCGCTGATGGCATAGTCCATGCCAATGCGGTACTCATGGTCGATGCCGTCGCTGCAGTTGCGGGTCTTGTCTTCGTAGGCAATGCGCTTGTCACCCAGCGGATGGTTGGCTTCGTGCTCCACTTGTCCGTAACTGCTGCCGTTGGTGTAAGTGTAAGACAAGTCCATGCTTAGCTTGTCGTGATTGTAGATAAAACTGCCACCC
>CACXXD010000207.1 GCA_902771445.1 uncultured Prevotellaceae bacterium
GAGATGCTCTATCCGTATCGCTACATGACGGACGAGCCAATGGAAAAGCAGAACTGGAAACTGACTGATGCACAGGACACCATATGCGACTATGCCAGCCTGTCGGCCACGGCTAAGTATCACGGCCTGACTTGGAACGTGTACTACACGGAGGATGTGCCAGCCAGCATAGGGCCTTGGAAGTTAGGAGGATTGCCAGGTCTCATTACGAAGGCTACCGATGCCAAAGGCATACATACCTTTACGCTTTACGGTTTCCATCAGGAGGAAACACCGATAATATTCACCCAATACGTCAATTGGATTGTCCCTGACAGACGGGGCAAGTTCGCAGCCCAGCGAGTAGATTATCAGAAGATGAAAGCCTCTAAATTCCTTGCGTACAAGAAGAAGGTACTGGGCAATAGTCGCTACGTGAAGAATCCCACTTACTATGCCGCCAGCCCCATGGAGACCTTTGGGTATGTGGAGAATAGTTTCAACTCTGCTGGCGAAAATATAAGCAGTGTCGCAGGGGTAGTCTTAGTATCTAATCCGAGACAGTACCAACCGCTGGAACTGAAGTGAGACTGATATGAAACCACTCCAACTCATCCGCAAAGTATTCAACGAGCTGACGAGTCCTGAACACTTCTCAATTGTCAATGGCACATGCTTCAAGAAAGAGAACTTAAGCAGCGATGAAATCAAAGAAATCCTCCAAATCATCGAGCAATCGGAAGTAAGACTGAAATGAAACGACTCCTAAACATTATATTATATGTGGTGCTGGCTATGCCGGCATCGGCACAAACCAAAGTAACTGGGCGAGTGATAGACCTGCAGAACAAGCCCGTGAGTGATGTGATAGTGAAACTGGTGAGCGGCAGCAAAACGCTGGCGTTCACCAGCAGCAACGCGCTGGGTGTGTATAACCTTGAAGTCAAAAATGCGCCCAGCGGAGAGGTGACGCTACAGTTCACCCATATCAGTTATGAGAAGGAGTCGGAACGTGTGATGCTGAAGGAGCGGGTGACCAAACTGGATATGATTCTCACTCCGAAGAGCATCAGCCTGAAGGAGGTGACGGTGAAGCCTGACCCGCTTCGGCAGAAGGGCGACACGCTAACGCATAACCTCGCGTCGTTCCTCGGCAAGGGCGACGTGACGCTGGAGGACGGTCTGAAGAGATTGCCGGGAGTGGACGTGGCGCAGAGCGGTGCCATCAGCTATATGGGCAAGCCCATCTCGCAGTTCAACATCGAGGGGTTGGACATGCTGGGCGGCAAGTACAACCTGGCGACGAGAAACATCCCGGCGGACTACGTGACGCAGGTGGAGATAGTGCGCAACCACCACAGCAGAAGGGTTGAGAAGGATGTGCCAAGCAACGAGGTGTCGATGAACATCAAACTGTCGAAGAAGGCGAAGCTGAAGCCGTTCGGACAGGAAGAGGCGGGCGCTGGATATATGGAGGACGGCAACGATAGGCTCCAAACCTTGCTTGGCGTAACGGGCATGATGTTCACCGACAAGTTCCAGACCATCTGCTCGCTGAAGGGTGGTAACTACAAGAGCTTCGCACGGGCAGACATGATAGACCACTTCGGCGGTTCGGACGTGACGACGCCAGCCACCAGCCTGTTCGGCGGCTTCGATGGCGGTGCGCCTCCGCAAGGCGAATACCTTTACCAGCGCAATGGCATGGCGACGCTCAACGGAATCCATAAGCTCGACTCGGCCACGACGGTGAAGGTGAACGCCGACTACAGTTACCACCGCGCCACGCACGACATCAGCCAGAGCAGCACATACATGGCCGGCACGGGCGACTATGTGACCGTGAGCGAACAGACATCGCCAATAACAAAAATTCACCTGCCGAAGCTGTCGGTGAACTACCTGAAGAACGCCGACCGCGTGTATCTCAGCGAGACGTTTGTCCTCAAAGGGAAGTTTGAGGAGAATGAGGGGGATGTGGTTGCTAACGGCTCTTTAGTGGAGCAGCGACGGAAGACTTCATCGTTTGAGGTGGGCAACGAACTTTTCTGGATGGGCAGGACGGAGAAGGGCGCACGGCGACACGTCCATGCGTCGGTGTCGTTCAGGCGGACACCGACGCTAAGGCTCTCGTTCAGCCAAGACGGTACGGACTACGGGCAGACAGCGCAGTCCTCGACGCTCAGCATAAGCGTCGGCTCATCGTTCCAAATCCCCATCGGCAAGTCGTTCCGGCTGAACCTGCCCGTCAGCGTGTCAGCTATGTATGACGACTTGGAAACCTATCGCACGGCGACTGGCGAGATGAATGACATTCGCGGCTGGGCCTTCACGCCGACCCTCAACCCCGGCTTCGAGATTCATTCCAAGAACCGCCGCTTCTACCTGAGTGCAGGCATCGGGGCCGCGCTGAAGGGGCTGTACTATAATAAGCTGAACTACACGCCCGTGCTCAATCCCTCGATGGGCATCAACTACACCTTCTCGGCCAACAGCAAACTGTCGTTTTCGACGGGCTACACGACCTCGATTGGCGACATGATGACGCTGCTGACGGAGCCGATGCAGGTGGACTACCGCTCGGTGCGCACCTCGTCTGGCATCATCGGTGAGTCGAACACGTGGCACACGTCGGGCGAATGGAAATGGCAGCTGCCCATGCAGTACTTCACGCTGAGCCTCGCGGCCAGCCACAGCGAAGGCAAGCAGAACACGCTCACGTCGCAGTCGGTCAGCGGCATCGACGTGAGCAGCACGGCCCTGCTCCGCGACTCCCGCAGCCGCTCCACCTGTTTCTCCGCTTCCGTCACGAAGAACATCCCCTCGCTCTTCGCCAAGCTCGGGACCGATGCCTCTTATGGTTTTGGCGACAGTGAGCAGGCCGTAAATGCCAACATCATCAAGGTGCGCTCGAACAACTACAACCTCCACGGCAATGCCTCCGTCACCCCCATCCAATGGCTCGAACTGCGCTACGACATCCGCTACGGCTGGTCGCGCTCCCGCTACTCCGAGGAAAGCAACACCGTGACCTCCCTCACCCATAGCGGATCCATCCACGTATTCCCCATCGCCACCCTCGACCTCTCTCTGGACTACGACCACGTGCGCCGTCAGCTCACTACCGACCAATACAAGCGCATGTCCCTCTTCAATGCCTCCGCACAGTACAAGTGGAAGCAGTGCGTCCTCCGTCTGGAACTCACCAATCTCCTGAACCAGCGCAGCTACTCCTACACCGTCTTCGACGGCATCAACACCTATACCTATGACTACGGCCTCTGCGGTCGCACTATGATGCTCCGCGCCACGTTCAAACTATGAACATTACTTGATTTCAATAAAGTAGTAAAGTTCGTCGTGATGACGAGACGGGGCTATCAAGATTTATTAAATGGTTGCTGCGCAAATATGCGGTCAGTGACCATTTTTGTTAGCTGCTCAAAAAAAAGGAATCCGATTTGTACTGATGCCAGATTGACAACGACTGGTGCAACATAAGCTTTCTGTTTTCGCTATACTGCTGAAGTTTTTGTTACTATGAGAGGGGCTGTTCTGTCCACAGCATTATCCAGGTGAAACTGCCATTGAAGACTTGCCGAGGGGGTGGCCCCCTCCAATCGAACGAAGCGATGATAGGGGTATTAGGCTGCCCCTCTCTATCGTTGAGTGGACAGAGGCAAGCCTCTGTTGCGTAACGGACTTCGGTTGATGTTTCTTGCTTTCTGCCACATTGCTTGCAAATTGGGTTGGTTAGCCTCCCATGCCTCGAATGTTGGCAGGGGTATTAGGCTACCCATCCTTACCGTCGAATGGCTAACGGAGCGAGCTCCGACGTGTCGGAAACGACTCTCGTAAGCCACGTAAAAATGCTGCGGATTTTATCATCATGCGACGCTTGCGTCGAACAGTGTTTTGAAAAAACGCTAAGCCTAATGTGTTTTGAAAAAACGCTAAGCCTAATTAGAGTTAACAGAAATTAACTCGGTTCGGGAGTACAGATTCTGCTGCGCGGAGCAAGCTCGTTTGAAGTATGGGAAAGAAGTTGCACTGGTATCATCTTGCTACCAGATTTCATTCGTGCAGATGACAGTCGCTTGAAGAGTTTTCATAGTCACTACAAACCCCATTGCTTGCAATTTTATCTGGTCTGTCTTCCAAGTCCCGAAGGAGGATTGGGGAATTAGGCTTCCCATGACTTTGAAAAAGTGGCATCGGCAAGCCGATTAGACTGACTGGATAAAATTGCCAGAGATTAATCGCTGCCATTCATGGCCGACCATGTGTGGGAACACCTTCATGCCA
>CACXXD010000208.1 GCA_902771445.1 uncultured Prevotellaceae bacterium
AGCCATTCGTCATCGGAGTCCATAAAGATGATGTATTCACCAGTGGCATTATGGATACCAGTATTGCGTGCTCCTGAAAGCCCTTGGTTTTCCTGATGAATGACACGGATGCGTGGGTCTTTTTCTGCAAGTTGGTCGCACAGCAGGCCGCTGCCGTCAGGACTGCCATCGTCTATCAGAATAATCTCGATATTCTGATACGTCTGCCTTTGCACCGACTGAACACAACGCTCCAAATATCGCTCAACGTTATAAACTGGTATGACGACACTTACTTTCATCTTACTTGCTGTGCTTTCTCCTGACGAGAATGTTATAGATTGTTCCCCAGAAGTATTTCCAGTCGGTGAGGAAGGGATGCTTCAGATATGCCTCTATATAGCGGCGTTCTGATGCCTGTATTTCGTCAAGTCCCTTGGGCGTCTCTTTCTCGTAATAGAAGGGGGGCAGCATGCCGGGCTTGACACGTGTGCGGAGGTGCTGCATTTCTGGTGTGTATAGAGAGAAGAAATGTTCTGTGAGCGGTCTGACGCCCACCCATTTCATGTCGCCCTGTACCACGTTCCACAACATGGGCAACTCGTCAAGCCAGATGGGACGCAAGATGCGGCCCCAGATGTTCACACGGAAGTCGTTGGCCAGTTTGCCGCTATCGTTCAGCTTGTTCTTCTCGTAGACGTAATCCTGTAGATATTGCGAATAGCTGTGCATGGTACGGAACTTATAGACTTCAATCCATTGTCCGTCTTTGCCCACTCGCTTCATGTGTAGTATGGGCGATACGCAGGTCTCGTTTCGCTCCAACGGCTCCGACCGTTTCTCTGCGATGACGTGCAGGGCGCCGTTGTCGTTTTCTTCGTGCACGATTTTGAACCCAGCCCTGCAGATACGGCCCAGAATCTCTGTGCGGCTGTAAGTGCGATGGCGCTCGCCTGTTAAGAAGAAATAGAAACGGCGTGTCATCTTTATTTTTGGCAGCATCTCGTGCCACACGTAAACAAAGAATACACTAATGTTTTTCAGCCCAGGAGGAAAGTTCTTTTTGATGGCATCGAACTCCTGATGGCTGGTGAATGCCTCACAGTCCAGCTGGTCACCAATCTTCATCTCATGGTTCCAGTTGTCAAGAGCATCATTCAGTCGTGGAATGTGGTTTAGTTTATCCTTTATACATATTTTCATAGAAACGAATTGTCGTTATAGAGTCGCTATGAGGGTTGAGCAGATGTTCTCTATTTCGGATGTCTCTATGTAGGGGTGCATGGGAAGTGAGAGCACGGTGGCGCAGAGCCTCCTGGCCACGTAGCTGTCACAGTCTGTTGGCTGTGCTGTTTGCGCAAATGCAGTCTGCTGGTGCATGGTTTTCGGGTAGTAGACCATCGACGGGATGCCTGCCTCTTTGAGTGCTTGCTGTATGCTGTTGCGCTGTTCTTCGCTGTTGAGTCGGATGGTGTACTGTGCCCAGCTGGAGCGGAATCCCTCAGGAATGACAGGTGTCACCACATGGTTCTCAAGCAGACGGGTGTAGTGGACGGCAGCTTCGTTCACTCGCTCAACCTCGTTGTCGAAGGCACGTAGCTTTACCTGTAGGATGGCAGCTTGCAGCGTGTCTAAGCGTGAGTTCATGCCTATGCGCACATTGTCGTACTTGTCGGTGCCTTTTCCATGCACACGATAGGAGTTAATGAGCTCCGCCCATTCGTCATTGTCGGTGAACACGGCTCCGCCGTCTCCATAGCAGCCAAGTGGCTTGGCAGGGAAGAAAGATGTGGTGCTGATGTCGCCGAAAGAGCAGTCTTTCTGGCCGTTGATGGTTCCACCAAAGCCTTGTGCACCGTCTTCCAGTATGAGCAGGCCATATTTGCGAGCCACGGCCTTCACCTCTGGATAGTTGGCTGGCAGACCGAACAGGTCAACGGCCACTACCACGCGTGGCTTCAGCTTTCCTTCGGCCAGTGTCAGTTCAATGGCTTTTTCCAGACTTTTCGTGTCGATATTATAGGTATCGGCACAAACGTCGACGAAGATGGGAGTGGCACCTTCCAAGGCGACTACCTCAGCCGACGAGAAAAAGGTGAAATCGGGAACAAACACGGCATCGCCTGGTCCTATGGCCCAGGCTTTCAGTGCCAGTGTCAGTGCATCGGTGCCATTGGCGCAGCTCAGACAGTGCTTCACACCGACATAGTCTGCCAGCTGTTGTTCCAACTCTTTCACCTGAGGTCCCATGATGTAGCGACTCTGCTGCGCCACGCTGACCATCGCCTGATCAATATCCTTTTTCAGGACCTCATACTGTTTTGCTAAATCTCTGAATTGCATATCTGTTCTAATTATTCAATTTTCCAATCTTTCATTCGTGAGGCATCTTCTCCACGATTTCGCCTTGTTCGTTCACTATGCCAATCTG
>CACXXD010000209.1 GCA_902771445.1 uncultured Prevotellaceae bacterium
TTATTTCAGCAAGAGGCAGTCGATGGACATGCTGCTGCGCATACAGGAAGAGGTGCTGAAGACTGTCGTGAAATATGCACCTGCGGCAGTGGCCAAGCCCGATGACTACGAGGCGCGCGCCAACCTGATGTGGGCGTCGTCGTGGGCACTGAACAACTTCCTATACGAGGGATTCTTCCAGGCCACCGTCTGCCACTCGATGGAGCATGAGTTGTCAGCTTTCTATGATATCACTCACGGCCACGGCTTGGCAATCCTTACTCCACGTTGGCTTACCTACGTGCTTGACGAAGAGACAGCCCCCATCATCCAGCGCTTCGGCGTGAATGTCATGGGACTGGACGGCTCGCTGCCCGTCATGGAAGGAGCCAAGGCCGCTATCCAGGCTCTTGAGAACTTCTTCTTTGAGGCCCTTGGGCTGAAGAGCCGCCTCTCAGGCCTGGGCATCGATGAAAAGAACTTTGCGGCAATGGCACGTAAGGCCTGTGGCGCAGAAGGCATCCTCCACGGATTCACCGACCTGACTCCTGCCGACGTTGAGAAGATTTTCAGAATGTGTCTGTAATGCATAATTATTGATTAAGCAACTGTGAAATAGAAAAAGATTGTTGACAATGAAAACTATTAAATTATCAAACGGTGTTCAGATGCCGCAGATGGGTTACGGAGTGTATCAGGTATCACCTGAAGAGTGTGAACGTTGCGTAAGTGACGCCTTGAGTGTGGGCTATCGGATGATAGATACGGCACAGGCCTACCAGAATGAGGAAGGTGTTGGCAATGCCTGGCGCAAGAGCGGCATCAAGCGTGAAGAACTGTTCCTTGTATCAAAGATTTGGATTTCGAACTACGGTTATGAAAAGGCAAAGGCATCTATAGACGAGAGTCTGCGCAAGCTGCAGACGAAGTATATCGATTTGATGCTGCTTCATCAGCCTTTCTGCGACCGCTACGGCGCTTATCGAGCCTTAATCGATGCCTATCGCGAAGGCAAGTTGAGGGCTATCGGCGTGAGCAATTTCTTTCCCGACCACTTTATCGACCTGGCATCGAATGTGGAAATCAAGCCGATGGTGAACCAGGTGGAAACACATGTGTTCTGTCAACAGAAACAGCCACAGAAATACATGGAGGAGTTCGGATGCCAGATTATGTCGTGGGGACCATTGGCCGAGGGACGCAATGGATTCTTCACCAATGAGGTACTGACTGAAATCGGAAAAGTTCACGGCAAGAGCGTGGCACAAATCGGTCTCCGCTTCCTGCTGCAACGTGGTGTTGTCATCATACCGAAGTCATCCCACAAAGAACGCATGGCTGAGAATATCAACATCTTCGACTTCGAACTTTCTGCTGACGAGATGGCTCGCATCGAAGCGCTCGACACCCAGCAAAGCCTGTTCTTCGATCACCACGATGGTGAAGTGACTAAAATGTTTATGGGTTGGCGCGGGTTGGCGTAAAACAACTTTTGGGGTATGGTAAAGAAAGTATCAGTATTAGTGGGTGCTGGCAGCATCGGACAAGCCATCATCCGTCGTGTGTCGGCTGGTAAGCACATCGTGTTGGCAGATTATAGTGAGGAGAATGCAAAATGGGCTGCAAAGACACTTGAAGATGCAGGTTTTGTGTGTTCAACTATCCAATGTGACCTTGGTTCAAAAGAGGACATCCTGAAGTTGGTGGAGTTTGCCACCAACAAAGGTGAAGTGACGAACTTGGTGAATGCCGCTGGCGTGTCACCTTCACAGGCTCCTGTTGGAGAAATTCTGCGCGTTGACCTCTACGGAACAAGTGTTCTGTTGGAAGAGTTCGGCAAAGTGATAGCGGAGGGTGGCTCAGGAGTGATTATCTCATCACAGAGCGGTCATCGTCTTCCTGCTTTGCCACAGGAGCAAAACGACGCATTGGCAACAACTCCCGTGGATGAACTGTTAGATTTGCCATTCCTAAAGGAAATCAACGACACGCTGAAAGCCTATCAATATTCCAAGCGTTGCAATGTGCTCCGCGTGATGTTCGAGGCTACCCGCTGGGGGCGTCGTGGAGCTACCATTAACTCTATCTCACCAGGTATCATCATCACGCCATTGGCTAACGATGAGTTACACGGTCCGCGTAAGGAAGGCTACCTGAAGATGATAGAGGGCATGCCAGCCCGTCGTGCAGGAACGCCAGACGAAGTGGGCGATATGGCTGAGTTCCTAATGTCCTCGCGCGGACGTTTCATC
>CACXXD010000210.1 GCA_902771445.1 uncultured Prevotellaceae bacterium
AAGCGGCAAAGCCGAGCGGCTCAGGATTTTGCCATGTCAGATTTTTCACTTACCTTAGTGCTGCAAATCAAGACAAGCAAAATCATCAATGACATGGCAAAGGTACAACAAAAATCAGAGAAAATCACCGCTTTTGGCGGAATATTTTTCGTTTTGGACAAATTTGACCGTATTCTGTCCTCCGTAATCGACTCCCACCTGGGGCTTCGCAGTAGGCTGATAGGCTATCAGTACAGCGAGATTATACGGGCCGTCTTCTCCGTTTTCTGCTGTGGCGGCGACTGCATGGAAGACCTCAACCTGTATCTGAAGGATGTGTTTGGGTCACCTGTATAACCGCGTGGATTAACCGACAACGTACCCAATTTTCTTCATTCTACTTGTTTTTTTGTTAAATAATTGCTTCAAAATGTAGGGTTATCCCCCGTTCTGGATCACAAAGGTATAACAAAAAAACAATCGTACAAATGTCCCCCCAAACTAGAAGGTATAAGGCTATTTGTGACGAGAAAAGAATAATTGATGTTTTCGCAAATCGTTGTATATCAAGTATTTGACATCCTCAAATAGTCACAATTCTCCACGATTATTCAAAAACAAACATCCCAAGCGGATCACCAGAACCACGTTAAGGGAGCCAATCTGGTTCCCTTTTTTCATGCATGCTTTTCAACGTTTACAGCTTTCATTTCATAAACATATCGTTTTCAATGTCTAAATGTATTGTTTACAAGGCACAAATGGCATACTTGCGAATGCCGTCCGTGACAGATGTGACAGATGTGACAGAACATATATAAACTTTTATATAAGGAAAACATTTAGGTCGGGGGTAAATAATTTCCTATATAGAAAGTTGCAGATTTCTCTGTCACATCTGTCACAACCTCTGGAAGTAAGAACTAAACAGTTCCCCACCTTATCCCCAAATCGAGCGATTTCCATTTGGTGACAGGCGAGATTATACGTCAATTGCCAAAACTGCCAAAGACAGACGAAACTTACTATCTATATCATTGGTGAGACCTCACACTTCGTGATGTCAGGCCTTCAGTTCATCGAGCATCCAGTGGGGATTCGCCTTGAATCGTTTCCAGTCGTCTTCGAGTTGCTGTTGCAAGTCGATGATGATTTTGCATTCGGGACTCAGATTCTCGTCGTTTCTACGAAGACGGTAGATGAACTCCAAAAGGTTCCAACAAATGTTATACTGTCCTGTGCTGACGACTGCTTCGGGCTTGCCTTGCCGACGGTCGTCGTCGCTCCACCAGAGAGTGGTTCCCATTTCGGAGGCCAGTTTCGAGTTGCTGAATATGGCCTCGCTGGGTGCCATTAGCTCCTTTTCTTCATTGGTGAGATGCTTTCCCCACTTCTTGTCCGAACACAGTTCGAACAACGCACACATGATGCGACGGTTCTGCCAGCGAGCATCTTCGTAGACCGTGGCATAGTTCATGGAACGTATATGGTTCATGAACACGTTGGTGGTCATGTGAAGTAACGATGAAACTCGGGAGCTGATCAGGTCGTAGTATTTGGAGAATGAGATGGTGAGCAGATTCTTCCAGTTAAAGGCGAACGGCACTTTCTTGGAATATTTCCTAAGCAGCAGGCGCGAGACAAGCGCAGTGGACACACGCATGACCAGGAAAATGAGCGTGATGCCCACGAAGAGGCCTCGCCAGAATCCCGCTGGCACCCAGAGGATGAACTGTGCTGTAGCCAAAATCGCGATGTTCATGGCCACATTAATATTATGTATATTCAGGTTCCCGAGCTTGTTGGTCTCTTCGTAATAGAAAGGCTCACCTTCACCGCAGTCTGCGTCGGAAATGATGAACAAGTCGAGTTCCCGCCGATTCCTGACGAGATTGATAGGCTCAATGCCCTGATTGTCCACCAGTGCGCCATCCATCAGCCCCAGCGGCTTGGCATTGTCTGTATAGTCTTTGTTCTTCTCGTCTTTACTGAACTGAAAGTCGCGTGGGAAGAACAAAGGCTCGAAGCCGCCGGGGAAACACGACGAGGCAGCGAAGACCTCAGCCAAAGTAATCTGCGATGCAATCTTTTTAGGCAACTTATACCGCGAGTTGCCGATGACTCCCTGCGAAGTTCCTCCCCGTTCGGTCTCCTGCGCCTTGCACACTTGAAAACGGAACTGCACGGAGTGTGTCAAGTCGGTAGCATTGGCCGAGAAGTCGTCGATACTGATGTCAAGGTTGCCCCCTTGAAGATGTCCTCGTCGTAGATTCTTACCATCTCTCTGATGAGCGAGTGATTCTTGTTGCTGGCGCAAAGAAACTCTTTACTGGCCCTACCGATGACATCGCTTTCCATCAGATAGCCATAGAGACGCCTGAGCATTGCCCCGTCTTGCTCGCCCCTGCACTTGGCCAACATGACCCAAAGGCTGGTGAGCGTACCGCCCGAAACGCTCGACAACGCGCTTACGTGGTCGAGCAGCGTGGCCCCGTCGGGTGTCTTCAGGTGATGAAGATATGATAGGACTCCTAAATGGAAACTGGCAGCCCTGAAGCCACCGCCCGAAAGACT
>CACXXD010000211.1 GCA_902771445.1 uncultured Prevotellaceae bacterium
TCGTTTAGCGGGTGCAAAGGTACGACTATTTTTGGAACCACCAAAACTTTTCCCGAGTTTTTTTCGATTTTCATGCGGTAATTTTGCGCCTCTTGATTCGCGTCAATTACAAAAATGACGTATACCTTATTTATTATATTATAAAGCTACGTTAATTTCTGATAAATGCAACGGATATTAGCAGAAAACACGTAACTTTGCACTCAAAAATAAAACATAGAAGATATGAAGAAGATTAAAATTGCAACGCTGGCACTTATTTGCCTCATAACGATCAGTTGTGGAAATATGAATCAGATCATGGGTGCCATGAGCGGAAAGGGAGCCATTAACGCCATTACCAGCGTCATCGGTTTAGACAAATTATCGGCTAAGGGACTTATAGGTTCCTGGCGATACAGTCGCCCTGGTTGTGCCTTCACGAGCGAGAACCTATTGGCAAAAGCTGGCGGCGAGATGGCTGCTGTTAAGATAGAAGAGAAAATCCAGCCCTACTACCAACAGGTTGGCATTACCTCTGACAACACCTATATTATATTTAATGAAGACGGCACGTTCTCTGCAAAGATCTTAGGCACACCCCTTAAAGGCACCTACACCTTCGATGAAGCCGCTGCCAAGATTACACTGAAGACCATGCTGTTTAGCACCAACTGCTATGCCAAGCGCGAATACGGTGGCATCTCCGTGCTTTTCGAAGCCAACAAACTGCTGACTCTCTTGCAGACGATTGCGGCATTCAGCGGCAATCAGAATCTGCAGGCCATTGGCGACATCAGCAAGCAGTACGATGGTGTGCGAATAGGATTTGATATGACCAAATAAAAGCCCCTCATTAGCATATTTATTCACTAATATTCGCTAAGAATTAAAAGATTTATGCAATTTTGTTTGGTGGTATGCACAAAATTGTATACTTTTGCACGCGAAATCTGAATAAATATACTGCAATGAAAGTAAAGAACAACCGTTTAGAGGCACTTCGGCTCATCATTTCGAGTCAGCAGATGGGTAGCCAGGACGAGCTGTTAGCAGCCCTCCAGAAGGAAGGTTTCAAGCTCACTCAAGCTACTCTCAGTCGTGATTTGAAACAGTTGAAAGTAGCCAAGGCAGCCTCCATGAGTGGTAACTATGTCTATGTGCTGCCCAACGAGACGATGTACAAGCGCGTCAGCACCCCCAATAGCATTCGTGAGATGATGAAGGTGCCAGGCTTCGTGAGCATCAATTTCTCAGGCAATATGGGCATCATCAAGACACGACCTGGCTATGCCAGTTCGATAGCCTGGAACATCGACAACAGTGACATTCCAGAGATTCTGGGAACCATCGCTGGCGACGACACCATATTTATAGTAATCAAAGAAGGCATCAGGCATCAGGAAGTGATCGAAGCCCTGAGCGATGTGGTTCCTAATATGAAATAATCATCATGGAAGAAATTGAAATTGAAGTTTTAGTGGCAGGTCCAGAGCATGAGGTATATGTAGACACGATTCTGGAGACGATTGCCGAAGCAGCGAAAGTGCGAGGCACGGGTATTGCAAAACGAACACACGAGTACCTGACGAAGAAAATGCTGGAAGCCAAAGCCGTGATAGCATTGACAAAGGACGGGCGCTTCGCAGGATTCAGCTATATTGAGACATGGGAAAACCAACAATATGTCACCACCTCAGGACTTATCGTCCATCCCGACTTCCGTGGGCACCATGTCGCCAAGCGCATCAAGGACATGACCTTCACACTGGCCCGCACCCGCTGGCCTCACGCAAAGATCTTCTCGCTGACCAGTGGCGCTGCCGTCATGGCGATGAACACAGCACTGGGCTACCAGCCTGTAACGTTCGCCGACCTTACTGAAGACGAAGCCTTCTGGAAAGGCTGTGAAGGGTGTTGCAACGTGGATGTGCTCCATCGCACAGGCAGGAAATACTGCATCTGCACAGCCATGCTGTATGATCCAACAGAGCATCTGCCTGCCAAGATTCCCGATGAAGTGATTGAGCGCATACGCAAGATCGACGGAAAGGCAAAAGAGTAGAATGTAAAAATGCAAAAATGTAAAAATGTAAAAATTTAAAGATATGGCAAACAAGAAAGTTGTGGTAGCTTTTTCGGGTGGACTTGACACCAGCTACACCGTAATGAAATTAACCCAGGATGGCTGGGA
>CACXXD010000212.1 GCA_902771445.1 uncultured Prevotellaceae bacterium
ACATAGCTTAAGCAAGCTTAGCTCTGTGCTCGCTTAAACGCATTTTTCAAACTTGAACAGTCCATCTTCCTGGTCAAACTGCTCTGGCATGTGCGGGTCTGGATGATGCTCGTTGAAGAACTCGACGGCATGGAATCCTAAGCGGTTGATGTAGAAGTGGATGTTGCGACGGTCGAAATATGGAGTACAGGTTTCCCACACCTCAATCTTAGGATGCAGTACTTCGATGGCTTTCCAGATGGCCTGTCCAATGCCCTTGCTCTGAACGCCAACCTTCACATAAAGAAACGACAATTCACCATGATGCTTGGCGGCATCGATGGCAATGATGGCACCACCCACACGCTGACCATCGGTATCAATAGCTTCGTAGGCTTCTGCACCTTCTGTTTCCAATGACAGGTAGAAGTCCTTGTCGGGCAGCACTTGCCACTGATTGTCGCCTTTATAATACGACTGAAAACCATGCTGGAATGCCTCTTGCATTTCTTCCTTGAAAGCGATGGTCTTTGCCGCCCTGAGTGGTAATAACCGTATCTTTGTTTCCATGCACTCAGATAAAACTACAGATTAACCCTATGATTGCCAGACCACCTTGCTTCAGGATGATGCTTGGCTTGCTGGTCATACTACCATATAGTGCCACTAACACGATATAGCCCAGCAACAACCGTGTCCACAGCAAATCCTGCTGCCAGACAGCAACTAACAGCAAAACGGCAATCAGGCCGTTATATACGCCTTGATTCTTCAGCAGTGTCGAAATGGTCTTGCTTTTCAGTTGGTCAATGCTGATGCCAAACACTCTTGACGTGCTTTCTGAACTCGTCGCGATGGTTTCGAGGAACATGATGTACAGATGTTCCAAGGCTACCAAGATTGCCAAAACAGTGGTGAGTGTATTCATAATCAATGTCTATTTAACGGCCTATATGACAACCATAAATTAATAACTGAATTTCGATGTATCCTCGCCAGCCAGCATGTCGGTCTTAGCAGCCTCGATGTTGCGATTCTCCAGCGTATTGAAGTTATCCAACGCCTTTATGTGTTGCAGGATGGCTTCGACAGTCTGGTAGAGCGACTCACCCTTGCTGTAGTCGGCCTTGCAGGCAAAATTGATGATGTTGCGCTTTACCAAATCCAGTGTCTGCTTCTCGTGTTCAGGCGTGTAGATAGCGATGGTAAATCCGCCCTGTTCCTGCAACAGTTTCATGCTGGGGATATCTGTCAATCCGTCGCCAAAGTAAATCATGTGGTCAAACGGGATGCGACGCTCACTCATAGCCATGAAGTTGTTGATTTCCTTATTGTCGCAGATGCGTTCAACGCCTTTGTTAATCATGTACAGAATCTGCATCTTTGCCGTGAAGTCAATGGCGGCAGCAGGCCATACAGCACGACCGTCTTTATCGTACATAAAACGGCTGGCATAGATGTGCTTGAACTCATGACCAATGGGCGAACCTTCCACCATCTCCTGCAAGCCCGACGAGTTAATGTAGTGCTCAATCTGGATACCCATCGCTTCGCCCAACTTACGGGTTAGCGCAAACCATTCGCGTACACCTTTGAACAGAGGAATGGTGGCACCATACTTTTTAAACGCATTCTTCGTGATGGGGCGCGGGTTCTCAGGGTTATTCGATTTCTCTATCATCATGCGCATATAGGTGATGACTTCAGGTGCGTCCTGCTCTTTTTGCATCTCCACCACTTCGCGCCAGAAATCGTCCTTGTCCTCAATACCAATCTCCTTCAGGAAATCGTATTCTTGCATGTTACCGGGTGCCAGTGTCCCGTCAAAGTCGTAGATCATCGCTACGATAGGTTTCTCTTGTTGTTTCATATCTGTATTGTTTAAGATTTCGTTAGACATTGTCGCTATTCTTTCATGTCTTGACGTAACTCATATTCCTATCAAATTAAATCATTGATACTTCCAAAAGTCATACTTCTTGCGAATCTCTTCCTGTTTCTCAGGTGGCAGCGACTTAAAGTAGCCTCGCCAGCTGGGACAGAAATTGATCTGCCAGCGCCAGAAGCGCCCGATTAAAGACTTCGGGTTCTTGTCATACGCAGCACGTAGCTTGCAGTTCTCACATGGGTACTTCATAATTC
>CACXXD010000213.1 GCA_902771445.1 uncultured Prevotellaceae bacterium
GGTGACAACACTTGCACGATATTCGTACCGGCACTATCGAAATGCACACTCATAATAGGATGCGCCTTTACGAGCGTGGCGAGCACAGTCGCAAGACAATCTATATCAGTAGAAGCAGAGAAGGTGATGCAACAAGGAATGTTATATAGCGTAGAGGCTGGTTGCTTCATGCATTCAATATACACACCCGTCTGAGCATACGAGAGTGGTATGCTGGTCAGGTCAGAATGCTTAGCTTCTGGCTCAGCAGTCTTGCCGTCACTTGATTCCTCACTCATCATACGGCTGAGAATCTCGTTTTCTATGGTCTGCAAGGTGGCCGTTTTAGCAAGCGACTTGGAATCGAGCGTCACACCAAAACGCTTGTTCATCTGGATAGCCAACTTGATGGCCATGATTGAAGTAAGACCTGCAAAACCCAGCAACGTGGTCACGCCGAAATCGCGGTTGTTGATGATGGCTGCAATCATACTATGCAGCTCTTGCTCAAGCACATTCATAGTCACATTCTCCTGCACTGCCTCACTGGCAGCTTGCTTCTCTGGCTTGGGCAATGCTTTTTTGTCCACCTTCATGTTCTGGTTCAGAGGTATCTTCTCAATCTGCATGGTCACCGCAGGCACCATATATGGCGGTTTCTCTTCGAGAATAAAACGATTGAGTGCCTGAATATCAATCTTCTGATTTCCAACGACATAAGCAGCAATAAACTTTCCGCCGCCCACTTCATCGAATGCCTGTACCGTCACGTCCGTCACGTCAGGGTATTGGCGAATGACGGCCTCGACCTCTTTCAACTCTATGCGGAAGCCACGAATCTTCACCTGTCCGTCCTTTCGTCCTACAAACTGAATATTGCCGTCGGGAAGATAACGCACGATGTCGCCAGAGCGATAGACCCGATTGTACTTCTCCTCAGCACAGAACGGATTGTCTATGAACACCTCAGCCGTCTTTTCTGGACGATTCAGATAGCCACGACTGACCTGAGGCCCTGCTATCCACAGTTCGCCACAAGCTCCCACTGGCAAACGATGGCCAAACTTATCGACAATGTACAGCTTCACATTGGGCTGGGCAGGGCCGATGGGTACATTTTCCATCTGATGCTTCAGGAAATAAGCAGTGACATAGCACACAGTCTCCGACGGGCCATAGGCATTGGCAAACGTAAAGTGGCGAGGAGGCGGCATAGAAGGCAACTTCTCACCGCCACTCACCATAAACTGCAATGACGGACACTCGAAGTTAGTGGCAAACTGATAGGCTACCTGTGTTGTCATGAAGACATGAGTGATATGGTGCTGATTGAAATAGTCATTCAAGGCAACGAGGTCCAGACGAAGCTCTTCGGGAATGACATGCAGTTCAGCACCACTGGTGAGGGATGCAAAGATTTCCTGTGCCGATGCGTCGAAGCCATAGCTGGCATAGGCGCTGACCACACTGTCGATGCCGACCTTCATTGTGTTTACAAAAGAATAGCAGAGTGCCACTATATTGCGATGCTCCCACTGGCAACCTTTAGGCACACCCGTAGAACCTGAAGTGTACAACAGATTGAAAAGTGAATCGGGACGAGGTTCGGCAGGAAGCCTGTCTATCGGCAGTGCTGACGAATCCAGGAACTGGTCGAAGTCGCGTGTCAACAGCACCTCACCTTGATACTCATTGACAATCGGGCGCAATGTCTCGTCGGCTATCAAGAACTTGGCCTTGGCATCATTCATCATGAAGTTCAGGCGCTCGGCAGGATAGCTGGGGTCAAGAGGCTGATAGGCACAGCCTGCCTTGATTACGCCAAGCGATGCAATGGCCATCCACTCACAACGAGGAATAAGGATTGACACCACATCTTCGCCAGCCAATCCCTTATCTGCAAGGAACACCGCAATACGGTCACTGATTGCATCGACCTCACGGTAGGTGTAGCGTTTCTCACGGAATACGACCGCTGTCTTATCTGGATGCTGTCTGGCACGCTGGCGGAAGAGAGAGACAATCGTCTGAGTGCCATCATAAGGCGAGTCTGTATCATTGAAAGATAACGATGAGCGTGGTAGGTGATCCGGGCTACATAAGCATCATCTTTCTGGAAGAGTTCAACAGCAAACGGCTCTGTCGAAATATTGCTCGGCAATTCCTGCACGGTGACAGGCTCTCCGGCCAAAGTCAGGTGTTGAAACAGAATGCCCTGATAGGCAAAAAGCACGTGTGAGCCAACCGACTGCGCATTACAAAAGTCTGCAAAGGAGAAGACCGAATGCGACCGTGTTTCCACAACAGATGTCGTGCCTTGCCGCAACAGATCGCCCACGGTAAGATCGGCAGTCAACTGATAGAATGCTGGCAAGGTGCTGACAAACATGCCCATTGAGCGTGCCAACCGCGCATCATGCCGACCTGTCCAAATGGTAGAGAAGAGAACCTGCTCGTCGCCGGTATAGCGTGAAAGAAGCAGGGCGAACGCAGAGGTAAGGAAAACGCTCTGCCGTATGTCGTTCGTCTTGCAAAACTGCTTCACAAGCTTTGGATCGACATTCACAGCTATTTCAGCCGATTTTACACCATGCCTGACTTTCCCTCAGCGCTTGCTCTTGCTTGGCAAAGTCGAGCGCAGTAAGCCCCTCGCCCTCAACGGCCTCGCCATTGTAGAAACGAACGACATCGTCGAAAAAGACCGACAAAGAGGTTCCGTCTGCTATGATATGATGAATGAAGATGAACAGGTAGTTGGCCTCGTCTGTTTTCAGGAGCCGGAAGAAGGAGAGCCGCCCTCCGACAAGCGCCATGGGGTGTTGCAATCCTGCAACAGCCGAATAGACGTCTGCCACTTCATCCACCTGGATGTCTAAAGGCTCGCCGTCATCAAGGTATTGCACTGGAGAGCCATCGGCACCAAGCCGCATATGGGCATTGACAAAGGGGTGAACCTCGACAGCCTTGATAACAGCGTCACGCAGCCGATTCATATCAACCTGCTTCCCCATCTTGTAAAGAATGGGCAACA
>CACXXD010000214.1 GCA_902771445.1 uncultured Prevotellaceae bacterium
GGTGCTTTTTTCTATGAATTTTTTTGACAAAACCACGGTGGATCAGAGCACGGGGCAGAGATGGGGTCTGTGGCTTTAAATCGTCCCTGTTTATTTTTTTATATGATTATCCGCAATTAGCCGACCAAAAAATTTGGCTGAATCCCTGAAAATGCACTATCATCGCGGAACTGACAGAAGAACTTGAAAAGTTATAAGAAAAATACAAAAACGCAACTTAAAAGTTGCACATTTAAAAAATAATCATTAAATTTGCAGCGCATTATGAAATTTGAACGTATCATAGAAGGCAAAGACCATCTTTGGGCAGTGAGAGACATGAACAAGCCCAAAAACGAGTTGGCAGCACTGTTCCAGAAGTGGAACGATGCCGAATACCTATGGGATTTCTTTCTTGAAAACCAGAACGACCTTCAGGAGTCTTCCACATAGAGAGAATCAGTGAGGCCGTTGAAGACACGATTGATGACGCAGAACAGTTGGAGAGGCTGATACTGGAGATTCCCTACACGGACAATCTTGATGAACTTTTCCTTCCGCTCAGTTCTGCTGACATGACCATTCGGGAGTTGGCAAGGGAAAAAGCCAGGAACTGGAACCGTACAGGACACGCAAGCTGGCTTCGAGTCTATGCTATCCGGCTTGAAAAGAATGTGTTCGTCATTATGGGTGGAGCCATCAAGCTCACGAGAACCATGCAGGAGCGAAGCCATACCCAAGCAGAACTCGACAAGCTCAATCAGTGTCGCCAGTATCTTGCCAGCAATGGTGTATTCGATTCAGACAGTTTTATTTCAATGATAGAGGAGGACGAATTATGAAATCAAAGGCAGTACAGTTTTTGGAGGCACACCAGTCAGGTGAGCGTTCCACGTTTGTTGACGATGCCAAGTGGAGGCAGGAAAATGCCTCATGGCTAAGAAGATCACGCCGTGTAGCCTATGCCATCATGGACTATATGCAGGACAAAGGGCTTTCTCGCAACGATGTTGCCGAGAAGCTGGGAGTCAGCCCGCAGTATGTGAGCAAGATTCTTTCTGGGAAGGTAAACTTCTCGTTCAAGACAATCTCTGAAATCGAGGAGTGTCTTGGTATAGAGGTGTTCCAGGCAGCGGCGATGGAGGCGTAAGTCTCAATAATAAAAATGTGCTTAAACCAGCGGAATCTATCCATTTTTAGGAGTTTCCGCTGGTTTAAGCACAATTTTCAAGGTTTTGGCAGTTCTATAGAGAGTGATTAATTCTTGGCTTTTCTCTTCCTTTTCCTGTTTTTCTTTTTGCCCTTCTTCTTTGGTTTCTCTACATCATCATCTATAATCAACTTTTCGAGCTCGCCGATAGCCGATATAGTTGGTCATGAAACTCATGCTGCCCTTGTTCAAATTGACAGTCTCCTGTAGTTCTTCATTGTGTTTTTGCAACTCTTGAATGGTGTGTTCTCTTTCAACAGATTTGGTTTCTTCACCAGCAAAGTACAGAGAAAGTAAGGCTGTCCACGACAACAGAATGAAAATGGCTGATTCGTAAAATTGTAAATGCCAGAAAACCATGCCAACAACGGCTACGAAAATGGCACAAATTGTCAGCAGGTACTGATTTATCTTTTTCTTCATATCCTTCATAATCTTCATGCTATATGTAATCCATTATTTGCCAGTTCCAGAGCCTTGTCCACGTCTATGGTAATCTTGCGTCCTACCTGAGAGATGGCAGCATTGATAACCCCACTTCTCTTGATACGGCTTGCAGTGGGGATGCTGCAACCGAAAATCTGTGCAATGCCCTTTAGGGAAACGCTCCCTCCAAATAGGAATAATCTTTTTGAAACCTCAAGGAATCGTCTTATCTTTGCACCGTGATTAAGAAATAAATGTCTATCATTTAAAGAATAGGAGATAACGATATGAAGATGATTAATAAGGTGATTGCAGCCGCCATGATGATGGCCAACACAACTGCAATGCCAGCAATGGCAGGTAATAGGAACCACGAGCACCACGACAAGAAGACAACTGTCATTGTGGTAACTAACAGCCCAAGAGGTTCGCATATTGACAGGATGGACAAAAGGACTTCCCACTTCGACAACCCCAAGCATCATGCCTACCGTCCTGCTGTCAAGACCTGCACGTTCAGAGTCAGCCGTCACGCAGCCCACCACCACGCAGTGGCAAAGGCTGAGCGCATCCACGGTGTGATGGGAGCCTATTGGAACCCTCGCACTCACGAGATGACCGTCCGCTACGATGCCAGCGTGACATCAGCCCGTCATATCATGCACTTAGTGGCATAACTGTTTGCCATACCATATATATTCAAGGCTGCGATTAAGCGAGTGCAATCAAACTTGTTTGAATTGCCGAGCGTGAGCAGGCTCGACCATAGGTCAAAAGAAGTCCCGGCTTGCATGCTTGCAAGTCGGGACTTTGAGTTCCTAATATATGTGATACCTATTTCACCTCACGCTCCTGGATGGCCTTGCCAGAACCCCATGCGGTGCCAACCTTCTCACCAACCACGCGATATTCGTTCTTGGCTGAGTCGAAGATGACGGGCTGAAGCTTTGCAAGGTCGATGTTGCCCTGCTCGTCGAGGATGCTCTCGTCGGCACTCATGTTGACAATCTCGCCAACCACACGGGCACCACCGTTCTCGTCCTCATCAAACGTCACCACCTTGCACTCTAAGGTCAACTTATACTCGTTGATGATAGGTGCATCCACATTGGGACTTGGGGTGATGGTAAATCCAGCCTTCTTTACCTTGTCAGGCACATCATTGCCAGAGACGATGCCGAAGTAGTCACTCTGTGCGATGTCGTCCTTGGTGGCAAAGCTAATGGTAAAGGCCTTCTTCAGACGAATGTTGTCCGTTGTCTTGTGTTTGGAGAGTTCGAAGGTGATGTGCTTCGGGCCGCACTGGCCACCCCAAGCTGCCATCATCACGTCAGGATTCTTGTTTTCATCCCATGTGGCAATCATGATGGCGGGCAAGGGTGTGATGACAGCCTTGTCGCTGAAGTTCTTGCGCCCCTCAACGGCCTTTACCTCCATCTTTTCCTCCACGGGATTCTCGTTCACGTTTGCTTCACTCTTCTGCTCCTTGTTTCCACAGGCGGCAATGAGCA
>CACXXD010000215.1 GCA_902771445.1 uncultured Prevotellaceae bacterium
TCTGATTTCCAGATAGCACGTGCGATAGGCTTGGAACATCGTATGAAAATGGAACAGGCTGGTCTCACCGTTCGCAAATGGCGAAAGATGCTGGGACTCGTACCCACCGTCAATCAGATCGACACCCTCGCAGCGGAATATCCTGCCCAGACCAATTATCTGTATTTGTCTTACCTTTAATATATTAGAATATGTGTGGAATCGTTGCAATATTGAATGTCAAGGAGCAGACGCATGAGCTGCGTGAAAAAGCATTGAAAATGAGTCAGAAGATCCGTCATCGCGGACCTGACTGGAGTGGTATCTACTGTGGTGGCACAGCCATCCTCGCCCATGAGCGACTGAGCATCGTCGACCCAGAATCAGGAAATTCGGCGTCGCTATGCAGGGCAATATGAGTTCCAGACAGGTTCCGACTGTGAAGTGATTCTGGCACTCTATCGTGAGAAAGGCATCAATTTTCTTGAGGACCTCTCAGGTATCTTCGCCTTTGTGCTCTATGATGAGGAACGCAATGAGTTTCTCATTGCCCGCGATCCGATTGGCGTTATACCTCTCTATATAGGCTACGACAGTGACGGTACTGTCTACGTGGCTTCCGAACTGAAAGCCCTCGAAGGACAGTGCGAACGTTACGAACCCTTCCTGCCTGGTCATTACTATTGGAGCGTGTCGCCTGGTGTAAAATGGTATTATCGTCGTGACTGGATGCAATACGACGCTGTGAAGGATCTCGACAGCAGCGTCATCTCTGCCATCGCCGAGAAATATTCCGAGATGCGTATTGAGGACGATTCGAAAACCAAGGCATACTGGCCCCGTCTGCACTCCTTCGCCGTAGGACTGAAAGGTGCGCCTGATTTGGCAAAGGCCAAGCTCGTGGCCGATCATATCGGCACTGTTCATCATGAGATCAACTATACCATTCAGGAGGGCCTCGATGCCATTCGTGATGTCATCTACTTCATCGAGACCTACGATGTGACCACCGTCCGCGCTTCTACACCCATGTACCTGCTTGCCCGAGTCATCAAGTCGATGGGCATCAAGATGGTGCTCTCGGGTGAGGGTGCTGATGAGATCTTCGGCGGCTATCTCTATTTCCACAAAGCCCCTTCAGCAAAAGATTTCCATGAGGAAACGGTGCGCAAACTCGGAAAGCTCTACCTCTACGACTGTCTGCGGGCCAACAAGAGCCTGTCGGCTTGGGGAGTGGAAGGCCGCGTGCCATTCCTCGACAAGGAGTTCCTTGATGTGGCCATGCGTACCAATCCTGAAGCAAAGATGTGTCCAGGCACCACTATTGAGAAAAAGATTGTGCGCGAGGCCTTTGCCGATCTCTTGCCAGAAGAAGTAGCCTGGCGTCAGAAGGAGCAGTTCAGCGACGGCGTGGGCTATTCGTGGATCGACACCCTGAAGCAGATCACTGCTGAGGCCGTCAGCGACGAGCAGATGGCTCACGCTGCAGAACGCTTCCCCATCAACCCACCGAAGAACAAGGAGGAATACTATTACCGTTCTATCTTCGCCGAACATTTCCCCAGCGACAGTGCCGCCCTCAGTGTCCCCAGCGAGGCCAGCGTAGCCTGCTCTACGGCTATCGCCCTCGAATGGGATGCCGCCTTCAAGGGTATGAATGACCCCTCAGGCCGTGCCGTCAAGGGCGTCCATGAAATGGCATATTGACAATTATGGCTGCTTTTTGTATTCCATGGGGGTCAGGCCGGTGAGGCGGCGGAAGTATTTTGCGAAGAACGAAGGATTGGCGAAATGCATCTCCTCAGCTATCTGCGCCGCAGGCTTGTCCGTGTGGCGCAGTTCTATTTTTATGCGGGTGATGAGGGCGCGGTCTATCCAGTCCTTGGCGGTGGTGCCGCTAGTTTGGCGGATAACAGTGCTGAGGTAACGCTCGGTGAGGCAAAGACGGTCGGCATAGTAGCCTATCTGATGGTGCTCTGCACAGTGTTGGCCTGCCAGTTGGATGAAACGATCGAAGATGGTTTGCTCGCGAGAACGTGAAAAAGCCTGCATGTCTGACTGCTGGCGGAAAAGATGGTCGTAGTGGTGCATCAGGGCGGCAACGAGCGACATAACGACGGGGCGATGATAGTCGCTGCTATGGACTACATGCCAGATGGTGTCGAGAATGTGGCGGGCTGTGCTGATGTCGGCCTCGTTTGCCGGAAGCTGGAAGTCGCGTACCTGACCGTTGAAAGCCGACGGCATCTGTCCTTGTGCGAAAGGCATGGGAAAGTTGGCGAAGAGGGCAAAGACGAAGATGCGGAGGTCATCGGAAAGGCGGATGGGGTTGATGATGGTGCCAGGGCCGATATAGACCAGTGTGCCTGCTGTGACGTGCCGCTCTTGCAGGTTGAAGTTGAGGTCGTTGATGGTGAAAGGCGGCTTCTGGCGCATCAGCAGGCGAAACACGGTGTGGTCGCCGCGGACTATACCCAGTTCACTGTTAAAAAAGATGCTCTCGCTGATCTGTGACAGATGGGGAGTAAGGATGTCACGCATGCGTGAGAGATCCATCAGTTGAGGCTGTTTGTTCATATCCTGTCCTTTTTGTTTGCAAAGATAATCATTTCCCGTGATATTCAGTTCTGTTTTTGCACAAATCGAACAAAAAGAACATTTTCTGGTTCTGAAAGATAACCTATTATCCGAAAACTCATCGTAACTTTGCAGCGTGATTTAGTAATTCAACTGCGAACTATATGAAGAAACTGTTTTTGAGTTTGATGATACTGCCGATGATGGTGACTGCGCAGACATTGGAAGAATGCCAGCAGGCAGCGGAAATATCCAGAAAGGATGGCTGCCGCAAGTGTCGGCATCCGCACAAGCTACGTATCAGAGTGATGTCGTTGCCTTTCCAGAACAGATGCAGTCCGTCTATCAGCAGATGGGGCTCAACATGAAAGGACTGACAAAGGATCAGTATCGTGTAGGCATTGATGTCAGCCAGACCATTTACGACGGTGGCACCATCAGCAGTCAGAAAGCCGTCGCCCGTGAGCAGGGAAAAGTGCAGGCTGCCCAGAACGAAGTGAATATATATAATGTCCGCAAGCGCGTGAACGAGATGTATTTCTCTCTACTCATGCTCGACGAGCAGATACAGCTGAACCATGACTTGCAGGAATTGTTCAACGGTAATGAACAGAAACTGGCCTCGATGGTCAAGCGAGGTACGGCAGCAGAGAGCGATCTTCAGAATATGAAGGCAGAGCGGCTGAACGTCGTGCAGCAAGCCACCAGTCTGGAGTCACAAAAACGGATGCTGCAGCGGATGCTCTCAACATTCTGCGGGATAGAGGTGACGCATGTCGAAAAACCGATCCTGTCTGTTACTGTTCCCCAGCAACAGACAGTCCTTCGTCCTGAGATGCGGCTTTTTGATGCTCAACTGAACCTCGCCAACGCTCAGGAGAAAGCCCTTAACTCAGCCATGATGCCAAAGCTGGGTCTTTTTGCGCAGGGGTTCTACGGCTATCCAGGTCTGAATATGTTTGAGGATATGATGCGGCGCGACTGGAGTCTCAACGGCATCATCGGAGCACGACTGACGTGGAACATCGGCGCCCTCTATACCCGCAAGAACGATAAAGCGAAACTTCAGCTGCAGCGCGACATGACGGAGTCGAATCGCGAGGTG
>CACXXD010000216.1 GCA_902771445.1 uncultured Prevotellaceae bacterium
TGCACCGACTATGATGCAGCTTCCATTCCTGGCACCGACTTGGTGGTGCTGGAGCAGGCTACAGCCAAGATATCCGAAGAAGACCTGACGGACAGTCTCCATTTGGACGAAACCGTGAATCGCGCCAGCCGCGTCTATAGCATATACTACACCAAGAAACATGCTGGTACAAAATGGTATAAACCTAAGCCCGTGTACAGTTCTTCGGAGACTACCTCCTACCGCCCCCGTGTGGCACTGGCAGAGAATGGTACCGGCGTAGCCATCTGGCAGGAAGGACTCATCTACAAGACCAGTGGGATAGCATCAGAAGACACCGTACAGTTGAGCGACCTCGTAATGAAAGGTCAGCTGATGATGTCTCGTTTTGACGGTAATGAAACATGGTCGGCTCCGGTTCCACTAATGGCTGTCGATGAAAACTGCTCGCTGAACGACTACCGCGTCGCCTACGACGGTTCAACGGCATTTATCGTTGCACGCAGGGGTCTCAACAAAGAAACCGCCGATAATATCTGTATGACTGTCGATGCCAGCAACAATATTGCAATGCACGACATGGTGCAGACCAACGAACTGATGCATTTGCGTCGCATAGGCACCAATAATGTCCTTGCCTGGGCAACAATGCCCGACTCGACGAACAACACCTCAGAGTTCCGCGTGATGAGCTACGGTATGGACGGCAAGCCCAACAATAACATCAACACCTCGCTCTTCCTGAATAAAACTAAGGTGGAAGACTTCCGCATCGTGCCAGACCTGGAGGCCAAGTCGCTGAGCAACGTCGCTGTACTTTGGAGTGAGACGAAATTCATCAACGACACCACAGAGGTACGCCTGATGGCTTCGCGCCTGGTTCCCAACAGTGACGGCAGTTTCGGTTTGGGAACTCCCATCACTGCTGTGCGTGTGAAAAACGGCAACAACATCTATAACTTCGACGGTTATATGACCAAAGAGAAGATTCAGGTGTGCTATGTGGCTGTTGACAGTCTGGGCAACTCGCAGTTGAACAAGACGGCAACCTATTTCGACAATGCCTTCAACTACACAGTGACGTACGACACCGATAACAATCAGGGCTTCCAGTGCGACAAGGACGAGATCACACTGCTCATCACCGTCAACAACTACGGCACATCGACCATCAACGAGTGTGTTCTGGAGGTAAACGGCAATCAGTATAAGCTGAACATAACTGTTCCTGCCGGTGGCTCAGCTCAGGAGCGTGTCACCTTGCCTTATGAAATAGGTACAGGCGTGAACACCACCATGCTCGTCAAGTATGACGACGTGCTGGGCATACAGAAACAGTCCTATTCCCGTTTCCTGGCACGCCGGGCAGCCCGTCGTAACGGCAACTACCATAGGTCGGCTGAGGAAAAGGCTGAGGATGCTGCCTACGAGCAGAAGACCCAGACGTTCTATCCCTATCATCCACGTCTGGAGAGCTTCGTAGTGGCACAGCGTGTTGACAAGAATGGCGACAACCACATCACCATCTGTGTGCGCAACTACGCACGACGCCAGTCGAAGAAAGACGTCGCCTACATCGTAGGTCTCAAGGAAAATGCCCACAGCCCCGTGGTTGCCATCGGTGCTGGTGAAGGTAAGATCCAGTACGACACCAAGATGATATTCAATACGCCCGAAGAGGTGAAGGCCGACGGTGGATGTATGCACGATTTCGGCAGCTACCGTGCTGGCTACGTCACCATCACTGTTCCCAATGTCACGGAGAAAAAGGAAATGTACGTTGGTGCTACGCTGGTCTATAAGGACCCCAAGTCGGGCTGGTATATGGAACTCACTCCTGACACCCGTAGATTCACAACAACGACGACGAGGGAACTCACATGCGCGTCAGCCGTCAGGGAGGAAACTTATTGGTGAAAGGTGCCAAACCTCGTCAGCAGGTACGCCTCTATCAGGCCAATGGTACTATCATTGCCCGCCAACAGGCTAACGACAATGGACAGGCAACATTCACTGCTCCTGTCAGTGGCGGTATTGGTTTGGTTTCTACTGACAATGAGACCGTGAAGTTCTTCTATTGATAATTGAGTAATCGTCGTAAGACGCTTTTACAAAGCGAAGCGACTAAAAGAATTGAGAGTTGATAATTATGATTACCTTCAGAAATTGAATATGATGAAGAAGAGTTTATTAACAGCCATGGTAGTTTGAAGAGAAGCGATAAGACTATCTTTATTGATTGTCCTGCCGACCTTGCCGCACTGAATAAGCTGTGGAATGATTATGACGATGGCGACCAAGGCTATAAAGGCTGGACTATCAAGCTGAGGGCAGACCTCGATATGAACAATATTAACTTCAACGACTATACCATCGGATGGAATGACGACCACAAGTTTGGCGGAACATTCGACGGACAAGGGCACATCATTAAAAACCTGAAAATTGAAGGAAACGACAACAATCGTGCGCTCTTCGGCAAGATGGACCAGGGCACTGTCAAGAACCTCAAACTGGTGAATGTGAACATCCATGCCGGCGACGGTAACGACTGTCACATCGGTGCTATATGCGGCAGAATGTACAACCACAGCACCATCAGCCACTGTGCCGTGGTGGGAGGAAGCGTGAGGGCGTACGAAAAAGGTAACGACGAGTTTGGCGCCATCTGCGGCTACATGACCAACAACCACAACAAGGTAGAATACTGTTATAGCAACATCACCGTGGAGGCCGACGACCAGGTTGGTGGACTGGTGGGCAAGATAGAGCAGGGCGACGACCATACCTCAGGCATCTATCACAGCTACTTCAGCGGAACAGTCATTCATTATGGCGACGAATATTTCGCTTCCATTGCCGGTGAGCGCTATGGTCAGCCGATGCAGAACTGCTTCTACCTCTACCGTAATGATGGTGTGAAAGGCACCGGTAACGGGAAAAGTGCTGGCGGCAGCAGCGACCCTAGCGGTGCCGAAATCAAGCCGTGCACGGAGGAAGAGCTGAAGCAACCCTTGCTGTTTAGTATATATAATGATAAATACACCCTTGAGAGTGA
>CACXXD010000217.1 GCA_902771445.1 uncultured Prevotellaceae bacterium
ACGTTGATGATGCGCAGCACTTCCTCCGAGACTGCCACCGTGTCGATGGCCTTGTTCCACTGGCAGTATTCCTCGTCAGTAATCTGTAGCCCGTCAGCCACCTTAATGTCCCCGTCGGCAGTATTGTCGAGCAGCATCGCATTGAAGCTCTTCACGTCTTTGATGTTGCCGCACTCTATGCGGATGATGAAGCGGTCCCACAGTGCCTCCAAGCCCTCGCCCTGCGTAGGCAGCTCATTGCTGGCCGCCAACAGCAGTTTCAGTGGCAGGTGAACTTCCATGTCGCCATTGCGGAACAGCTTCTCATTGATGACCGTCAGCAGCGTGTTCTGTATGGCAGGCCCAGCCTTCCATATCTCGTCGAGAAACACCACGTCAGCCGTCGGCAGGTAGCCCTCCGTGTTTCGCTCGTATTTGTCCGCGTCCTTCAGTTTGCTGATGCTCACGGGGCCGAATATTTCGTCGGGCGTACTGAAGCGCGACATCAGATACTCGAACGACCGAGCCTCCTTGAACGCCAATTTCAGCCTCCTTGCCACCATCGACTTGGCCACACCCGGCGGGCCGAGCAATATCACGCTCTCACCAGCCAGTGCCGCCATCAGCGAGAGCGAAAGCTCCGTTTCCTTCTCGTAGATGCCCTTGTTGATAGTTCCCAACAGGCTCAGAATCCTATCTTTCATTGTTTCCTATTATTATTTCAGTTCTTTTTGACGAATCCCTTGGCCTTCAGCCAGTGAATCATCTGGTTACTCCAGGTTTCAGTCGTAGTCTCGTCCGTCTGCGGCATCAGTTCGTAGGGACCTTTGCCGTCACCATACATGTGCAGTTCGGCATTCGCTCCAGCCTTCTTCCATTCCATGAACAGAGCCACGAGTCCGGCTGCGACATTGGGATGGTCGGCACGAGTCATGATGAGCACGGGAGGGGCATCCTGCGTCACAGTAACTGGCATCAGCGAGGGGCCGAAGTTAGTGCAGAGGAAGTCGGGACGCTCCATGCTGTCGGCAGTCATTGTGGCAGCGATAGCCACACCGCCACCAGCCGAGAAACCGAGGAATCCGATCTTGTCTTTGCTGATGTGCCACTCGTCGGCATGTTTCCTCACCATGCGGATGGCTGCTTTGGCATCCAGTGCTGCGAGTCGGATGATGGAGTCACCGCTGGCCGTGTGCATCGGATTGGCATCGGCTTGGGGGAATGTTTCAGGGTGTGTCACGTCAACCATTGGCGGCATCCTCATGCCCTGTGGCATTGGTGCCTTATTGAGATGGTAGCGCAGTCCGATGGCGGCAATGCCGTGCTTGTTCAGGAACGAGGCCATCTTCACCACATCGCTCTCCCACGACAGCCACCTCATGGCACCGCCAGGGCAGAGTACGATGGCACAGCCATTAGGTTCTTTAGGAAGATAGACCTCAATCATTGGCTTGTCCTTTTCCTCGTCAGAGGAGGTAGCCGTTGGCAGGAAATACTGCTTTTGTGCCGCTAAAGCAAGTGGCATGAAAAGCAAACAGAATAAAGCGAATCTTTTCATGTGTTACCTCCTAATCTTTAAATTCCCAGAATCCAGTACCAGTCTCAGGGTCAAACTTTCTGCCGATAGCACCGCCGACAGTTGGACGCAGTTCAATTTCGGCAGTATATAGAACGGTTGTGGCTTTCAGATGCCCACCTGCCATTCCATGCTGACCGTCCTTCTTGAAAGAGAACAAGGCATGAGTATGATGGAAGAGTTTTCCGTCATCGTCTCTTACGACATTGCCGTTGAGTGATACCAGTTCCAACATCCCCTCTAACCGTTCAGTCTTCGGGGATGAACACCTGCAGCTCTGCACTCTGACAGCCGCCGATTCCAGAGAAAACGGCAGACGGTATGGATTCCTTTTCGCAGATTTCGAGGAGGTTACTGACAATCTCGTCACCTCTATCCATACGGATATAGTAGTTATCGCCTATCTTTCTGTATTCCATCTTAAACTATTGTTAATGTTTGGTGCAAAAGTACGAAAAATCGATTAGAAATCAGTACCTTTGCCCTCCGATTTAATAAGAATTGTGATATGGACTACCTGCCGAAAGATCCTGCCATACTGGTTTCGAGCGTGAATATGCTCCTGAGAGATGAGGAGTTTGACACGCTGGAATCACTGTGCTATAACTTCGGCACGGAGCCGAAAGAGATAAAGAATTACCTTTACGGACACGGATTTGTGTATAGTGAGAAGCAGAAGCAGTTCCGTCCGATAGGATATGATAAAGTAACAAAATGATAACAAAGGATAGTATCGAGACCGCCTACAGTTTCCTGCATCAGAAGCAGAGAATCTATGTTCATTCTACGCTCGACTGGCAGAAGGATGACATAGAGTTGGCCATTTCTGACTATGCCAATGACATGAGCCAGGAACTGTATGATGCCATCAGTGGCGCAGTGGCGGCAGGGCTGATTTTCTCCTTGACCACAAACGGTTTCAGGAGGACATTACCAAGGCCGTGGAGATACTGGAAAAGATGCTATAACGAATATGGAAAATTTTGAAGAGCAATTGAGAAAAGACCTGCATCAGTTCCTGCTGAGCATGAAGGAGGTTGATGAAAGGATGCCGGAGTGTCCTGACGTGGAGGAGAAGTGGGAGGAGATAGCCAAGGCCTACGTCCCTGACGGCATCCGCGAGTTTCAGGACTACCCGTCGGCCTCACTCGGCTGGATGATGTATATCGGCATGGCCGTAGCGAAGATGTGGGACACGGAGTGGGAAATCTATTCGAAGATTGAAGACCTCTACGCCTATATGCGCGACAAGCGGGGCTACGACTCGATGGATGAATACATCCGCGAGGAGGTGTTGCTGTTGCAGGGCATAGACTATACCGTTCTGGAGAAAGTTGTGGGCGAATGTGCCTCGCGGGTCTATAATGCCCTGATGCACCAGCGGCTCGAACCTGGTACGAAGGAGGCTTTCAACGGCTACGTCGCCTGCCTGCACCATCTATACCTGATGGGAGTCGCTATGCAGTTGAAGCGGATGGGGTATCACATGACAAAGATGAACTGAGAAAATGCAGATCATTCTCGCTTCCGCTAAGATAATGAACGACAGGCAGAATTCGATTCCTGAAATCAGCCTGTCAATGCCCCGCTTTCAGAATGAGGCAGAGGGGTTCGCAAGGGAGATGGCTCAGTATTCTGCTGAGACGATTGCCGAGATGCTGGGCTGCAGCCAGCAGATTGCCGCTCAGAACAAATTGCGATATATGCGCTTCTTCGATGATGCCGCGCATTCTTGCCTATCATGGTCAGGCTTATAAGCATCTCAAGGCTGAGTCTCTGACAGTCGATGACCTTAATGTTGCGCAAGGCAAGTTATGGATTACTTCATTTCTCTATGGTCTGCTCCGGCCTTTGGATGCTATTCTCCCATATCGGATGGATGGTCATGTAGAACTGCCGAGCGGAGAGGGTCAGAATATGTTCGGTTTCTGGAAGAGCCGTCTGACAGACATCCTGATTGATGCCGTGAAGGCCGATGACGGCGTATTGATTCATCTTGCTACGGAGGAATACCAGCACCTGTTCGATTGGCAGCGCGTCCGCAAGGAAGTGCGAATTGTTCAACCTTTGT
>CACXXD010000218.1 GCA_902771445.1 uncultured Prevotellaceae bacterium
GATAGAGTTCGCGGAGATTTTTCCGCACATCGGTACACCCACGAAGGATGAAATCAACGATGTCAAGATAGCCGTTACCTGTGCTGCTACCTGCACCATCGTCAAAACCAAGTAACGACATTGCGGAAGCAAAATGGATGCGACGGCCTTCAGCTGTTCTATCGAAGCGTTCAGAAAGAAGCAGGTCACGGTCTTTTGAAATCTTGATGGTGCGTGTCTTTGCCACGTTGATGCCAGCCTTGGCTGCAAGCTGATGCGAGAAGTGCTCAATAAGTTCAGTGTTCTCCAGATCCTTTTTTGATGGGAACTTTGCCACGTATAGTTTGCCGTCCGTATCAACCACGTTGGCCTTAGGACGAGCACCACCAAGCGAGGTTCCTGGGTCAATCAGTTGGTCGAGCCAGCGTTGTTCTGGCAATTCATTGCGTTCTTCTGCCAACTCAATCTCGTGGCATGCATCGCACAGGGTGCAAAGACTCTCAATCGGGGGAACAAGGTATTTTGCACTCGCGTTTATATAGTTATCGCCATCCTCCTCTTTGTAACGTATGCCGCCCATACGGGTGAAGTCCTCGATACCAATAAGATAGTCGTAATTAGTGAGCATACGCTTCGGTCTGCCTTCTTGTTGGGCTGTCAGTCGCTCTCTGCGGTCAAGCAACAAACGTCCCCAGCGATCGGGGAAGGAATCCTTGACAAAGCCGAACACATTATCATTGCCACGAGGATGCTGCAATGAAGGAACATTCAGCAGGTCACCGCTCAGCAGAATGCCGCCATACTGCTTCAACCACTGGCGCGAATACTCAAATACAAAATGGTCCTTGCCACGAACATGTTCGTAGCCTAATGTTCCAATCTCTTCGGGAGAGGCTAGAAATTCAAAATCTGCGTAAACTATAATCCTCTTCATCGTCTTAGTAATTCTGCATCCTGAAGCTGTCTGCCAAGGGCATCGTCAGCAGCCAGCAGGGTGATATCCTTTTCTAGATTAAGTGCAAAGAGTACACGCGCATAAATGCCCATAGAAACCGTTGGGTCGCCATGTTCCACCTTTGAGACAGTCAGTCGTGTCACTGTAGCCCTGTCTGCTATGTCCTGCATAGACAGATGCCTGCGCTTACGGGCCAACATAATTTGCTCGCCCATAATCTTCAGGTTCTGGCTCAATGCCCTTGGCATCGTTTTACCAAATGTATTCTTACCCATAATTGTATCTTATTGGGTGCAAAGATAGATAAAAATGTTTAATATAACAAACATTTTGCTGAAAATTTGTATTTGTCACGTATTATTTGTCTCTTTATTCCATGATAATCGTGAATTGGGGATATCTTTATCACTTCTTTTTTTAAGTCCCAATTTGATATGGATGAAATCTCTCTATTCTACCATCTCGATTCATCTAAAGTGCGTGCGGGTAGAAAACAAAGAAACTGACAGCACTTGTTGATGCTGTCAGTTCTTTCGTAGTAGAGAGTGTGATTTCCTTTCTTAGAATGCTATTGGCCCGTGCCCAAGGCACGAAGTGGTCGTGATGGCCGTCAAGAAGGCCGTGAGTGCAGCTACTACGACCTTCACTGCAATCTCAACAATACGCTTTTTCATTTCCTTTTCAATTCTTTTTTAATTCTGTGCTCTTGCCTCGCGCTGGGGTCTGGCACTGCCGCAAACGCCTCTCGATGGGGTCTGGCACTGCCGCAAACGCCTCTCGATGGGGTCTGGTACTGACGTAAAGTCGCTTGCGACTTTCTCGTCAGGCCCTGACCCTAGCGAGAGGCCGATGTACTTCTTCTTCGAAGGATCGCTCTCCTCCGGCGTCAGGTCGATCTTCTCCTCCACGCCATAAGTGCTCAGCGCACACATATCCTTAAACGTTCGCGAGGTGATGTTGTCGTCGGCAGCACCCTCAGGACGGAAGCGGATGTGCACGCCCTTCACGTAAGTGTTCGCGTTCCACTTACCCTCCAGCAGGGCAGCCCTGGTGATACCCTCCTTGGTGC
>CACXXD010000219.1 GCA_902771445.1 uncultured Prevotellaceae bacterium
CGTCCGAACCGTGAACCTTCGCTGTGTATTTCCGTTACGCCCGTTAGATACGTTCCTGTGGCAAAGGTAAACCCGCTTTATGGAATGGAAAGTTCATGCCGCAAGGGTTTCCGGGAAAATCTCCACACCCTTATCAGGGGTAGTATTTTGCCTGAAAAACTTGCCTTATCCATTCAGCGACCTTCTTGAAGCCGCAGGAACGAAACAAACGGCGATAGAAATACGCAAAAAAAACGAAGGGTTCACGGAGTTCGGACTTGATTCAATAGGAACTCACTTCACAGCTCCTGAATCCGCATAAAAAAAGCAAAATCGCAGAACATGGAAAAGTGGTCGTAAGTACGCCACCGAGAGAGTTTCAAGGCTCTTTGCAAAGACTCTTTCGCTCATGGACTTGAAAGACACCATCATTGTCTGCATCCCTGCAAGTTGTCAGCGCACCTACACCCGACGTTTCCGTAAGTTCTCCGAGAATGTATGTGCCAAGACAGGTGCCATCAACGGCTTCGACCACATCAAGGTTATCGGCAAACGTGAAAAGGTTCATATCAGCGGAGAACATGCAGCCGAGGATAACGTATGGATTGACACGGACTTCTTTCAAGGCAAGCGCATCCTCATTATCGATGACATCTGCACCACGGGCAGAACCTCCGATGATTTCCGTGAGAAGATGGAGCAGGCAGGCGCACACGTCAGAATGGCCATGTTCCTCGCAAAGACAAAGCAGTTCAAGAAGAAACAACTTAATTAAAATTCAAGATTATGAATACAACTACAGCAGTAAAGGCTGCCACGGCAGGAACCGTGAAACTGACCATCAGACAGTGGGCAAACGAAGACCGCCCAAGTGTTAAACTTCAGATGTATGGAGTGAAATCGCTCTCTGACTCTGAACTCCTCGCCATCCTCATTGGCAGCGGAACGAGCAAGAACACCGCCGTTGACATCGCTCAAAACCTCCTCGACAAGTTCGACCAAAACCTGAACAATCTCGGCAAGGCTCGTTTCGATGAAATCAACGATGTAGAAGGTGTGGGCACCTCTACCGCCTGCAAAGTGCTTGCAGCCGTAGAACTCGGCAAGCGTAGGCAGAATGCAATGGCAGCACTCAAGCCCGATATGGGCACCGCCACACGTATTTATAACTATATGCTGCCGAAGATGATGGACTTGGAAACAGAGCATTTTTACATCCTGCTGATGAACAACAACTACAGACTTATAAAGGCTGAGTGCATCAGCATGGGAGGACTGACAGAGGTAAGTGTTGACGTGCGCATCATCATGCGTGAAGCAGTTCTTAATAATGCCACTATCATGGCCATATGCCATAACCATCCCAGTGGTAATCTCCATCCAAGCAAGTATGATGATATGCTGACTCAGAGCGTGAAGAAAGCTTGCGATGTCATGCGTATCCACTTAGCCGACCATGTGATAGTGACTGACGGGTGTTTTTACTCCTACATGGAAGAAGGAAGGATCTAATCCAATAAAGGTAATGCCAGGCGAAAAAGCCTGGCTTCCTTATTCTTTGGTGATGCGCCAAGAATAAGGAAGCGAACAAGAAACGCAGGAGTGAATACGCAAAAATGACCTTTCGTTAGGCTGTTGCCTGAGTAATGTTTGGTGGTTTCATATTTGCGCCGTAATCAGCCTGGGCACTCTAGGCCAGCTATTACAAGTTCTACAAAGCTATTTATCAATGTGTCATGTCTGATGTGCTGTGTCTACAGTCATGCCCGTATGGCCAGTAGCACAAGTCTCTGTTTGGGCTTTGCCGTCCCCATTATCTTTCATGAATCTCCAATGGTTGCTTTCATCCTATGCTGGCTTCTTACCAGCCTGTCATCCCTTTAGCCTGCTCATTCATCTTGTCGTTTATTCTCTGAGGTACCGTCTCAACATGGGAGCATCCTTGGTACTCATCACGTTTGTTCTCCGGCTCACTGGCAGAAACAACTGGCTCTTCCTTCCATTCCATAACAGCACTGGTACCTATGCGCTATCAACTCATACTTTTTCTTTCTATTTTAATCTTGGCGTTATACTCATTTA
>CACXXD010000220.1 GCA_902771445.1 uncultured Prevotellaceae bacterium
CATCGGTGATGCCCTCCACGCGGTTCTCGTACATAAAGAAATCGTCTATCTGTGCCATATTGCTCTTTGTTTTATTCAGTTATACTGCTAAACGTGACGCCCTTGCGATACTCCACCATCTTGCCCTCGCGCTCGCAAAACTCGCGCAGCGCCTCAATATCAATACTATTTTTCCCGAATTTCTGTTCCATCGTCGCTTGATTATATGTTGTGATTTAAACCTCGTTGTTTTTATTGATGGAAACGCTCTTCAAGCAGATGCAGTCTCTCTATGAGTGCGTTAAATGCGAGGGAGGGGCCAAACACCATCGTGCTGCGCATGGCCTCGTAGTCGTCTCTCCACTCTTTCATGAAGTCTGCCGGTGGCACAAGAACGATGCGCTTCCTGACATCTGGCGTATAGTCAACATCCCTCATGCTGGTGAATACCTGGCGGTGATGACTGATGGACTCCCAAAGTTCATCGTTGTGGATGGTCGGCTCGGCAAACGGCTCGTCCATCATCTTCTCCAAGTCATACAGGTGTCTGGACTTCCTGTTGGCGTGCCATCCTGCATTGGTGGTGAACAGTTCGTGCAACAAGAATACTTTTTCCAAGAAGGTCTTTTCGATGACTGCCGTAGGGATGAACGGATTGACGGAGGCTGTGCATACGTCGGGGAATGCCGTTTCCACGAGGCTCTTCACTTGTACCGACGTCGTTGGCTCTATCAGTGACCGTGCGCCAGTCTCTAACATGACTCGCGGCTTGATGTAGTCGAGAGATTCGCGGAAGAGGCTTGGATATTCGATGAAGATTTTTCGCGGCTCCGGGTATGTGGCATCACCTTCTCCGTCTGGCTCGGCAGTGGCTGAAAGTTCCGTAAGTCCATGCTGGCGGAATGCCTCTTGCAACTCGCCGAGGAAAGTGTCACGCACGAATGTGGAGGACTGTTTCCTCAACTTCTTCAGTTGCTTCTTGGTCAGATCTCCCTCCAAGCCGAAATATGTACGGTCGATGGCCAGGTCGATGTCTTCAGAAAAGCGCTCGATTTTACCAAACACCTTGCTCAAAGAAGTGCCGCCCTTGAAAACCAGACTGTCGGCAAAGGGCAGGGAAAAGACGATTTGCAGGATTGTTGTTACCCACAAATCCTTTTCAACGGCCTGTGGCGGTATATGTTTCGCTCCAGCCACATTCTGCAAGGCGGCTATCTGTTCATCTTTTGTCAGTTCTCTCCAGTTTATCATGATTCTTTGTTTATAATCTCGTTCAACATTTTCTGAATCCACTGCGGCATGAGTTTCAGGTCACTTTTGATGTCATGCTCTTGGATGTAGTCGTTCAGAAAGTTCCTTAACACGCTCTTTTGTTCGTCTGTCACATGCCCGTTGCCGATGCTTTTCAGAGCCAGACAGAGGGTTGCCATCGTCTTGTCCTTAAATGCAAAGTTCTTGGGAACCCCACGCTTAAACTCAATCGTGGTGTTTCCTGCTGTCAGTTTCCTGGCAGAGCCGTTTGTCAGGAAAACGATTTTCATGGGAACCTGCGTAGAAAGGCCGAAGTAGTTCTCTGCGGCAAGGGCCTCCGCTATCTCCGTTGGACTGGGGAACACGGGGCCGAACTTGGTGACGGTCGTCTTCAGATAGACACCGTTAGCCAGACGAACAAGTTTGCCCTCCCTGACATAGATAGAGAGCAGGTCGCCAATGTAATCTTGGTCATATTCCGGAAAGTCTGACGCAAACAGCAACGACTTGTCCTTTGTACGTTTGAACTTCTTTTCAACTATCTGAGATATAGTCATCTTGTTACTTGAATTAACATTTATTCGCACCGAAATTTTTGCAAAATTACGGAAATACTTTCAAACGGACAAATAATTAAGGAAAAACTTCATGTTTGATAGCGGATTTAATGTTATTTATACAATTTCTTTTATTCAATGTAGAGGTGTCCTATGGCCATTCTCTTTCCTTGTAATGATGAAGCAGGTAAAGTTTTTGCCATAGGAGCACCTCGTGAGATTCAGAGTCTGTTTTTTTCCGCATTACCTGCCCCCGTACCTTTATACTTCGACGGAGTAACGTTGAATCTGTAGCGCAGGGAGAGGGTGACGCAGCGGGAGTCGTTGTCCTCCATCTTGCGGAACATCATGCGATTGCTATAGAGCGTGAAGCGATTGATGCCTCCATTGAAAAGGTCATTGCCTGAGAGCTTGATGTTAAGGCGACGTTTGCAGAAGTCCTTGCTGACACTAAGC
>CACXXD010000221.1 GCA_902771445.1 uncultured Prevotellaceae bacterium
TTCGTTCACGCCGCCGCAGAAGAGCGTACCGGCCAGACGACTCTTTGGATAACAGTCTATCCAGCCCGTCAGTCCTGTCTCTGCACGTTTGGGGGTCTCAGCTTCATCCTCTGCAGCCGTAGTCAGCAGATAGACATCACGAAACGCATAATCCTGCTCGTACATCGCATTCATGCGGTCTATGAGTGTTTTCATCTGCCCGCTCATCTCATAATAGTAGATAGGGGTTGCCCAGCAGATGACATCAGCCTTCAGCACCTTGGCCATGATGTCGTTCACGTCGTCCTTGATGACGCAACGCCCGAGCTTTTGACAAGCCATACAGCCCTTGCAGAATTGGATGCTCTTGCCCACAAGCGAAATCTTCTCCACTTCGTTTCCTGCTGCTTTGGCACCTTCTATAAACTTCTCAGCGAGCATGTCGCTGTTTGAGCCATGACGCAGGCTCGTAGAAATGACAATTACTTTTTTCATTTTGATAGTTCTATTATCTTGATTACTTTAGCGGGAACACCACCCACAATCGTACAGTTCGCCATTCATACACTTTTGGAGTTCCGTATTCATAACTGTAGTTTTCTATTGTTTCCTCTTTGCACTATGTTGTACCAAGGAACGGAGCTTCTCGAATACGCGGCGGACGTCTGCCGTGCCTTCGGATTCTTTGTGACGAAATCGGACACTTCCTCGTGCGTGAGGCGGCGTACGGTGCAGCCTTCATTGCTCAGTTGCTGAAGCATCTGCTCGTAACTCTCATCCATCGTCTTGCCCATCGCCTTGTAGGTCTTGCTTGCCGCACGCTCGATGGCTCGCTTGTCCTTCGGGGGCAGGGCATTCCATCGGTCGAGGTTCATCGCCACTAAATAGATGTGCCCTAACCAAAGTTCCTGCGACACCAACAGGTGAGGGGCGGCACGGTGGGCACCGATGTCCCATCCGCTGTCGATGTTCACCATGATGCCGTCGATGGCTCCGGAGCGCAGCGAATCGGAAACTTGCTCTCCCCAGGGGATGCGTTTGTTCGTTGCTCCTGCATTCTCCAGATAACTGATGTGCCAGAAACTGGCAGTTCGCCACGCCTGCTCTTTCAGCGCACTGAGGTCTGCCATCGGCTCTCGGCTATAGAAGCCCACGGGATAGCCCGTAGCTACCAGCACGGGGTGGATGCCCGCGTTGTGCAGCTCCTCTGTCAGTTCGGGAATCGTCTTGTAGGCTTTGCGGATAAGTGCGACCTGTGCCTCGCCCGAGGGTCCTGCCAGGAAACTCTTGAACAACTGGTGGAGTGGCATCCGCTGGCTATCGTATTCGGGTACTACCGTAGCCATGTCGGCTTTAGTGCCTTCGCGCACCGTCTCGTAGGCATCATAGCTCGATGAAAGTTCGCCGTTCCAATGGTGGTCAATGCGGATGCGCCCCTTGCTTTCCTGCTCTACAAGGCGGAAGAACTGCCGAGTTACCTGCGTCCGCATGTTGCCCATCGGCTCGTGGTCTGTGAAAGTCAGCGTCTGCGCTCCCACGAACATCGGGACGCAAAGCATCAATAATTTTATTCAAATCCATTTTTATAAATAGGAATTTACCTCACTACTTGAATTTAGAGAACCACTCGACCAGCGTCTCAAGCACCTCCGGTGCAAAGGTTTCTTCAATGTCCCTGTATTCGGTGGTCATCCCTGTCTGGCAATATTGAAACATGTGATTTACACCTTCTACCGTTTCCAACTTGTTGCAAGGGTTGTCAGGCAGGCCGCTCCGAAGCGCTCCCAGGTTGCTCTCGGCTTCCACCTGCATGTCCTTGGTCCCATTCAGGGCCAGTACGGGGCAACTGATGCCGCCCAGCAGCGGGCGAACGTCCAGCGTCACAAAATGCTTCAGATAGGGCATGCTGAGCTGCCGCATGACAGCGGAGAGATTCTGCGACAGAGCCGCAGGGAGATCAAATTGAGATATCGAAGGCAGCGGCATCCCGGCCGTGCTGGCATCAAACACCGTCTCCAGCGCCTTGCAATAGCTGTCGATGGTTTCGGCAGGAATACCTGCCGCAGCAAGAGAGACGCGGTTCTGCCAAAGCAGTGTTTCCTTGCCGGACACAACCATCCCGGCCAGCGAAACAATGAAATCGGCCTTATTCTCTGCGGCCAGCATCAGCGCGATGGTACCGCCTTCGCTATGGCCGATGACACCCACTTTGTCGAAGCGCTCCCGCAGCAGGTCGATACCGGCAAGCGCGTCGTTTTTCAAATCCTCCGTTGTACAAAGGACAAGGTCGCCTGTGGACTCGCCAAAGCCCCTGTCGTCGTATCGCAGCGTCGCTATCCCGGCGCGGGCCAGTGCATCGGCAATCACTGCAAAAGGCTTGTGCTCATAGATTTCCTCATCCCTGTTCTGGAGACCGCTGCCAGTGACCATGATAAGGACCGGCGTCTTGCGGCAATATCCATCCGGCAGTACCAGCGTCCCTTTCAGCACAGCGTCTCCATTGGCGAAAGAGACTTCTTCCGTGGTATAGGGGAACGGTCCCACCGGAGTCTGCGGCCGATTGAGCTTTTCTTCACCCGGCGTAAGTGTCAGAGGTAGAGAAGCTCCCATTTGTTTGAATGTCCCCGCAATTTGCTTGATCAACCAAAGGCCTTCATACGTAGCTCCGATGGAAGGCACCTTGATGGTAATACTTCCGGTAGCCGTCCTCGTAACCTCTATGGGAATCCCTTTTGCGCCCAGGTCCGGCGAATCTATCGTTGGATTCTCTTCGTCCAGATGGAAAACAAGGGATATTTTTGTGCCTTGAACATCCAGTTTACCGGACCATGTTCCGGTCTGGGCATGCGAGAACAAAGCGATAGAAAACAGCAGGATAGCGGAAA
>CACXXD010000222.1 GCA_902771445.1 uncultured Prevotellaceae bacterium
ACCTCTTATTATAGCATCGCTCCAGGCCGGAGGGTGGAGAATATTCCCATTGGCCAGAGTGTTGCCAACAACTGGAACTTCATTGTCGACACAGCGGGCAACCTCGTGCCACAGGGCGTGGCGGGCGAGCTCTGCTTTGCCGGTATCCAGGTAGGTCGCGGCTACTGGCGACTGCCCGAGCGCACGGCACAGTCGTTCGTCGACTGTCCGTTCGTCAAAGAAGACCGCTGGGGACGTCCTGTCCGTATGTACCACACAGGCGACCTGTGCCGCTGGAATGAGGACGGCCAGATAGAGTATATGGGTCGTATCGACACGCAGGTGAAATTGCGCGGCTTCCGTATCGAACTTGGCGAAATTGAAAGCAAGGCTCTGAACATAAGTGGAATCAGCCAGGCTGCTGCGGAGGTACGCAAAGTGATGGGCAACGAGCATCTGGTGCTTTACTACACTTTGGAGAATGGCTGCGCATGGAGAATGGCTGCGCACTCACCGATGAGGATATCCACAAGGCACTTGCCGGCACTTCGCTGGCTGAATACATGGTGCCCGACACCTATATGCGCCTCGATGCGATGCCGATGACGCCCAACCTCAAGATAAACCGTAAGGCGCTGCCCACTCCGGAGATTAAGCGAGCGAACGACTATGTGGCTCCCGAAGGCGAGACGGAGACACTCTTCACCCAGATTTTCTCCCAGGTGCTCAATATCGAACAAGTGGGTGCCACCGACGACTTCTTCGAGATAGGCGGTACCAGTATCAATGCCATCAAGGTGATTGTGGAGGCCAGTAAGCACGGCGTGCAGATCGTTTTCAACGACCTCTTCAACTTGAAGACACCGAAGGCTCTCGCCGAATATGTGAGCGGTAATACGAAGACCCAAGGCGCGGTTGCTCCGTCTGTTCCGACCAGTCAGCCAAGTCCTATGGACAATTCCGAATACGCTGCCTTCATTCCCGTTTTGGACAAGAACGTCCTCAACACTTTCCGCGACGGTGAGCGACAGCCCGTCGGCGATGTGCTCCAGCCCGTCGGCGATGTGCTCTTGACCGGTGCTACCGGTTATCTGGGCATTCACATCCTCCATGAATTGCTGACAAATTACGACGGTCACATTCTCTGTCCGCTGCGCTGTGAGCCGGGCTCCGACCCGATGGTGCGCCTCAAAACCCTCTATTACTACTATTTTGGGAAAACAGAAGTTTTTGACCACTTTGAGGAACGGGTGGAAGCGTTCACCGCCGAGATCACGGAGCCTGATGCACTTAAAGGCATCGACAAGCGTGGCCTGACGGTCATCAACTGTGTGGCCAACGTGAAGCACTTCTCCCGACAAACAGCATTGCCGGCATCAGCGTCGACAATGTCCCCGGGCCTGAGGTCAGACTGTCGGAGCAGAGCCTCTACATTGGGCAGAACATTGATGCCAACAAGTACGTCTATTCGAAGTTCAAGGCCGAGGAACTGGTGCTCGACGCCATTGCCCACCACGGTCTGAATGCGAAGATCATGCGTGTGGGCAACCTCTCGGCACGCCAGAAAGACGGCGAATTCCAGATCAACTTCAACACCAACAACTTCTTGGCGATGTTGCGTGCCTACGTGATCATCGGAATGATGCCTTACGATGCCCTTGATCAGCGTTTCGAACTCTCGCCTATCGACGAGGTGGCGCATGCCATCATGCTATTGGCGCAGACGCCGAAGGACTGCACCGTGTTCCATCCCTACAATACCCATCGTCAGTTCATGTCCGACATCCTCACTGGTATTGCCGAGGCGGGCATCACGTTGAAGCGTGTTGAGCCCGAAGAGTTCCAGCGAACCCTCGAAGGCGTCATGGAGAATCCCGACCTCGTGCCCCTGCTACGCCCGCTGATGGCCTACGATATGGGGACTGGTCATAAGACGCGCTGGATTGAATCGACCAACGACTACACCACCCAGGTGCTCTACCGCCTCGGATTCCAGTGGCCTCCGACTTCAGCCGACTACGTCCATCGCTTCGTCGACACCATTATAGGTTTTGACTATTTTACAGTATGAAAAAGATACTGTTATCTCTTGCTGCCCTTGCAGTAGCTGCTACTATGAATGCTCAGGTATGGATTGGTGGTGAGGTAGGTTTCACCACCAATCACACCAATGGCAGTGGCCACACCGCTTTGGAGCTCAATATTGCTAGCTCAATATTGCTCCTGATATTGGCTACAGTCTGAGCGGTAACTTCAGCGTTGCCATCGCCCTCGGTTATAGTCACTCAAGCGATGTCGATGGCAGCAAGTACGGCATGCCCGGCATGACGCTCTCGAATGTCAACGCCTACAGCATCAATCCTTATACCTGCTACACCTTTGTCAAGGCTGGCAATTTCGCGTTTTTCGTTATCAGCGGTCTGAAGTATAGAATCGCTCACGCTCAGGGCATTGAGAACATCTTCAACCAGTTCAGCGTAACCGTAATCCCTGCTGTCGCCTACAGCGTGTCTGACAAGGTAACGCTGGCTTCTCACCTCGGCGATGGTCTCTACTACAACCACACTTGGATGAAGGATGTTGCACGCAGCAACGAGTTCGGTTTCAATCTGTTCCACGGCATCAGCTTCGGGGCTTACTACTTCTTCTAATCGGTACAAGTATATATAATCAAATTATTGGTTCAACGGTAGAAATACGTTGCAAATTTATAGGGAATTTCCGAAGCAACCAAAAACAGTCCTCAAAGTGTTAAAATAGAATATTGCTCGCACAGAAGGGACAGTCCCCATTGTGCGATTTGGATAAAATGTAAGCCGCCGGCATGTGAATGTCGACGGCTTCTAAAAATGTTAACCTTAAATTTAGTACTATGCAAAAAAACAAAATGTAAGCCGTCATCACGACGGAGTATGTGTTATTTCTTTTCCTCTTTATCCTCCTCATCGTTTTCTTCAGGTTGGATGAAACCGATGGGCTTTCGTGGCTTTAAGGTCACAATTTGCGACCTTGAAGATTGCAGCTCTGCCAGAGCCGTACTGATGGCATCAAGTTGGGCACGGGTACTTTCGTTGATGTCATTCTGATCTGCAAGGATGTCGTTCATCTCTTTACGAATGTCT
>CACXXD010000223.1 GCA_902771445.1 uncultured Prevotellaceae bacterium
GCCTCGAAGTTCTCATTGCCGCCATAGAGGTGATTTAGTACCACGTCGGAATAGACCTTAATGCCTGCTTGGTGCATCACGCCAATCATCCGTTCCAGTTCGGCACGACTGCCATAGCGTGTCTCTACACTTCCTTTCTGGTCGTAGTTCCCGAGGTCATAATGGTCGTAGATGCCGTAGCCACTATCATAGATGCCCCAGTTACCCTTTGCGGGAATGGGTGTCCACAGACTGCTGATGCCTGCGGCCTTCAGTTCGGGTACCAACGAAGAAAGGTGATCCCACCATGTGCCATCCTTTGCCTGGTCATCCACAGGCACATCCCAATAGAACGCCTGCATCATCACATCGTCCAATGGCTGCAACGGCTCATCCTTCTGCGCAGAACAAGCTGCCAAAACTGACAAGAGGAAAAGAGAAAAGGATTTGTTCAATTTCATAAGCCAAATGATTTTGAGATTTGAAAAGGACTGCCGGAACTTCTCGTCCAGCAGTCCTCTACTAAACTAACTACTAACTAAATACCTATGTATGAATCAAACTGCCGTAATGGTTGCTGTGTTGTTATTCGCATCGAGCACAATCTTATAGGTTCCGGCATTGATGTGGATATTCGGGCCGTCCTGCGTGGTTGACCAAGTTTCGCTTTCAGGATCATAATCCATCACTTGGCCCTTGTCCCAGCCGCCAGCCGTAGCGTCGCCGATCACCTCCCAGCCAGTCTTTGCCAGCGAGGCCACCATCTTCTTCGTGTCAGCCGTAATCTTGTAGTAGGCCCCCTCAGTAATGACGATGTTCGCACCGTCGCCAATCACGAAGTCGCCCTTTGTGCGGGTCTCGTTCCAACTGATGTCGCCCACGATGCCAATCCACGAGCCACTGTCATAGAACTTGAATTCCGTACCCGCAGCGAAGTAGTAAGCCCCCGAATACTTGAAGTCGCGGGCCTCAGACACCACCTTGTATGCACTCTCAGCCTCAGGACTCCACGGCAGGGTCATGAAGGCACTGCTCATTTCGATGGTCGTCTCTTCCATCGCGTAGGTATAGCGTCCGGCATTGGTCAGGTCGAGCGTAATGATGTAGGCACTCTCCTTCGGCACCTTGATGTTATCGCCACTCGGAGCCAGTCCGTTCTCCGTCACACCGTCGCCACCGTAGTTAATCGTCCAGTCGCTGTTGGCGCGGAACTTAAACTCCTTGTCGGTCATTGAGGTAATCACCGTCCAGAGGCGCGTGCTCTGGTCGTATTCCATCTTCGTATCGTCGCTCCAGCCGCCAGAGGTGGCATCGCCGATGACGCCCCATGTGTTGCAAGCCCACGACTGACTCAGTGTTCCGTCGGCCTCCATCTTCACCTCCACGAAGCCCTTGTCGTCGTCGGTTACTTCGCCCTGTGCCAGCACCTTCGTCACGTCCTTGCCGTCGAGGATGGCGTAGGTCGTGGCATCGTCAAACTGTACCCAGCCCTGATAGGCTCCGTCGCCGTCGGGGTCACCAATCAGATAGGCCGTCGTATAATCCCAGTTTGGATAGCCAACGGCCACGTAGGCGTATGGCCAGTCAATATCATCCACGTTCGGGTCGTAGGGCGTAGCCTTGAACGCCACGGTGTTCGTAGCCTCGTTCTGATACACGTCGAAAGCCGTTGACTTCAGCGATACGGTGAAGTCGTAAGCCTGTCCGGGATAGGCACCGATGCTGGCCAGAATCTTGTTCATCTCAGCATTGGTAAACGAGAGTTTCGTGTCGCCCGTCTCACCGATGACGACGCTCTTCTGGTTACTGTTGTTGGTCAGCTGCCCCATTGCCATAGTTGGCTTTCTCCCAAGTAATCTCAGGGAACTGTGCCGTGCTGTTGTCCTTAGTGATGGTTATGTCGGCAGGGCTGACAGCATTCAGCGTAGCCGCCTGTCGCAACTGCAGCACGGGCTCCGTGGTGTCATCTGCACAAGCGACCATACCGCAGATAGCACAGAAGACACCGATTGATTTCATTATATTCTTGGTAATCATAATTATCAATTTTCAATTATCAATTCTCAATTATTTAATACCCTTCATTCTGTTTCAGATTCTCATTAGAGCCAATATCGTCGGAGGGAATGGGATAGACGGCATAGAAATTGCTGACAGCCTTTCCTCCAGCCACGCCACCCTTCCAGGGCCAGACGTATTCATCACCCGTGTACTTGCCGAAACGCACAAGGTCTGTACGGCGCTGGGCTTCATAGAACATCTCACGTCCACGCTCATCAAGCATAAAGTCAAGCGTAAACTCACTGTCAGAGATCGGTGCTGCCAACTTATCCGTATAGGCACGTTTGCGCAGGTCGTTCAGATAGCCAAGAGCCTCGGCCTTCGTAGCACCCTGACC